>JBBSGS010000001.1:0-40129 GCA_038253875.1 Chthoniobacterales bacterium
CGGGAGTCGAGTGGCGCGTTACCTCACGATGCAGTTGCTGGTCAATGTCGTTTACGGAACGTGCGTCGCGGTCGGGCTCTATTTTATCGGAGTGCCGAACGCCGCGCTCTGGGGCGTGCTCTCGGCCATCCTGCGTTTCATTCCCTATATCGGCCCATGGATCGGCGCGGCGCTGCCGCTCTTTCTCTCGCTCGCCGTCTCGACTTCGTGGCTCGGGCCGCTCCTCACTCTGGGAATGTTTCTCACACTCGAGTTGATCAACGCCAATGCGGTCGAGCCTTGGCTTTACGGATCGAGCACCGGCGTGTCCTCGATCGCCCTGATTGTGGCCGCGGTTTTCTGGACCTGGCTCTGGGGACCGCTCGGGTTGGTTCTCTCGACGCCGTTGACCGTATGCCTTGCGGTCATGGGCCGGCATGTGCCGAAGCTTGAATTCTTGAGCGTGCTCCTAAGTGAAGAGCGCGCCCTCACCCCGGACGAGGAATGTTATCATCGCCTTCTCGCGGGCGGATTCGATGACGCGAGCGAGCTGGCGGAAAATTATCTGCAGGAAAATTCGCTCACTGCGCTCTACGACTCGGTTCTTATTCCAGTGGTGACGGCGGCTGAGACAGACGCGCAACGCGACGCCTTGCAACCCGAGGAACGCACCGCCGTTTTACAAAATGTGCAGGACGTGATCGAAGATTTCGGCACGCGCCCTCTGCCCGAATCGAAAGTGGAAGCGGACATCGCGGTAGCCGAACAGACGCCCGCTCTCGCGCTCGCGCCCACCTGCCGCGTGCTTTGCCTCCCGGCGCGCGCGCTCCGCGATGAGATCGCAGGCGCGATGCTCACCCAACTGCTGCGCCAGCAAGGATTCGAAGCGGAGAATGCGCCGGCCGAGCTCGCGAGCAGCGCGCTGGTCGATCTCGCGGAAAAGACAGCGCCCGAAGCCGTCTGCATTTCGGTCGTGGCGCCTTCCACTTCCATTCAAGCCCGTCATCTCACCGCCAAACTGCGTGACCGCCTTCCCGGTCTAAAAATCGTTGTCGGTTTCTGGGGCGCGACGGAAAAACTGGCCGATGCCGCGCAACGCTTGCGCGCTTCCGGGGCGAATGAAGTGGTCACTTCCCTCGCTGAAGCGGTCGTGCAACTCGCGAAATTTGCCCTCCCGCTCGGCGACGAAATGGAAAACGCGCCGATCGGAGAAAACGAAGATGCGCGGCTGGCGGAATTGCAAAGCCTGAACTTGCTCGAGCCCGGACCCGACAAAGCATTCGACCGCGTGACTGCGAAACTGGCGAAGATTTTTCAGGTGCCGATCGCCCTGGTTACTTTTATCGATCGCGACCGGCAGTGGTTTAAATCACAAATAGGATTGCCCGAGGATCTGGCGCGGGAACGCTCAACCCCGCGCTCCGTTTCGGTCTGCGGTCATGTCGTGGCGAAAAACGAAGTGCTGGTGGTCGAAGACTTGGCGCGTGATCGCCGCTTCGCCAACAATCCGCTTCTGAAATCGCGCGGTCTGCGATTTTACGCGGGCGTGCCGCTGCGCGGTCCGAGCGGTCTGGCGATCGGCTCGCTCTGCCTTCTCGATACCAAACCGCGCAAGCTGAGCGAACACGACCGGCGGCTCCTGGAAGTGTTCGCAGACGATCTTTCCGAAGAAATCAAAAGTCGCGTGCCGGAGAAAGACGGCGCTACTGCACCTGGGGCAGCTTCTGAGTTCGCCCCCACGAGCGTGGCTGGGTGACGCCGCCTCCGTCGTTAGCGCGTGCCGTGTCTTTGCGACAGCTGGAGGGACGGGCGCTGTCCCGCCCGAGTTCGGTTGGCCCGCCGCGCAGGCCGACTAAATAGAGACGACACCAAGGTCGCCCCTCTCTATCCAGGGAGGCCGGGTTTTTAACCCGGCAGACGGCTTGCAAAGCCGTCCTCCGCCTGCACGCACTCAAGTTCATGACACCTCTAGGGCGCTTTTGTCGAGGCGGTTTTCTGCAGCAGCTCTTCCAATTGATCCTTCCAGAGCGCCGCGACCGTGTGGCTGCCGTGACCGCGCGTTTTGTCGCTCAAGGGAAGCACGATCGCGCGGCCGTTAGGCACGCGCTTGATCTCGCGCTCGAGGATGCCGAGTTCCGGCGGATTGATCAGGTCATCGGCGGAATTGATCGCGAGGAGCGGCGCGCGAATCTTCTCCAAGTCCCGGCCGGGATCGTAATCGCGCGACGCTTCCACGGCATAGAGGACGTCATTCGCGTCGCCAGTCTTGACGTAATCGTCGACAAATTTGTCCAGCACCGCGTCGGTCCTGGCGAGCGTTTCCGCCTCTTTCTGACGCAACACGGGATTGCTGCTCATGAACCAGAGCATCTCCGCGGCGGTGCGCAGACTCGGCGGCTGGGTTTTGTAATCGCCGCCATTCCACGCCGGATCGTTGCGGACCGCGTCGATCAAGAGGCGGCGCCAGGCACGGTTGCGGCCGGAAATCTGCGTTGGCAAACTCGCCAGCGGGAGGAGCGCGTCCATGAACTCCGGATGCAGTTCACCCCAGAGCCAGGTGTGCATGCCGCCCATCGAGGTGCCCATGACGAGGCGCGCGTGATTGACGCCGAGGCCTTCCGTTAACAACAGGTACTGCGCCGCGACCATGTCGCGGTAGCCATAGCGCGGGAATTTGGCGTGCAACCCGTCGCTCGGTTTGCTCGATTGGCCGTGGCCGATCCCATCCGGCAGGACGATGAAAAACGTCGTCGCGTCGAGCGGCTGGCCTGGTCCGAAAAGTTCGCCGGCGAACTCCGGCCGAATAAACTGCGCGCCGCTCCCGGTCGTTCCGTGAGTGATGAGGACGGCGTTCTGGGTCACGCCTTTCACGTCCTTGACCGGCTTGCCTAACGAGCGGTAATGCAGGCGCAGCTCGGGAAGGGTTTCGCCGGAGGTGAATTTGAAATCGCGCGCGATGAAATCGCCCTCGTTAGGCGCGGGGTATTCCGCTGCCGCAAGCGAGCCGGAGAACGCGAGGAAAAGAAGGAGCGGCCAGATTCGGTTCATCGCGCAACTTCGGACGAGCGCGCTATTTCGCCATAGTTCTCGTAAGAGTGAGCGCTGTCTCCGAGTCTGGGGAGCACGGGCTGGCAGCCCGTTGTTCGGCGCAGGTTGCGCCGAACATCCCCCAGCGTCCTGCTCCGCGCATCGTTCCCCTCCCCGGTTGCGCTACGCGCAAAATGCATGGGGCGAGACTCGCCCCCTGCGACGGGCTTGCAGCCCGTGCTCCTCGGAAAAATCGCAACCCCAGTTGCCGCGCGAAATTTGAATCCAAAACCGACGCGTCCCGCATCCCACCCTCGATGTTACAGGATTTTCGTTTCGCTCTCCGCCAGCTCGCGAAGTCGCCGGGCTTTACTACCATCGCCATCCTCACTCTCGCGATCGCGATCGGGGTGAACTCCGCTATTTTTGCGCTCGTCAACAGCGTCATCCTCAAGCCGGTCGTGCCTTTGCGCCCGGCTGAGGTGGTCAATGTTTTCACCGCCCGGCAAAACGCCTCGCACGATTATCGGCAATTTGCCTACAACGAATTCAGCACCCTGCGCGAGAACACCGAGGTCTTTGCGGAGGTCGCGGCGATGCAGTTCGCGCTCGCTGGGATCGGGCGCGACGAGAGCATGCGCCGGAGCTTCGTCTTTCTGAGTTCGGAAAATTTCTTCTCGCTCATGGGAGTGAAACCGGCGCTCGGCCGTTTTTATGGCGCCGCCGAATGCCAGCCAAACGCCAACATCCCCGTGGTCGTGGCGAGTTACGCGTTCTGGAAACGCCTCGGCGGGCGGGCCGAACTTATCGGCAAACCACTGACCGTAAACGGCCAGGCCTTCACATTGATCGGGGTGACGCCGGAAGGTTTCTCCGGGGTGAGCGCGTTGCTTGCGCCGGATCTTTGGCTGCCGCTCGGCGTCTATTCGCAGCTCAGCTCGGCCTTCAGCGATTCGACTCTGATGGACCTGAACGCGCCGAAAAATTACACCCTCAACTTGGTCGCGCGACTGCATTCCGGCCTAACGATTGAAGCTGCAAAATCGCGGCTGCCCGCGCTCGCGCAACGGCTGACGGCCATCCAACCGTCGGATTCCGGCGGCAGCCGCGAGCTGCAAATTCAGAAGCCGGCACGCTTCAGCATTAGCACGTCGCCGGAAGATGATGGTCCGCTCGGCCTCGTCGGCACCTTGCTCATGGCGATGGCCGCGGCGGTGCTCTTCATCGCCTGCCTCAATCTCGCCAACATGCTGCTGGCGCGGGGAGCCAATCGCGCCAGGGAAATCGCGCTCCGCCTCGCCTTGGGCGCGAGCCGCTGGCGGATCGTTAGGCAACTGCTCTGCGAAGGTCTGCTCCTCGCGCTCGCCGGCGGTGTGCTCGGGTTGGTCATCAGCTATTGGAGCAACGACCTCCTCCTGGGATCGTTAGGCGGGCTTTTCAGCTCGATGAATTTTTCCCTCGTCGTCCATCTGCGCCCGGACCTGACCATCCTCGCGGTAACCTTCGCCGCATGTCTGCTGGCGACCCTTCTCTTCAGCCTCGGGCCGGCGCTGAAGGCGTCGCGGGCCGACCTGGTGAATGACTTGAAACAGCAGGTCGGCGAGCCGGCGCACGTCGGACGGCTCAATCGCTTCTTCGCCCCGCGTCATTTGCTCGTGATGGCGCAGATCGCACTCTCGCTCATGCTCCTCTTCAGCGCGGGCTTGTTCCTCCGGGGTGCGATGAAGGCGGGCGGTTTAAATCCGGGATTCGATCGGCGCGGCGGCATCTCGACGGAGATGGACTTCACCTTGGGCCGGCAGAACGACGCGGCGGCGCAGCGGACCATGTTTGCCGCGCTCCATCGGGTGCGAGAGCTGCCCGGCGTGCGGGCCGCCGCGCTCACGACGATGCTGCCATACGGCAACATCACGAACTCACGCCGCCTCATGCGCCTGGACGAGGCGGCGGTAGCGAAGACGGATCCGAAGGCGGCGGAGGCGGGCGCCGGTGGATTGTTCACCGCGATCACCCCGGGGTGGTTCGATGCAATCGGCGTGCGCATCCTGCGCGGGCGGGATTTCAGCGAGAACGAAGCGGAACACAAGGAGACGCCCCGGGTCATGATCATCGACGAGTTGATGGCGAAAAAGCTCTTCCCGAAAAGCGACGCGCTCGGGCAGCACGTGCGCTACAGCCAGGCCCCGAGCGACGGTTCGCCTAACGACTTCCTGATCGTGGGGATCGTGAGCCAACATCGGCACGAGGTCATCGGCGACGAGCGCAGCCGGATTTTTGTGCCGCTCGCGCAATCCTACAGCGGCGGCGTGACCCTGGAAGCGCGCCTGACGCGGGACGATCGGGCCGCGGTCGCAGCCATGATTCCGACTGTGCGGCAGACCTTGCGCAACATCGACGCGACCATGCCGATTCTGCAGATCCAACCTTTCGAAAACCTCGTGGACAAAAACGTCGGCCTTTGGGCGGTTCGCTTCGGCGCGGTCCTCTTCGGAATTTTCGGCGTGATCGCGCTCTTGCTCGCGGCGGTCGGCGTCTACGGAGTGAAAGCCTACGCGGTCGCGCGCCGGACGCGGGAGATTGGCATTCGCATGGCGCTTGGGGCGGATCGCCGCGACGTCTTCGCGCTCATCATGAAACAAGGCGCGCTGCAAACCGCCTTCGCGCTCGGTCTCGGGTTATTGCTCGCGCTCGGACTCGGGCGGGTGCTCGCGCAGATGCTCTATCAAGTGAGCCCGACGGATCCGTTGGTCCTCATCCTCTCGAGCGTGATGCTCGGGGGCGCCGCCCTGCTCGCGTGTTTCCTCCCGGCGCGCCGCGCAATGCGGGTGAGCCCGATGACGGCGCTGCGCGCGGAATAAACGCGCGCGGTGATTCCTGGAGACGCCCGCGAGAAGAGGTTGTCAGAGCGGACATGCCGCTCCTATGGAGCTTGGGACATTTACCATGGCCAGACTTAGACATTTCGCGCCTACGGCGCTGTTAGCCGCGTCCTTCGTCGCGCTGAACGGCGGCTGCGCACAGCCACGCGCTTGCACGTTTCGATTCCAAGATATGGAACGACCGCGCGAACGCAGCGTCCCTGGCTGGCTGGGGGCACTCCTGACCCTGGGCACTTTCGCCGCTCTCGTCTGGCTGGAAAACCGCCGCCCGTTACGCGGGGCGGTGGAATCCAAATTTCGTCGCAACGTGCGCAACCTCGCGGTGGCGACACTCGGGGCGCTGAGCGTGCAGCTTGCGGAACAACCCGTCGTGAGGCCGTTGACCCGTCTGGTCGAGCGCCGCCAGCTCGGTCTGCTCAAACTCGTTAGGCTGCCGGCTTGGCTGGAAATCCCGCTCGCACTCGCGCTCCTCGATTACACGCTTTATCTCTGGCACGTCCTCACTCATCAGGTGCCGTTTCTCTGGCGTTTTCATCAGGTCCATCACGCCGATCTCGACATGGATGCCTCGACCGCGTTGCGTTTTCATTTCGGCGAACTGATCCTCTCGGTTCCGTGGCGCGCGGCGCAGATTCTCGGGATCGGAGTGTGCCCGTCTGCGCTTTCGCTCTGGCAAACCGCGCTTCTGCTCGAAATCATGTTTCACCATTCCAACGTCGAGCTCTCGCCCGCCTTCGAAGCGCGCCTCGCCAAAGTGATCGTGACCCCGCGTCTCCATGGGATTCATCACTCGATCGTCGAGGATGAGGTGAACTCGAATTGGTCGAGTGGCCTGACGATTTGGGATTGGCTGCACCGGACCCTGCGGCTCGACGTGCCGCAGAGCGCGATCACCCTCGGGGTGCCGGCCTTTCTCGATCCGGCGGAAGTGGAGTTGGGCGAAGTGCTGGAGATGCCGTTCGTTAGGCAGCGCGACCCGCAGTTTCTCCCGCCGCGGTAACTCAGGATTCCAGCCTGGCGCAGCAACCGCCATGCTGGAAGCATGCGGGACCTGTCAGGCTGGAAGCCTGAGTTACCGCACCGGACCGGTCCCGCGAATGAGGTATTTGTAGGTCGTCAGCTCTTCCAATCCCATCGGACCGCGGGCGTGCAACTTCTCGGTACTGATCCCAATCTCCGCGCCAAAACCAAATTCGGCGCCATCCGTAAAACGAGTGGAGGCGTTCCAATAAACCGTCGCGGAATCGATCTCGCGGAGGAAGCGTTCCGCCAGTTCCGGATCGCGGGTGACAATGCAATCGCTATGGTGCGAACCGCAGCGCTCGATGTGCTCGATGGCCTCGTTAGGCGAATCGACCACTTTCACGGCGAGAATGAAATCGAGATATTCCGTCGACCAATCCGCCTCGCTCGCGGCGACGAGCAGCCGGTACTCGAGCGACACCAACTGCGAGAAAGACTCTGCGTCCGCGCGCAGTTCGACCTTCTTTTCCTCCAGACGCGGCGCGAGTTTTGCGAAGAGCGCCGGCGCGATCGCGCGATGCACGAGCACGGCTTCGGCTGCGTTGCAGACGCCGGGCCGCTGGGTTTTTGCGTTCACGATGATCTCGACTGCCATCTCCAGATCAGCCGCTTGATCGACGTAAATGATGCAAACGCCATCGGCATGTTTGATCACCGGCATGCGCGCGTGGCTGACGACGGCTTCGATGAGCGCGTGCCCGCCCCGCGGAATGATCAGGTCGATATAACGATCCATCTCCGCCATGTGCCGGACCGCTTCGCGGTCGGTCTGCGGAATGAGCAGGATGCTGTCGGGCGGCAACCCGGCTTTGGCGCCGCCCCGTTGCAACGCTTCGGCAATGGCGACGTTCGAACGAATCGATTCCGAGCCGCCGCGCAAAATCACCGCGTTGCCCGTTTTCGTGGAGAGGACGGCGGCGTCGCTGGTAACGTTAGGCCGCGATTCGTAAATGATCCCGATGACGCCGATCGGAACGCGCATTTTGGAAATTTCGATTCCGTTAGGCTGGGTCCAGGCCCGGAGAACTTCGCCGACAGGATCGGGTAGCGTCGCCACCTGGCGGATGCCCTCGGCCATCTTCGCGAGCCGCTCTTCGTCCAACGTCAGGCGATCGATCATCGCGCCGGGCAGGGCGTTTGTCTGAGCGTGGGCCAGGTCTTTTTCGTTGGCCGCGAGAATGGCCGCAGCTGAGGCCACGACCTCATCGGCCATCGCTCGCAAGGCCGCGTTTTTCTGCTCACTTTCGAGTTTCGCCAGAGCGCGGGCGGCCTGGCGGGCGCGCTTGCCGAAGTCGAGAATTTGCTCGCGCAGATCCATGGTCAAGTGCCTAACGAGCTTGCGATGCGCGGGAACGTTTCTTCGTGACGAAATGCGTCCCCGCCGCTTCTCCCGCGACAACCGTGGCGATTCGTCCCGGCTGCCGGCCGTTGATGATCGCCGTGGTAATGCCGGCATCGATCGCCCTCTGCACGGCGTCGAGTTGGAAATCATTCCGCCAACCGAGAATCGCCCTTTCTCGGCGTTGACCAGGCCTTTCACCCGCGCGATATCGCGCACCCCGCCTAACGATCTTACCCTGGCCGTCGAGAAGTCCATCGACCTGGGTGAGAAGGATGAGGAGATCCGCGCCGGCCAGCACCGCGACATCGACGGAAAGGAGATCGTTATCGCCAAACTTCAATTCCACCGCTACGGAGTCGTTCTCATTGATGATGGGCACGACGTTGCCGACGGCGAGGAGGCGTTCGAGGGTGCTTTTGGCGTTGGTCCGCCGCATCTGGCTGTCGAGATCGCCGTGGGTAAGGAGGAGCTGGGCGACGTTCAATCGGTAGCGCGCAAAAGCGGTTTCGTAGGCGCGCATCAGTTTGGATTGACCGATGGCTGCGCTCGCCTGGGCGGTTGCGAGGTCGGTCGGGCGTTCCGTCAGGGAGAGCGCCTTCATCCCGGCGGCGACGGCGCCACTGCTCACGGCGACGCATTGATGGCCCGCGCGCACGAGGGCGGCGACTTCCGCGGCGAGGCGCGCGAATTGTTTCGGATCAAGCCCGGGCGAATTCGTCCGGGTCAAAATGCCGGGAACCAAATTTGAGGACGATGCGCTTTTTCTTTCCCACGGTTTTTTTGAGCACGATGAAAATGGCGCGCGGTCGTTAGGCACGATCACTGCCCGACGCGAAAAGCCCGCGGGACCAAGGGCGGCGGCTATTCGACTTCTGGTGTCTGGAGGGAAGCGACCGCGATCCCGAGCGCCGCTTCCGCGAGATAAATGCTGCGGGCGGTTTTCGGATGGTCCGCCAGCTCTTCGGTCGCGGCGCGCGCCAGCTCCGGTCCAAAATGCCAGAGGAGCGAATGCCAACGCGGCTTGAGCAAGCCCATTACTCCATCGCCAATGAGGAAAAGCGCGCTGAGCTGGAGGAAACGTCGCACGATCAAATTGTTCATGAGGAAGTCTATGGCGCGGGCCTTGAGAAGTTTCAAATGTTAGGTTCGGCGAGCGCGGCGCGATGCGAGCTCGCTCGATCGAATTGCTGGCGCTTGAAAGCAGAGCAGGCCGCACGGCCTCGGCGCTCGCGTTCGACAGCCGGGCCGCACGGTTGCATCATGCACCTGAGTTTACGCTATGAAAATGAATCGCCGCGATTTCGTCCGCACCACTGTCGGAGCCGGTCTAGCCGCGGCTGCGCCGCGTGCTCTCTCAGTGCAGAGTCCCAACATGATGACTTCCAATTCGATCAAGCCAGTCGTGATCTCGTCGGCGAACGGCAACAAATTCAAAAACGGCGGCGAGATGACCTGCGTGGAGAAGGCCTGGAAGCAGATGACCCAAGGCGGCGATGTCCTCGATGCGCTCATCGCGGGGGTGAATATCGTCGAGCTCGATCCGCTCGATGACAGCGTCGGCTACGGGGGCCTGCCGAATGCCGATGGGGTGGTGCAGCTCGACTCGTGTTGCATGCACGGGCCGAAGCAACGCGCCGGCGGGGTCGCCTGCATCGAAGGCGTGCGCACTCCCGCGAATGTGGCGCAGAAGGTGATGGAGATGACCGATCATCACCTGATTGTGGGAGCGGGCGCGCAGGCTTTCGCGCGCTCCATGGGATTCAAGATCGAGGACGATTTGAATACGGAAAATTCGCGCAGGCTCTGGCTCGATTGGAAACGCCGGATCGATCCCGAGCATTATCTCGATCCGCAAAAACGCGCGGAAGCAGGCCATCGCGCGATGATGGCAATGGTGGCGGAAGGGCTGATCGACCGTCAGCACATTCACGGCACGATCAATTGCAACGGAATCAACGCACAGGGCGAGATCTGTGGGGTGACGACGACGAGCGGACTGGCCTGGAAAATTCCCGGGCGGGTGGGCGATTCGCCGATCCTCGGTGCCGGGCTCTACGTCGATGGAGAGATCGGCGCGGCGGGATCGACCGGCCGGGGCGAAGCCAACCTTTATGCCTCAGCTCATTCCTCATCGTCGAGAGCCTGCGGCGGGGGATGGCGCCGAAGGACGCCGGGATCGAGGCCTGCAAACGGATCAAGGCGCACACGGTGGAGAAACGTCTTTTGAATAGCCGGGGCGATCCGAATTTTAATGTGAACTTCTACATCCTGAACGCGAAAGGCGAATACGCCGGCGTCGCCCTCTATCCGGAAAGCAAGTTGCCGTTTGCACGGAGAGCGGGCCGCAAACGCTTGCTTCCGAGCGGTTGCTCTCAGGTAAACCGACAGACTGACGCGGGTGCAACTTTGAAGTGCTCTCTGGCGTTGCGGAAATCACCGGCTCACGCCGTTGTAGCCGGGGGCGGTGACCCCGGCAGGGGCGTGAGTGGTCAACCTGGGTCCGGCCGGGGTCAACGCCCCCGGCTACAACCGCCGCTCGATCGGTTCCTCCTCGCCGACAGATGCGCCTAAGGATTCTCTGGCGGGCGACACGCTCCTATTCGCTCCCGGCGAGCGTGGTGCCGGTGTTGCTCGGCACCGTGTTGGCGGCGCGCGGCTTCGGCAACGGCGGGCGCGGGCATTTCGAGCTCGGGAGTTTCTTCTGCGTGCTCCTCGGCGCGATGCTCGCGCACGTCGGGGCCAACATCTTGAACGATTATTTCGACTTCGCGCACGGGGTGGACACGCGGCCGGAACATGGCAGCGGCGTCCTCACCCGGGGCGAACTCAGTGCGCGACAGGCGCTGGGATTGGCGCTCGGTTTTCTGGCGGCGGCATTCGTCTGGGGCGCGCAGCCGGCTTTCGTGGGGTGGTGGGTCCTGATCGGCCTCGGTTGTGCAGTTCTGTATTCTGCGTTGCTGAAAAGGTTTGGGTTGGGCGATCTGCTCATCGTTCTTTCCTTTGGGGTCGGACTTACGGTCGGCGCCTACGGCGTGCAAATCCGCCCCCTTACTCCGCACGGGTGTCTCCTCGCCGCGCTCTATTCCGTTCCGATCTGCCTGCTCGTCGACGCCATTCTGCACGCCAATAACCTGCGCGACGCGCCTAACGATCGCTCCGCGCGAGTGCGCACGATCGCGACCGTGCTGTCGCCCGCGGGCGGAGAACGTTTTCAGCTTTTTTTGCTCTTCGGTCCGCTCGCCTTTGTCCTCGCGGCGGTGGGCAGCGGCTGGTTGCCGCTCTGGAGTTTGGCTACCCTGGCGGCGACGCCGCTGCTCTGGCGCGCCGCCCGGACCGGAAGCGTCGAGGGAACAGCGCAGACCCATTTGGTTTTCGGGTTGCTCTATATCGGCTCGCTCCTCCTCCGGCCGGTTTTTATTGGCTAGCGCGGGTCGAGTCTCCGAGCGCCAGAGGCGCGACATGTCTATAGATCGCATCAAGGATATCGACCAAAGCTCCGTAGGAGCGGCATGTGCCTTTCCGCGATTACATGCCGCTCCTCTGGAGCTTGGGCCAATTCATTTATCGATTGGCCTATAGACATGTCGCGCCTCTGGCGCTTTGGGAGGGCGCAGTAGGGCCAGTCTTGGGGCTGGCCTAACGAAATGAGCTAAACCGCCGCGGGCGTTTCCTGCTGGTGGTAGGTGACAAGGCGAAAGCCCCATTCGATCAAGGTCGCGATCTCCGGGTCGGCCGCTTTTCGCGCCTGGAGGAATTGCGCGACTTTTTCCTGAAGCGTCTTTTGTCCTTCGACTTCGTCGAGCATCTCGAAGATCTCCATCGAGAGGAGCCAATCATTCGGGTGCTCCGCCTGCTGCGTTTCCCAAATCTCGCCGAGACGTTCGGAGCCGGTTTTGCCCAGCCGGATCTCTCGCACCTGGCGATACAAGCTCTCCAATTTCCGACGTTGCGCGTTGGAAGGGTTCTTGATCGTGCGCGTCTTCGGGATGAGCGCGACCTGGTTGAAGGCGTCCTTGTCCGCGGCGCCATTAAAGACCGAAACGATTTTCTCCCCAACCGCCATATCGTAGACGCCCCAGGCCGGCTCGAAGAGCACGCGCTCGCCAAACTTTACCGTGCAAGCGGAGAAGGTAATGACGAGCAAGCGGCCTTCCCGGCGCAAGAGCCGCTCGACTTTGCCCGCGACCACGACGCCGTTCTCGAATTCCAGCGTCGCCATTTCGCGCTCGCGAATCTCGGTTTCCTTCCACCGTCCGATGGGCGAGCCGAAGCCCTCGGCGTGATGATCGCGTCCGTGGCCGGGTAACTCTTTATCCTGGAAGGCGAGGGCACTCGGGCCAGTCGTGCGCAGGTAGGCCGGCTCGTCGTTAGGCCCGGTGATCACTTCGCTGACCGTCCCGGAAACCTGGAGGCCGGATTCGTATTCGCAGGTGGCGGTGTTGTTGCTGGCAATCGCTTTGCGGAGGCCTGCGAGTCCGCCCACCCGGAAAGCCATTCGGCTGGCAAACTGCTCGAGGACTCGCGCGAGCTGCGGGAAATCCTCGGTCACGAAGAGCTGCGGTTGTTTCGTGGTGATGTCGAAAGCAGTCTCGGTCGCGCCTAACGAATAGGGCACCTTCCGCACTTGTTCTCCGAGGCAGGAAACCGATTCCCCGATCGAAGAGAGCAGACCGGCTCCGTAGATTTTCGGGTTCTCGAGCGGGCCGATGAGACCGTACTCGACCGTCCACCAATGGAGGCGCGAGAGCAGCGCCATCTCCGAGGGGTCGCCCAGGTCGCACTGCCGTTCCTCGACCAGTTTGGTCGCGGCCGTGAGTTCGTTCGGATCGGGCTGCGGTTGCTCCTTCAAAATCGAGAGATGGCGGATCGCCTCGTAGAGCTCGAAGTCTTTTTTGGAAGACATCGCTTTGGCGCCAACTTCGCCGAAGCGCTGCAAATAATCAGCGTACTCCTGGTCGACGATGATGGGGGCGTGCCCGGCCGCCTCGTGCACGATGTCGGGCGCGGGGGTGTATTCGATGTGATTGATCTGGCGCATGTCGCAGGCGATCACGAGCACGCGATAGGCTTGGAATTCCATGAACGCAGCGGGCGGGATGAAGCCATCCACGGCCACGCAACCCCAACCAATACGCCCAAGAATTTCGTTCATCTCCTCGATTCGCGGGATGCGGTCGAAGCTGATGCCGGTGTCGAGCAAGCCCCGGAAATAAAGCTTGTGGGCGTATTCTTTCAGGAAGAAGACGTTCTGCCGCATGATGAAACGCCAGACCGCGTGATCGACCGGAGTGTAATCGTCGTAACGCTGATCGACCGCGAACTGGAGCAGATGCTTCGGCAGTGCGGCGACCGCGGTGTTGCTGGATTTGGTTGGTGCTTTCATCGGCTAACTCCTCGGCTTCCAAGCTAAGACTGATCGCGCCCCGGGCAAGATCGAGATGGCGGAACATTCCTGCCTAACGAAGTTGGAAACCGGCAATACTGACCCTGTCCAGTCTGATATCCGTCCGCAGCGGCCGCGAGAGCGTCGTCTTCAAAACTTGCAAGCTATGCTAGGCTGAGGCCGATCCAGTTTTCCTCGATGCAAATCACACCTTCATCCGGCTCCTCGGCATCGCCTTTCCCGCCCGGTTTTCATTTTCGTCCCTTCCGGTTTGTGCTCGGAATCATCGGTCTCATTGGAATCATTATCACGCTTTTTTCGCTTCTTTTTGGCTTCGTCTCCATCCCGACAAACTCGGTCGGAGTGAAACTGCGCTTCGGCGCTTTCCAGAGCACGGAAGGGCCCGGACTCGCCTACGCCATTCCTTATTTGGATGAGATCCTGATCGTGCCGACCCAGCGTTTGTTGAAACTCGAATTCGGATTTACGACGCCGCAGGCTACGAATGGATTCCAAGGCGACAGTCAGCCTGAGGATACCGAGACGATGATCACGGGCGACCTCAACACCGCGCTTGTCCCGTGGGTGGTGCAGTATCGGATCACGGATCCGAAGCAATATCTTTTCGGCGCGCGCGAGCCGGAGCAGACTCTGCGAGATCTCTCGGAAAGTGTGATGCGCGAGGTGATCGGCGATCGCACGGTGGATGAAGTGCTGACGATCGGGCGCCAGGAAATCGAAACGGCGACGCTCGAGCGACTGGCGAAATTGTCCTCGGAGTACGGCCTCGGCTTGCAGATCCAACAGGTGCAGCTCTCGACCGTGCGCCCGCCGCCGGCGGTGCAGGCGGCTTTCAATGAAGTGAACCAGGCGCAGCAGGAAAAGCAGACTGCGATCAATCAAGCGTGGGCTATTTACAACGACGCGGTGCCAAACGCGCGCGGCCAGGCGAAGGAGCGCCAGAAGCAAGCCGAGGCTTACGCCTTTCGGCGAGTCAATCAGGCGAAAGGTGATGCCGAGAAATTCACTCTTCTCCTCACCGAATATGCGAAGGCGCCGGAAATCACGCAGCGCCGCCTTTATTTCGAGTCGATGCAATCAATCCTGCCGGCACTGGAGCGGAAGGTGATCGTGGACGAGAGCGTGAGAGGAATTTTGCAGACGTTGCCGCTGCTGCCGACAACGCCCGCGCCTACCTCGCAGCCCTAACGATGGCCACCATTTATCGTCCGCATTTTTCCACCCGCTTCGTGGGCTTCGTGCAGAATCGCACCCTAGCAATCTTCGGGCTCATCTTTCTGCTTACGGCTTTGAAATGGGGGGCGCTCTTATTCACCGTGCGCCAGTACGAGACCGCAATCGTCACTCGCTTCGGGAAAGCCATTCGCGTGGAAAAAACCGCCGGCCTGAAATTCAAATTGCCGTTCGTCGACGCGGTCCATCGTTTCGACAATCGCATTCTCGCCTGGGATGGCCCGCCCACCGAGACCCCGACCAAGGACAAGCTTTATCTCATCGTCGATTGTTTTGCGCGCTGGCGAATCAGCGACCCGCTTCTGTACTACAACCGTCTCAACGACGAACGGAGCGCGCTCTCCCGCCTCGACGACATCCTGGGAAGCGAAACGCGCACGGCCGTGGCATCGCACGACCTGGTCGAAATCGTTAGGGTGACGAAGGGCCGCAAGCCGGTGCGCGACGCAGAACTGGAGAAAAGCGGCACCATCCTGCCGAGCAATCTGCCCGAGATCGAGCTGGGTCGCAGCGCGATCGAGCAACAGATCACACAACGGGCGCGACAGAAAATCGAGGGGTTCGGGATCGAGTTGCTCGACGAGCGTTTCAAGCGCAGCAAATACAATCCCGCCGTCGCCGAAAAAATCATCGAACGCATGTCGAGCGAACGGCACCAGATCGCGTCGAAATTCCGCTCCGAAGGACGCGGCGAAGCGGCCAATATCAGCGGCCAAAAAGAAAGCGACGTCGCCTCCATCCAATCGGCCGCGACGCGCGATGCGCTGAAGACGGAAGGCGAAGCCGATGCGGAAGCCGCGCGGATTTACACCGCCGCCTACGGCTCACCCGAAGCGCAGGAACTTTACTCCTTCAATCGCCGCCTCGAAGTCGCAGGGGCTGCCTTCGCCCGCGATACGACGGCGGTTCTCTCGACCGATAGCGAAATCGGTTTTCTCCTCAAGGGTATGGGCCCGATCCGGCCAGCTGCATCGCCGCCTCCGGCGCGCTGACGCGGCGGAGGGACGTGCTTCCGCACGTTCAGGATCTAAGATCTAAAACCGCCCATTGAATCTCACGCGAATGCTTGAAGTCGAGAAACTGGATAGGCGGAAGCATGTCCCTCCCGGCCGCACCATTTGATATTGTTCCGGTTTTCGCCCAACTTCCGATCGCCCCTTCTATGACCCCTGACCCCATCAAAGTCGAACGCGTCTCGACCGACTCGAAACTCTTTGCGCACACCCGCTGGGACGCGATCCCGACGCTGGCCGCTCTTTTCCATCTCGCTTTTTTCTTCGCGCTCTTCTCCCTCTACCCGCATACTCCGCTCTGGCTGATGCTTCTTCTCGGACTCACCTATTCTTTAATGGTGAACGCGAACATCAACGGCGTGGCGCATAATTTTATCCACAATCCGTTCTTCCGTTCGCCGCTGCTCAATCGTCTCTTTGGCATCGTCGAATCGGTCGCGTGCTGTTTTTCACAGACGTATTACGACGTCGTGCACCTGCAGCATCACAAAGGGAACAGCGACAGGAAGGACGAGAACGGCGAGACGATCGACTGGCTTTCCATCTACCGCCACGGGCACGATGACGAACCAGAGAATCCGTGGAGTTACGTCTTTCTCAGTTTTTTCCGGGACAATCCGGCAGCGATCAACCGCGAACTGAAAAAGCGAGGGAGCGCTGAAGTGCGCTGGGGAAACATGGAACTGGCCGCGTTCGCGACCACGCTCTTCGTCATGTTCTGTTTCAACTGGCGCTACATCATTTTCTTTTTCCTACCGTTCTTTTACCTTGGTCATTGCTTCAGTTATTTAAACGGCTATTTCCGGCACTACGGGGCGAATCCCGACAAGCCGATCGCCTGGGGCGTGAGCAGCTATGGTAAAATTTACAACTGGATTTTCTTCTACAACGGCTACCACGCCGAACACCATTTCCGGCCGAAAGTGCACTGGACGAAGATGGAATCCTTTCACCAACAGATCGCCGAGTTGCAGCGCCAGGAAGGCGTGCGCGTGATCGAACATGCGCACATGCTGGGCTTCCTCGATCCGAATATCCCGCCGCGGAAACAGAGCGGCGAGCCCGCGACGGCCGTCTCATAGCCCAATTCGTTAGGCTATCGAGAGCGCGGACCGCGCTTCGCAGAGCGAAGCGTCTACAGGCTTCTGCAGACGCCCCTTGGACGACGCGGGGATTGGCTCTCGATCAAATCTGGGTAAGCAGGTTATGGCCCGTCATCTCCGCGGGTTGCGGCAGGCCGAGAAGAAAGAGCAGGGTCGGCGCGATGTCGGCCAGAATTCCGCTCTCCAAGCGAAAGCGCGGGGCGTCGTCTGCCACGTAAATAAGGTGAACCCAATTGGTGGTATGCGCCGTATTTGGCGAGCCGTCGGCGTTCCGCATCTGCTCACAGTTTCCGTGGTCGGCCGTGAGAAGGAGCTTTCCGCCTAACGAGAGCACAGCAGGCACGAGCCGCGCCACGCAGGCATCGATCGTTTCGACCGCCGTCACTCCCGCCTCCACCACACCGGTGTGACCCACCATGTCCGGATTCGCGTAGTTCAAAATGATCAGATCGTATTGCGCGAGCCGGCTGAGCACTTCATCAGTTACCTGCGCTGCGCTCATCGCGGGCTGCAAATCGTAGGTCGCGACTTTCGGCGACGGAATGATTTTGCGGTCTTCGCCGGGCGAGGGCTGCTCGACGCCGCCGTTAAAAAAATAGGTGACGTGCGGATATTTTTCCGTCTCCGCAATACGCAGCTGTTTTTTGCCGGCTGCGCTCACGACTTCGCCGAGAATTTTCTCCAGGGTTTGCGGGCCAAAGATGACGGGACATTCGTAGGTCGCATCGTACTCCGTGAGCGTGACGAAATGCACCCGCGGCCAGACCCCCCGATCAAATCCATCGAAGTCCTGAAGAAGAAACGCCTGCGAAAGCTGACGCGCGCGATCGGCGCGGAAGTTAAAGAACAGAACCGTATCGCCATCGCGAATGCGTTGTTCGTTAGGCTGAGAAAAGATCAGCGGCAGCATGAACTCGTCCGTCCTCCCGCTCATGTAAAAGCGGCTGACCGCGGCTGAAGGCGTCTCCGCGCAGACTTCGCCACGACCGAGCACGATCGCATCCCAAGCCGCCTTCGCTCGATCCCACCGGCGGTCGCGATCCATCGCAAAATAGCGGCCGACGACCGTGATGATCCGCGCGCCGCTCGTCGCCAGCTGCTCGGTGCAAGTCGTCAGGTAAGCCGCTCCTCCGGTTGGTGAAGCATCGCGTCCGTCGGTGATGGCGTGGACGAGGATCTCTTCGACCCCGGTTTCTTTCGCCGACCGCGCGAGTGCGAGAAGGTGCTCATAGTGACTATGTACCCCGCCGTCTGAGACCAGGCCGATGAGATGCAGACGCCCCGTCCGCGCCTGCCGCAAAGTCGATTGCAGCACTTTATTTTGTTTAAGATCGCCGTCGGCGATGGCTTTGTTGATTCGGGTTAGATCCTGATAAACGATGCGCCCGGCGCCGAGGTTGAGGTGCCCGACCTCAGAATTGCCCATCTGCCCTTCCGGCAACCCGACGTCGCCCCCACTCGCGCTCAAAGTGGAGTTTGGGTAATCGCGGTAGAGCTGATCGTGAAACGGCGTCCGCGCGAGAAGCGTGGCGTCGCCATTTTTTTCGCGATCTCGAATGCCGCCGGGATTAATGCCCCAACCGTCTCGAATCACCAACAGCACCGGCTTAGACATAAGGCGCACTCTGCCGGGGAGGGCGCGAGGCCTCAAGCGGTTCTTTCGTTGACAACCCCAGCACCGCTCGCTCTATCGAGAGGATGCGATGGCGCAACCAAATCCTGGCGCTTATTTGCCTAACGGTCTTTTTCGCGCTCGGCGTTCTCTATTTCCAACATTGGGTGGTACAGAAGCCATTTGGTGTTGTTCTCTTCATCGGAGAAGGGCTCACCCCGGAGCGGATCGCCGCAACGCGACTCTACACTGGAGGTGCTCACGCAAAGCTGGCCTTGGAAACGCTTCCCGCGATGGCTCTGCTCTCGAATTATTCGCAAGACTTCGCCGCGCCCGACGAAAGCGCCGCGGCGACAACGATCGCTGCCGGTGAAAAAGTCAACAACCGCAGCAGTGGAACCAACCCCGCTGCGGACGCGCTGACCACGATCATCGATCTCGCTCGGGAAAAGGGCCGGACGATTGGCCTGGTTGCAAATACTCGCCTAACGAACCCGACGGTAGCTGCATTTTACGCTGCCGGCAAAGCACCACCCGAGGAGATCGCGCAGCGTTTCGTGGAGGGCCATAAGATCGACATCGCTCTCGGTGGCGGAGGCTCGGATTTTCTGCCAGAGTCAAAAGGAGGGCAGCGGCACGATAGCCGCGATCTCGTTCTCGAGCTGCGTCGCGATGGTTTCGAGATCGTCCGCACAAAGGCCGAGCTCGAAAATGTTCCGCGCTGGCGTCGTCCCCGTTTGCTCGGTCTTTTTAGCAGCGGCGAGATGGCGTATGTGAATGAGATCGCCTCAGGCAGTGAACAACCCTCTTTGTCGGACATGACGCGGCGCGCAATCGAGTTGCTGCAGTGGAATCCGGGTGGCTACCTTCTGATTGTCGATGCCGGCCTGATGGGAACGGCGGCGCGCCGAAATCACGGCGAACAGACGCTCGCGGAGACGGTCGAACTCGACCGCGCGATCACGGTGGCAAACAGTTATCTTGGCAAGAATTCGACGCTTTTGGTGGCGGGTAATCTCGGCATTGGCGGACTCACGCTCAATGGATCGCCCTTTCGACGCGATAGCGGTATCGCGGTGATTGGCGTGAACGCCGCCGGCGAGCCCGCCCTGACGTGGGCGACGGGACCAAATGGTCCTCAAGACCCGACGAAACAGTCGCAGGCTGAAGACGCTGAATCTTTCCCCGCGGCGGAGATCGATGGTCGCGCAAGAACTGGTCTCAGGCAGGAGCCGGCGGCCTCTTATGCCGCGAGTGCGCGCGCTACGGTTACCGATGTTCTGGCGGTAGGTCGCGGGCCGGGGAGCGAACGCCTCCGCGGCTTTCTCGATAACACTATCCTCTTCAAGATTATCCAGGACCAGTTATAGACCACGTCCCTGAAAAACGAAACCCGCCCACCGGTTTGCGCCGGTGAACGGGCACTCGCATTCGAAGTTCGGTTCGTTAGGGGCTGGTCGGCGGCACCTCAGGAACATTAGTGGCCTGCGGGATGAAGGTGAATGGCGGCACCTCAGGAAGAGCTGGGGGTGGTCCTTCACTGGGAGACTCCGCCCCCGGCCCCTCGGCCGGGATGTCCTTGTTATCAAGAATGCTTTTGCCGTCAGCGAAATCTTTTCCATTCGAGGAATCGTCGTTGGTCGTTTGGTTGCGGCCCGCATCCTGGGCGTTCCGGTTATGGAGCGAAGTGCCGAAAGCGGCAACTTGCGCTACTGAGAAGGCCTCGCCCTGCAGACTGGCCGGATGCCACTTTAACATCAGGTAACGGCCGGCGGTCGCGGGGAAATCAACTGACGCGCGACCCTTTCCCGTGCTAACAACCGATCCGACCGGCTTGAGCCGCGCAAAATCCGTCTCGCTGAGTTTGATGCTTCCCGGCAGATCCGCGGTTTGGGCGACGTTCGCAATTCGTTGGATGGCTGGCTGGTCCGTCGCGCCCTCCAACGGGTTATCAACCGGCAGACTGCTGAGCACGTAGAAATCAACGCTCCCCGGCTGAGTCGCGTAGACTGCAGAGATACGGCTCAAGTTACGTTCCCGCCCTAGATCGATAACCGCGGTCGGCGCCGTATCGTTCGCAGCGAACTGGTAGGCGGAATCCGGCTGATCGTCGATCATCTTGTTGACCTGCTTAAGATTGCCGGAGCTGGCATAGAGGGCACGGGCCCGCACGTGCAGGTCGGTGAAATTGTAGTTGATGAGAGCAAAGCTGGCGGACTTATTTTCAAAGCTGACTTTCCGCGGTCGCGGCATCGTGAAATCAGACACGGCGGGCGTGGCATAGACTCCGAAGGCCGCAATGCGGCCGGCTTCGGTGATATCGAAGGTCAACCTGATGTATTTCGCTTCGCCAAGACCAACTTTCGCGGTGATGGGTCCGTCAGCCAGCTGGCGCGTTTCCACTTCTCGCCATTCAGGACTGCGGCTTGGGACATTGGCGTTGGAAATTGCGATCGTCAGGCGGCCCTTTGCCCCATCATTTGAGAGCGCGACGCTCTGGATATTATCAATGTTGGCAAGCGAGACGAGAATGCTGGATTTCCCGGTCGGCACTAGATAACCCGTGGTCGGGTCATCGCAGAGGAGGGCAGCCTCCGAAGTATTGAAATCCTCCCCATTCGAGCTCAGTTCCAATTTCGCGGTGGCTTTGTTCTGGGGGAGCGCTTCTACTTCCGCGCCAAAATGATAACGGGCGAGATTTTCCGGGTAGGCAGGCGCTTCCTCAACGGTGAGTGGCGGCGCTTTCTGCAAGACTACCTCGGATGCAATCATGAGGGAGGGCGTGGCCAGCGCGGCGCAAAAAATAAGGGATTTCATGCGAAAGGCCAATACGGGTTTCATAATAATTTCCATATTTACAAAAACGAGAGTAAGGAATTGGTCCCCGCCTGGCAATACAAATATTGCCTGGTTCGAATCTTTTTCGTCCAACCGAAAAAAGCAAGCAAATCTGCGCCGCAGGTTTGCTAAAAAAATAGACTGTCCACCGTCGCCGGGAGACGAGGCTATCAGTCTGCCGAACGCGTTTCAAGGCGGTTCAGCCATTCTTGAAGGCTCTTTTGCAAAGCGCCGCGTGGCCGCACGAAGAATGAGGCCCGTTTGCTAGCTTCTCTTAAAGAAGAGAGCCCCCGGGATCGATTCGATTATCGCAGATCAATTCTGGGCGACCAGAGTTGACGAGGCCGCGCGATACTTCCGGTTTTCCGCGAAGGCGTAGTAAGGCACATAAGCGCGCGAACCGAGATCGCTGCTCCGATACGCCACCCAGTTAATGGTCGGATCGAGAACGTAATTGCAGCTTTCGGTTTCCCATTCCACCCAGGCATGGGTCGATCGGCTCGTAGAGGTGCGTCGACCGATGACGAGACGCACATTGTTTGCGCCGTTTTCTTTCATTCTTTCATAAAGCGCCACAGCCTTTGCTTTGCAATCCGCTGGCTCTCCCGACTGAGTTTCGGCTGGTGTTTTCCACTCCGTCGTGAATCCATATGGGATTGATCGAAGACCGCCGATCCACTGATTCACTAATCGCAAAGAGATCGGAGCGCGACCGGTGTGACGGTCGGCACCCAAGACCGGACTGATACGAGCCATCTGGCGATCGTAGGGGGTCGATTTCACGGTTATCAGGAGCGATTCACCGTGCCCCGAAACGCAGGAGAGGCCGAGGCCGACCAGAGCGAGCAGGACAAACAAAACGCGTCGCAGAACGAACGGGTGGAGACTTATTAGTAGCATAGCGAGTGCAATTACTAAAAAGCAATGAGCGTGCCATTTGCTTCTCCGAGTGGAGCCCGACCGAACCGGTAGTTTGCACGTCGATCGGCGGCGGACGATCGCCAGAGCGAATGTCGCGAGATCAGAGGAGGGGCCTCTTTGGTGCGCCTGTTATCACGCGAAAGTTGAGGCTGCGCGATTGGATCCCGGGCGCGCTAACCCCGGGCCGGCTGCGTCGATCCCTGCGCGCTTCTGGCGCGGGTCGCCCACCCGACTACGAGCGGGTCCGACCCTCAGCCTTATTTCAGATGATACCCCGCAGTTAAAGCGGCCAAGGGAAGAAGGCTTGGAGCGCAGTTCCTCCCCAACCCCGCGACGTCTGAATGAGAGAGACAGGCTGCCCTCAGCGCGCTTTCGAGATAGCGTGCGTCAACAGGAGCAGCAGCGTTCTCCAAGCCAACAGAAAAGGCCATGGCGCGGGCGCGGCGTGGCCCATAAACCGATCTAACGCCCAGCGCGGGAGCGGGCGACGCTCAAGCTTTGCTCCGCCGCCTTGAAATCCGGCCGGAGACGCAACGCTTCTTGGTATTGTGCAACCGCCGCATCGAATTCGCCCACGTCGCAAAGCAAATCCCCGAGCACCTGATGTGCCAGGAACATGCTCGGGTCGAGCGTAAGGCTATGCTCAAGCCGACGGCGGGCTTCAGTGCGTTGGCCCAGACCCTTCAGCAGACTGGCAAGATTGAACTCGGCTTTGACGTATTTCGGATCGAGCGAAAGTGCGCGTTCGTAATGTTCGACGGAGTGATCATATTCTCCCCGATCCTTGTATGCCAGCCCGAGAAAAAATTCCGCCTCGGCCAGAGAGGGATCGCGCTTGATTGCGGACTCATAAAGACCGACCGCCTCCTCGACGCGCCCTGATTCATGCAAGGCTTTGCCGTAGTTCAACTGCGCCTGCGCGTCATCCGGCAAAACTTCTGCAACTTTCGCAGTGCGCTCCAGTGGCGGCACGACCCGGCCCACCAATTGCGCGCTGCAAAGCGCGGCAAATGGGATAGCGAGCACGGCCCAGCGCAAACTGTGGCGCAGCCACAGAGGCCAGCCGAGGCGAGCGCCGGCTGACGTTACGCCTCCTCCCTCGATTCCAAGCATGCTCCTGGTTTGAGTTTCCCGCACCTTCCAAATAAAACCATCATAGTAAAAGTGCAGTAAGGCAGAAGCAGTTACCACGCCGATCAGGGCATGGCGAATCCAAAGTGTTGAGGCCCCCGAAGTGGTAAAAGCGATCGAGCCATAGAGCAGAACAAGGCCGACATAGACCCCGATAAGCGATCCGCTTTTCCGGAAAACGAAGCGCATGAAGCCACGGATGCTGTTGTCACGCTCGACCCGGCTTCGATTATAGATCCAGACTATCGCGAGGTACTGGACGTCGTGAAAAACCTCAAAGAGAGCTATCCCTACAAGGATGTTCTGGACGCCGTTGTTACAATACCACCAAAAGGCAATGCTACTTGTGAGGAGAGTTAGTTTTATGGGACTCGCCCAGTGCTTACTCCGCCAATGGTTCCATTGTTGCCAGGCGAAAAAAACGGTCACGATCGCGAGCACGCTGATTATACCCGTCCGTAGTAGGGAGACGGCTGCAGCCGGAATGACCGGCCCTCCACTTTCGTAATAGAGATCCAGAAACGTGCGGAAGCGCATATGGGAAAGCAACACCGCAGCAACGAACCAGGTGAAACAGAGCGCTAGATCCGCGCGCGCGCGCGCCGCGCCGCTGGCAGACGCTTTGCCATCATATATTCGGCAGAATCCATAAGTCTGCATCATGCCGTGCCAGATTCCCCAAGCTAGAGCCAGCAGTTGAATCGCCTGAATATTGTACCACGATCCCCAGATGGAGACAGCGAGGAGGAGCACCGGCGCAACGAGGAAGCGCGTCCTGAATCGGGTAAACAGAGCGCGGTCGCCGTAGGCCCGAATCATCCCTGGAAGGTGATGACCCATCGCCCCGAAAGCGCCGACAAAAAGAAAAATATCCTGAGCGCTCCACCGTGCTTGCGCAGCTGCGAAAAGCGGGATTAGCAGCGCAGGTGTGCCGACAAAAAGACAGAGATCGCGCCAACGGTCGAGAATCCACGGGGATGATTTCGCCGGATTCGATGCAGGGCGACCGGGCTGGCTCTTTTGAGACCGACCTCGGGACGACTGCGAGCGCCCTATCGAGCGGCTCAGCGTGGATGAAGCAGCCATCGCGTTTGATTAAAGCAGATCGCCAACCATGGCAAGTCCGATGTCACAAAACCCGTTCTCCGTCCTTTTTTTTCCACATTTACCTGAACAGTTATTCGCGCACTCCACCCCCGCCCGAAAAGCAAAAGGCGGGCGGCATTGCTGCCGCCCGCCGATGCAAGTTCTATCCTAATTAACTGCTTAGAACTTCTTCGTCAGGCTGACGTAGTAGTAGCGGTTACGAATGCTATAGAGCGACGTATCGTAGTTATCGTTAAACGCTCCCAATACTGTGGGCGGGTTGCGATCGAACGCGTTGTTTACGCCGACCGTAATCTTCGTATCCCAAAGGATTCGATCGAAGATTGAAGCCGACGTCGCCGCCGTGCTGACGGCCGCCTGCTGCTGGACTATTCCTTTGCCGTCCTTCGCGTCTTTGGAATAACCAGGCGCCGGAGCCGCTTCCACTGGAGCGGGTTTCGGGAAGGTGTAGGCCAACTGCATGTCCAGCGTGACATAGGATGTGATACGACGATGAAATGCGAAGTTCGGGTTCGCAGCGGTCCCGCCGATTATACCACCATCGTCTCGGTTACTGTTAGCCAGAAGGAAGCTCGGATCGTCTTCGAATTCGCCGATGTAGTTTCCCGTCGCGACAAAGTCGAAACCCTTGAATTCCCATTCTCCTCGCAGAAAAGCCTTGTTAAAGGGAATCGCGCCAGGAGCCAGCGGCAACGTGCTGTTGTTGTAGTTGCCGAGGAAGTTGGTGTACCCGCCACCTGGAATGGCTTCAATCTTATAGGTAAAGAAGTGATTCAGACCTCCGGAGACAGTAAAGGTTCCAAGGTTCTGCGTCGGAATCTGATAGACTGCCGTGATGTCCAAACCTTGGACGTTGCGCCGGCCAGCGTTGCCGGCGGCGGAGTCGACCGCGAGGAGGTTGCCTTGCGCGTCCCGGGTGATACCCAGCCCGGGACCACCATTACCGAAGTCGGTATTACCTTCGCCAAAGCCATCAGGGTCAACGACGCCATTGGTTAGAAGGACCTGAGCGAAGCTGGCCGGGTCGATGATGAGGTTTGTCGTGAACAAGTTGTAGTAGTCAGCAGTGAGCGTCAACCCCGGCACGAACTTCGGTGAATAGACCACGCCAGCAGTGTAGGAATCAGTTGTTTCCGGTAGCAGAGCTGGATTTCCACCTTCAAAGACCCCAAGCGACGGCTGCAGAGTGGTCCTCGCGACCGGATCAAATAGGACCGGGAAGTCCTGAATGATCGGACCAAACAGTTGAATAGGGCGCGGTGCCTGGAAGGATTGCGACGCCGTCGCGCGCAAGGTGACGTCGGCGATCGGCTGGTAACGGATCGCGATGCGCGGGCTGCCGCCAAAATTTTCAGCTGGATTCGAGTTGTCAAACGTTGAAGAGAAGCCCTTCCTCAGATTGTCATCCTCGGTGAAGTTTTCATAACGATAGGCGAGAGAAATCTCGAAAGCGCGGACGCCCGGGATGTTCATCGTCGAGGTTACGATCGGAACGGACAATTCGGCAAAGACCGAGTCGACTCTTTGGGTGAATTTGCTGTCGTTCCCGCCGTTGAAGCCAAGCTGGTCGTTTTGTTTTTGAATCGCATCGGCAATCGTCTGGGTGCGGATTTCGCGATGCTCATAGCCGGCGGCGATATCGATGCCGCCGTTGTAGAGATTCGGGAAGAGGTGCGCGTTGACCTTGGCATCAACCAAGAAGTCCCGCTCGAGGAATTGCGACGTGGCAATGAAGGCGGCACGCTGGGCGGCCCCCGCATTGTCGTAGGGCGCGGTCCCAATCGAGACGCCATCCTGAAAGTGGGGCGCGGCTGGGTTGGTATTATTGTAAATGGGAGCGACGCCTGCGACAGGCGCGGTCTGACCAATGAAGATATCGAAATTTCCAGCTAAAATTTCATTATCGATTCCACTTTCGGTGGCATCGCCGCTGTCGGTTTCGATCTCGTCAAATCTTTCATAGACGATGCCTGTGTCATAGCCAAAGTGACTAATGAATCCATTGTCCTTAATATTAAAGTCGCCTTTGATGGCGGCGACATAGCGCCATTCATCCTTGTCAAAGAAGGAGCGGCGGTTGGCGAGTTCCTGCTGCAGACGGTATCTTACTTCAGTCACGCGAGTGCCAAAGGGATTGAACTGCGACTGCTGCACAATCGGAAGGTCTCCCGTGGTGCCATCGAAAGTGGTGTTTGGGAAGGCTTGGCTGCCGGTAAATCCGTTGATCGCAAACGGGGCGCCAGCGAGTCCGTTATCCTGAGTCAGGTGAGTGTACATTATGTCGCCGTAAATCTGGAGGCCGTCGCCGAACACTTTATAATTTGCGGTGACATAGTAGTCGAATCTTTCCTGCGCAGGAATGGCAGGCGTAAATGCGCGGAAGTTGAAACGAGCGGGATCGGTTCCAGCGGGAACGTCGAAAGGCCGGTAGTCGGCAAGGCTGGTCGGCGCATTGTTGGATAGGTTCTGCAGGACCCTTACCGTCCCATCGATAGTGGCGCGTCCGGCGAAGGTGGGGCTGTCGCTATTTTGGCCTCCCAGTCCCAAGCCCGTCGCATCGTTGGAGGCATCTCCAGTGGTGGCTATGGTGCGATCGCGGGAAAAAAGGTTTGCTCGCACGTAATATTCTGCAGCCGCCGCGACCGAGAATTTGCCGTCGAGCCCGGTGACACCACCACGTACATAAAACTGGCGGACATTTGCGTCCCTGTCGGTGGTGTTACCATAAAGGGCAAAGATTTCGCCACCCTCGAGAGGAGCTTCATTCGGACCGTCGAGAAGGATGAAGTTCACCACACCGGCTACGGCATCAGAGCCGTAAACCGAGCCGGCGCCGTCTTTCAATATCTCCGTGCGCGAAAGCGAACCAAGACCGATCAGGTTGATGTCGCTGCCCAGACCCAGACCAGTTGAGAGGAACGCGCGACGACCGTTGATGAGGGTCAAGGTGTTGCCGGCGCCGAGAGCGCGCAGATTGATCTGCGCCGTTCCGTCGCCGCCGTTGGAATCATTTTCCGTGGCCGTGTTGCCGACGAAGGAGGGCAACTGGCGCAGGCCTTCAGCGGGCGTCTGCGCAC
Source organism: Chthoniobacterales bacterium (assembly GCA_038253875.1). Classification (GTDB taxonomy): domain Bacteria; phylum Verrucomicrobiota; class Verrucomicrobiia; order Chthoniobacterales; family UBA10450; genus Palsa-1392. Next base: position 27,690 of record JBBSGS010000001.1, read on the forward strand.
CTTGCTTGGTTATGACTTCCGCCGTGTAAACGGTGACTGGGAGAGCCGATTCGGTTTCCGCAGTCGGGATATAGGAACCGGTTACGATGATGCGTTCAGCGGTGGCTTCGCCGCCGCCAGCGCTTGTGCCTTGTTGCTGCTCCGCCGCAGGCGCTGCCTGGACGGGAGCATTCGGCACATTGGAATTCGCGCTTGATGCTGTTGGATCCTGAGCGAAGGCGCTCGAGGCGATGAGGAATGGAATTCCGACGCCAGCAAGGGCTGAGCGAACGAAACCCAATTTCGTGAATACTGTTCTGTTCATTTGTTTCTCCATTGGTTTGGTTAGGTTTGGCGGTGAGGATTAAAGAAGAAATTCAACCCTCGCAAGCGTTTTTTTCATTTTTTTCAAAATATTTTGAACGCTCTTCGACTTCACTGTGTCGTTAACAAGCAATTTTGGAGCCACCCCCTCATTTTTTGAGGGGTGCTCATCTGGCTGCCCGTGCCGCTGCCTGGCGTGTTCATTCGCCGCGGCCATCGTTCCCTCATGACCAGCTCTCCTGCTGTCGGCCTAACGTTCGCCTAACGCTCTTGAGTTTCGTTAGGCAGGCTCTTGCCACGAGGAAGGAAATCGTAAACTCTCGTTGAGCAGTGCTGCTGCGCACAGCGCGGGGCGATTCGCGAAATTCGCTCTGACGATGGGCGACAACAGCTTTTCGTTAGGGAAGACGGCCGCCGGGCCAAATCATTCTTGACTCGGAGGGCGCCAGGTTTTCCCGTCGGGACTCGCTCAAATGAATTTCTTCGCTTTCGCCGTTTCGCATGATGAGCCCACTCCGCTCATCATGTTTCCTTTTGCCGCGTTGCTTTTTTGCATCGCCGTCGCCCCGCTGATCCTGAAGCATCATTGGGAGCGGTTTTACCACCTCGTTTCCCTCGGCCTCGCTGGCTTCACGACTTCTTATTACCTCTTCGTTTTGCATCGGGGGGAACAGATGCTGCACGTCGGATTCGAGTATTTCAGCTTCATGGCGGTGGTGGGGTCGCTCTACGTCGTGACCGGGGGGATTCATATCGTGGTCAAAGGCGAGGCCAAACCCTCAGTCAACACGCTCTTCCTCGCTTTGGGCACGCTGCTTGCGAATTTCATCGGCACCATTGGCGCCTCAATGCTTCTGATTCGCCCTTGGATTCGGATGAACAAATATCGCTTTACCGGGATGCATACGGCGTTCTTCATCTTTCTCGTGAGCAACATCGGAGGCGCGCTCCTCCCCACGGGCCCTCCGCTTTTTCTCGGCTATCTGCGCGGCATACCGTTTTGGTGGACGCTGCGCACTTGCTGGCTGCCGTGGGCAATCATTTTGGCGACTGTGCTCGCGGTCTTCTACCTGCTCGACCGGCACAACTACCGCCGCGCACCTGAAGAAGTCCGCGACGCGCAGACCGCTGGCGAAGAGTGGCGCTTCGAGGGTTTGCGCAACATCTGGCTCATGCTCGTAGTCCTCGCCGCCCTCATCTTCGTGCCCGCAGGGTGGCGGGAGATGCTCATGATCGCCGCGGCGCTGCTCGCCTATTTCTGGACGCCCGGCTCGATTTATAGAGGGAACGACTTCGCCTTCGCGCCGATCAAGGAACTCGGCTGGCTCTTCCTCGGGATTTTTGGAACGATGGCGCCGGTGCTCGAATACATGCAGCGCCACGCGGCTGACCTCGGCCTCCACTCCGATCTGCAATTCTTCTGGTTCACCGGCCTTCTCTCCGGGCTGCTCGATAACGCGCCGACTTATCTCACCTTCCTGGCCGGGGGTCTCGGGCTCGAAGGTTTCCACCTCGATCAAGCTGCGGAGGTTAACCGCTTCGCCACCGAGCACGGTCATTATCTGGTCGCGATCTCGTTAGGCGCGACCTGCTTCGGCGCCCTCACCTACATCGGGAATGGGCCGAACCTGATGGTCAAGGCAATCGCCGACCACGCGAAATTGCACCCGCCCAGTTTCTTTGGCTTCGTTTTTAAATTCGCGCTTCCCGTCCTCTTGCCAATTTTCGCGGTGGTTTCGCTTTTGTTTTTTTGGCGATGACTTCCGGCCGCATCGCTTCAGGTTAAAAGATGTTCACCGGTCTAATTGAAGAAGTCGGCAGCGTGCTGTGGATCCGCGCGAGCAAAGGCGGCACGCAACTGCAAATCGCCGCGCCGCTCATCGCGCAGGATTTGCGGCAAGGCGACAGCGTCTCGGTGAATGGCTGTTGCCTAACGGCGGAAACAATTGGTGACGGCAACCTTACTTTCGATCTGCTCAAAGAGACGCTCGCTCGCACCAACCTGCGCGCCCTTGGCCGAGACAGCCCCGTAAATCTCGAGCGCGCCCTCGCCGCCAGCGGTCGTCTGGGCGGTCATTTTGTGCAGGGCCACGTCGATTGCGCGTTGCGCGCGATTAGTTTCACGGAGAGCGGAGCCGACGTGCGTCTCGCGGTTGAGTTACCCGCCGCATTCGCGCACTACGCCGCCTGCAAGGGCTCGATCGCGCTCAACGGCATTAGCCTAACGATTGCCGAACTGCTCCCCGCCAGCTTCGCCGTTTGGATTATTCCGCACACCCGGCGTCAAACTAATCTGGAAAAATTGCAGATAGGCGATTTGCTGAATGTCGAGTTCGACATCCTCGCGAAATATGTCGAGCGGATGTTGCCTCGCATAATCGTGGCCCCGGATTAAGGGCCACTCCAGCGCCGAATCCGGAAGCAGATCCACACCATATGATTGCGCACAGCACGGTTAAAAGCACCGGCCGGGTCGTCGGCGTCATCGCTGATCGCGCGGCTTTGCGAAAGGCCACGCGCCTGCGCCAGCCACCAGACTTATTCGAGCTGCGCCTCGATGCCCTGTGCGCTTGCCTGGAGGAAGTCGACGATGCGCTTCCAAAAATGTGCGCTCCTTTCATTCTCACCGCGCGCCATCCAGCCGAGGGCGGCCGGCACGCGCTTCCCGCTTCCGCCCGCCGCGCTCTCCTTCGGCGCTTTCTCGATCGCGGGGCCGTTATCGACATCGAGCTTCGTTCCGCGCGCGAGATGCGAACGCTCATCGTCGAAGCGCGCCGCCGCGAAATCAACGTCATCATCTCCAGCCACCATCTACGCGGCACCCCGCCAGCCGTTGTTTTGCGCGACCGTCTAAAGGCCGCGATCGGGTGCGGAGCTGACGTTTTTAAAATCGCCACTCTGACCGAGAGTGCCGCCCAACTCACCCGGCTCTTTTCCTTCTTCGAGGAACATGCCGGTTCTTTTCCCGTCGCCGCGATGGGCATGGGAAAACTCGGGGCGGAATCGCGCCGTCGCCTCCTTCGTCTGGGGTCGGTTCTCAACTACGCGTCGGTCGGTGAGGCCAATGCCCCGGGCCAGCCAACTCTTCAACAACTCCGCCGCGACCGAGCCGCGTATATCTTTTAGAGAATCGCACCGCCGATGCCGCACAGCGTCCCACTGCCAGCCACCGTCCCCGTTATGCCGCTGCCCGGCGTCCTGCTCTTCCCGAATGCCCTCCTCCCGCTTCACATTTTCGAGCCGCGCTTTCGCGAAATGCTCGACCACGCTTTACTCGCCGATCGCATGCTCTGCGTCGCCCTCGTTAGGCCGGAGAGCCCTCACTGGCGCACCAGCGCGGATTTTTTTCCAGTCAGTACCGTGGGTCTGATTCGCGCCTGCGTCGGGCGTGGCGACGGCACTTCCGATCTCATTCTCCAAGGAATGCGGAGGGTAAAATTCGACGGCTTCACCCAGGAGGCGCCATATCCGATGGCACGAATCAAACCCCTGAAAACTCGCACCAAACTCACCGTCGAGACAGACGCCCTCGCGGCCAAAGTGCTGGAATTCTACGGGCAACTCAAAAGCGACGGCCGCGAGTTGCCGGAAAAAATCGACCGCTACCTGAGCGAGATGTCCGACCCTGAAATGCTCGCCGATTTGATTGCCTCCACATTCATCAGCGACGCCACGCGGCGGCAGCAGTTACTCGAAGAGCTCGACCTCAACTCGCGGCTGCGTCTACTCATCCAATACCTGCGCGAAGAAGATGGCAGCGCCGCGGCCTGAACTCCTAACCTGCTCCCGCTCCTAATCGTTGCGCGCGAACCGGAGGATCAGGAGCAGGAGCACGAGCAGGATTAGGAAGCAGTAACGGAAAGCCGCGCGTGTTCCTCGAGCAAATAGCGATCGGTCATCCCCGCAATGTAATCGCAAATCGTCCGGTGCAGCCCCTCCCGCTCCAGCCGTCGGGTCGCGGCATCCCCGAGCCGCTCCGGCTCCCGCACATACCCCTCGAAGACCACACGCAACATTTCGCACGCCCGCTGATTCACCTCCGCCACCCGCGGATCATAATAAACATTCTTGTAAAGAAATCGCCGCAGCTCGCGATTTGCAGCGCTCAACTCGTCGCTGTAGCGGATCAGTTCCTGTTTCTGCGACCGTACTGCTTGTGCGCTCGCTGGCCTGGCCGCGGCGATCGCCGACGCACTCGTCGCCACGACGTCGCGCACCTGCAGGTCGATGATATCGCGAATAATATTCTTCTGCAGTTCCGCGCCTAACAACTCCGGATCCCGCGCCAGCACCCGTTCGTGGCTGCGCCGCCAGATCGCGCTTTCGTCGAGCTGATCGGAATCGAGAATCGCGAAATCAAGCGCGTCATCGAGATCGTGACTGTAATAGGTTATTTCATCTGCCAGATCGGCCACCTGTGCCTCCAGCGACGGAACCGGGCCCTCGTTAGGCGGCCGATGCTTTCGCAAACCCTCCAGCACCTCGAAGGTCAGATTCAATCCCGGGAACGCTGGGTAGGCCGCCTCCAGCAACTCGACCACACGCAAGCTCTGCCGGTTATGCTCAAACCCGCCGTGTTCCCGCATGCATTCCGCCAGCATTTCTTCTCCGGAATGTCCGAAAGGCGAGTGCCCGAGATCGTGCGCCAGCGCGATCGATTCTGTCAGATCCTCGTTCAACCCCAAGGCGCGTGAGATCGTCCGGCTGACCGAGGCGACCTCGCAGGTATGCGTCAGACGCGTTCGCAAATGATCCGCGGTGCCGTTGAGAAAGACCTGCGTCTTGTATTCCAGCCGGCGAAACGCGCGCGAATGAATGATCCGCGCGCGGTCACGCTGAAACTCCGTCCGATAGAGATGCCGCGGCTCGGGAAATTTGCGTCCTCGCGAGTCGCCTGATTTCTGCGCAAAGGGCGCCAGCGTGCGCTGCTCATCCGCCTCCATCTCTTCGCGCCGCTTCCATCCGGCTGGCGGCAACTCCGGACCATCACAAAAATCGAGTTCGTTAAGCATAAACAACGGAGCGTCCGCGCCAGAGACTCCGGGTAGCGCATGCGTCCCGCGTGCTGGCGACGGCGTTCCACCGTCGCGAACTTTTCTGGCAGCGGGACGCGCAGCAGGACCGCCAGACCGTCAGCAAAGTTCGTCGCCGCGAGACGCGTCGACCAGCACGCAGGACGCATACGCTACCCGGAATTGGGCGGCGGCTCACGCCTTCTCCTCGATCTTCAACTTCTCCGCAAGCGCGCGGCGCACCACGCGCGCCTGCATCCGCACGAGCAAAAGATCGAGAACCGCGAGCAGCGCCGCCGTCACCGTGACCCAGGCGCAGACCGCCCAATAAAAAATAAACCAGCGGGGGCGAGCGTGCGGGTCGAGCACCGGCGCCAGGAAAGTCGCGCCGCAAAAGAGAAGCAGGAGCGCGATAATCACGATCGCGAACATCGTCTTGCGCCGCGCGTTTTGATCGCGCAGCAGCCCGCGCGTCACGTGGGTCGCGAAGGAGACGAAACGCAACTTTTTTTCGTTAGGCGGCGGGGCGTCGTTAGGGGAAATCATTTGCGCCTAACAAAATCCACCCGGCCCCGCAGAACGCAAACGCTCAGCCTGGAGCCAGCGGCGGCTCCCGCCGGGCTGCCCGATACCTAGGCCATCACTTCCAGGAGGGCCTGCTCCAATTGCGCGAAATCCACCGGCTTGATTAGATGGGCTGCGAAGCCCGCTTCCTGCGAGTGGCGGATATCCTCATCCATCCCATAACCGCTCAGAGCGATGGCCGGTATCGGGCGGGTGGCCCGCAGTCTTTTCACCAAATCGAAACCGGTCCCATCGGGCAACCCGAGATCGCTGATCACAACGTCGAACGTTTTCTCCTTCGCAGCCTCGAATGCATTGGCCACGCTCGCCGCGGTCGTCACTTCGTGGCCCGCGCGCTGGAGCAGTCTGGCCAATACCTCTACGGTGGCGTGATGATCTTCCACCAGGAGGACGCGCAGCGAAGCGACCTGCGCCGGCGTCGTGCCTGTCTCCACGCGCGCGGGCGCGGCCTCGGCTGCGCCTAACGAGTGCTCTGTTGTCGGCAATTCTACCGTGAGGGTGGCGCCTCGCCCCGGGCCCCCGCTCTCAGCCCGGATGATGCCGCCATGCAATTCCGTAATGGTTTTTGCGATCGCAAGCCCCAGCCCAAGGCCGCCGAAGCGATGCTCGGCGAAGGGTCTGGCCTGCTCGAAGGGCAGAAAAATCCGCTCTAGCGCCTCGGCGGCGAGGCCGACGCCCGTGTCACTAATTTGGAAAACGATTCGCTCGCCGAGATTGAACGAGCGCACCGTCAGATGCCCGCCGGTCGGGGTGAACTTGACTGCGTTCTTGAGCAAATTCCAGAGGACCTGCTCGATCCGCGCGGGATCACCGGAGAGCTGGGAGCGCTCGGCCGCGAGATCCACTTCCAGGGTTAATTGTTGGTTCGCGACATCGTCTTGAACGATTTCGAGCGCGGACTGCAGCAGCGAATGTCCGTCGCAGTTCTGGACCTGGAGACGCAACTTGCCATGCGTAATCCGGGTGATATCGAGCAGGTCGTCGATCAATCGAGCCTCCAGTTCGACGTTGCGCTGGATCATGGCGAACTGGGCGCGGACGTCCGCGGCAAACCGCTCCTCGTCGCGCCCCGCGGCGGCGATCATGAGCACGGGGGTAAGCGGCGTGCGCAGCTCGTGGGAAAGGGCGGCGAGAAATTTGTCCTTCGCCCTGGAGGCGCGCTCCGCTTCCTCTTTGGCCTGGCGCAGTTCTTCGATGTCGGTGTTTGAGCCGATCCACATCGCCACCCGATCCTCCGCGTCGCGCATCGCCCGGGCACGGCTGAGGTGCCAGCGATACTCGCCATCATGGCGGCGGACACGATGCTCGAACTCGAATGGCTCGCCCGTTTGAAGGGATTGGCGCCATTGCTCGAGATTGTCTGCGAGATCGTCGGGATGAATGAACTGCTGCCAGCCCCAATCCTTCATCTGCTCAAAACTCATCCCGGTAAATTCCATCCATTGCCGGTTGAAGTAATCGATGTCGCCATTCGCTTGCGCGGTGAAGATTTTTTGCGGCATCGATTCGGCGAGGAAACGAAAGCGTTCCGCGCTCGCGCGCAATTCGTTCTCCACCTCTCGGCGCTCGGCGATCTCTTGCTGCAGGCGCGCATTCAGTTTCTCCCCCACCTCGGCGAGTTCGTGCTGGTGCAAGCCAGCGATGAGCAGGGCTTCGTTGATGGCGGTAGCGTTGAGGCTAAAGCTGGGTGCCTTGGTCAACTGGATGATTGCTCCCACCGGAGATTGATTCGCGTCCAGCGCGGGCCAGATCGCGTACAACCAGTGCGCGGGCTCGGAGTCGTGCTCATGCGCGTGGGTTGCGGCTTCTCCAGTCTCGTAAACCTGATCCAGAATCGCCGCGCACTCGCCGCCTCCCGGCACGATTTCGGCAAAGGGATTGCCAATCAAATCCGTTTTGCTCCTCCCGAGCAATCTGCAGAAGGCGGCGTTGACGTAGAAGACACGGTGCTCGCTTCCCCGCACCTCAACAATTGGCAAAGGCGCACGCTCGATAATCGGCGCTACCTCGCTCCGCGCCTCGGGGATCGGGTCCACTCTTCCAGGTCTACCCGTCCTCATGAAATTTTATCCACCTACGCTTTCGCCTTCGGTTCGGGCGCTATATCCTGCAGCTGGCCGATTCGTTCCGGCAGCCCGGTAGTCAAACGCACGTAATCCGTCTGGCGCGGCCCGATCACGACCACGCCTTCGTTGGTGATGACATATTCGCGGATGTCTTTGCTGTGATTGCCGCCACGCATTTTGATAACGACGAGAACTTTGCGCAGTTGACCATCGATCTCCACGTAGCGCAGCCGGATAATGTCATCAGTCAGAAACGAAATGGCGTAACGACTGAACTCCATCGCCGTAAATGAATCCTCAACCTCGACGGTGGTGAAGATCGTCACGCCGGCTCCGGTCAACGCCGCAATCATGCGATAGAGCGATTCACGAAAGTCTTCCCGAAAACCAGGAGCGAGCGCCATCTCAAAGCCCACCAGAGAGTCGATCACCAGCCGTTTGGCATCCACCCTTTTCACCGCATCGAGAATCTCCTGCATCGTTTCGTCGACGGAGAGGTCCAATGGACGGAGGTAGAGCAGCTCGAGCTTCCCTTTTTTTAGCGGCCCCTCCAGATCCAGACCAAAACCCTTGGCTCGCGCCGCGTAGCCTAGGGGACGTTCCTCGAAGATCGCCGCAATGCCGGGTTCCCCGTTACGCAGGCCTTCGGCGAGAAATTGGGTCGCGAGGGCCGATTTGCCCGTTCCAGATGGGCCGGACACGAGCACGCTGTCGCCTTCTCGGATGCCACCGCCCATCATCTTGTCCAGCTCGGGAATGCCGATGGAAAGACGCCGCGGCCGGGCCGGTCTCTCCTTTTTTTTCCCGGCCAGGCCCAAGGTGCGTGAGAATGCTTGCAGCCCGTCGCCGCTGATGCGGATGGTGTGCAGGCCCGGGACCGATTCCTGCCCACGCAGTTTCATGATCTGGAGCTTCCGCACCACGGAATTGCGTTCCACATTTTGCGTGAGCCAGAAGAGGCCATCGGCCACCGTGAACACGGGATTGTCGCGCATCTCGGATTCCATATATTCTCCGATCAAAAATGTGGTGGCCTGCCAGGCGGTTAATTGCAGGGCGAGGCGCTGAATGAAGCCTTGCAGTTCCAGTTCCGTGGTATTGCCCATCGCTTTACGCACCACGGTGCGAAAAGAGTCCACCACCACCATGCTGGGATTGGATGCCTGCACTTCCCGGTCGATTTCATCCAGCACCCCGCCCAGATCTTTCTCCATGACCACGTGGCTCAGGTTGACGAAGCGGATGGATTTCCCCAACTTCGCCGGATCGAAGAAGGAATATTGCTGCTGGTAACGCAGCATTTTCAGGGCGGGTTCGCCGAGCACGGTGAAATAGAGCGCGGGCTTCTGCGGGGTCGCATTGGCAAAGAGGATCTGATGTGCCAGCGTCGTTTTCCCGCAACCCGGCGCGCCCGCGATGATGTTGAAGGAGAATTCCGGCAGCCCACCACCCATGATCTCATCGAGGCCGCGAACGCCGGTCGGCAGTTGGCGGATTTTCACTTTCTCCAGCGGAGTTGCTTTTGGGGAGGGCTCGCGTGACACGATTTTTTTTCTCTTCATACCTTTTCCTCTGTCAAACTTGATATCTCCCATTTCGGCCAAATCTCGTAGACCAACTGCATCGTTAAAGCCGGGCCAATGAAAATCACGAGCAAGCCGAGCAATTGCCCCACGAGGAAGACTTCGCCCTCAGCGATAGCGTCCGCGCCGAGCGCCGCCTCCAGCCCGTCCAGATCCCAACAGCCGCCCGCCTTGATCTTGAGTGTCAGGAGCCAGGGAAGCTCCGCGCCGGCGAGCGACTGGGCGCGCGAGAGAAGCGAGCGAAAGCCGTCGACGCCCAGTAATTTGCCGAGCGGCTCGCGCAACTTCTCACAGACACGAAAGGCCCCAGAATCCTCATCTACGGAGGGGTTGTCCGCTGTCACCTCGAAAGCCAGCAAGCGTCGCGCGAATCCCGTCGGCATTGCTGGGGTGGTGTCGAGCATGGGTTGCAAAATAAATGTCGCCGTCTGTTGCACCGTGAGCGGGAGAGGCATTATCCCCATCACCGACTCCGATTCAACCGGAAACGCAACCCTCCCGGCGGTGAAGGCCTATCTCGGCCAGTCGCCGCCTGAACTGCTGGCCAGCCACACTCATCGTGGTTCTGGGACCCGCTCAGCCCGCGCTAAGACGACAGCTTCCTCCGCAAAGAATGATACTTGGTACGGAGGCGGTGCCGAAAATGGAATGGCCGCAGATACTGCAGATAGGGCGGCAGGTGCGCCCATTTTTCCGGGAGCCGGCGCAGGGTTTTGATTTCGAGACACCACTCGACTACGCGGTGGAAGCAGGCCCGCTCTGCAAACCAGTCGTCCCAAGCCGCACGCGCCCGCCGGCCCATCGCGACCGCTTCGCCTTCCCGTTCATCAAGAATTGGGAGAATGCGCTCAAGCTCGCTCTCCCCGATGCGGATGCTGAATTGATCCCAGGCCGGTCCACTCGGCTCCACCCATTGATCGGAAAGAATCACCGGCACCCGGCCCATTCGCATGACGTCGAAAAGACGCACGCTCGAGGGCGAAAGACCTCGCGGGCAAAGGACGAACTTGCTCGCCCCTATACTCTCGGCGTAGCGCTGCCAGTAGGCGCGCATCTCCGTCGCTCCCCATTCTCCCCCCAGAACGCGAGTCTGATCGCTCGCGGTGTCCCGGAAAAACCCGCGCGGGTGCTCCAGCCCGCGCAAGCGCCGCCGCACCGGCGCAGTCGCGATCGAGCCCAAAAAACTGTAGAGCCAGGGCAAGTCGTCGGCTGGCTCCGAGAAAGCGACAAACTCATTCTCCGAGACGCCAAGATAGGAGCCGGCGCGCGTGCGATCTGTCGCCCAGCGGCGCTCGATCGAAGTGTACACTCCGGGCAAAAACGGAATCGCGTAGGGCGTGGAGGAAAAAAGAAAGCACTTTTCCCGATAGTGCCTAACGAGTGGATGCTTTCTCACTTTCTCAAAATAGGGACCGGCGCCGTGCAGCTCGGCGAAGAGAATGATCTCAGCTGCCGCCGGGTCGTTAGTCAGTGAATGAATTTGAAACGCGTCGGCCTGCGCGCTTCGCTTTAATCCGCGGTAAGCGCCGCCGTTGAAGTCACTGTCGCCATCGCCGCTGGCGACAGAGAGGAGGAACACTTTAGCCATTGGATACCGCGGGGCGCCCTTTGTAGACGTTTCGCTCTGCGAAACGCGAGGGAATAGATTGCTCGATTATTGCACCGTTGTTCCCACGCATCGCGGAGCGAAGCGTCTACAATAAGAGCAGCGACGGATTTTCGAGCAGATGCCGGAGCGCCTTGAGATAATGGGCCCCGATCGCGCCATCGACGACCCGATGGTCGCAGCTCATCCCGATCTTCATCTGGTAACCGGGGACAATCCCGCCGCGGTCGTCCACGACTGCTTGCCTAACGATCGCGCCGATCGAGAGAATGATCGCCTGCGGCGGGTTGATGACCGCGGAGAAATAATCGATGCCGTAGCTGCCGAGGTTCGAAACGGTGAGGGTGCCGCCCTGGAATTCCTCCGGTTTCATCCGCTTGTTGCGCGCGCGATGGGCGAGATCTTTGACCGCCGCGCTGATCTCGCGGAGGGACTTATTTTGCGCGCCGCGAATCACCGGCGTGACGAGACCTTCCTCCATCGCCACGGCGACAGCGAGGTTGATGTCGCCGTAGTGGATGATGGCGTCGCCGTCGAAAGCGGCGTTCACTTTCGGCTCGCGCAAGGCCGCGACGACCGCGCCTTTGAGGATGAAGTCGTTGACCGTGATCCTGGTCGCATCCTCCTCTTCACCGCCGGATTTCAATTCGGCGCGAACGCGCATGAGGGCGTCGGCGTTGATCTCGATGTTGAGGTAAAAATGCGGGACCGGACCGAGACTGGAGACGAGGCGTTCGGCAATGATTTTGCGCATGCCAGTGAGGCTGATGCGAGCGGTCTCGCCGGCGCTGATTTCTGGAACTGCAGCAACGGTTTTTTTCGCGGGCGCGGCTTTGGCTTCGGCGGGCGACGCCGCGGTTCCTGCGGCCGACACGGCTGCCTCTACATCTTTCTCGACGATTCTTGAGCCGGGGCCGGTGCCTTTGACGTTCGTTAGGTCGACGCCTTTTTCCGCCGCGATTTTGCGCGCGAGCGGCGAGGCTTTCACACGTTGCGTCTCGCCGTCATTCACGATCTCTTCCGTGGCACCTTTTTCCTTTGCGGGCGCCACGCCCGCCTCTACAGGCTCCGCCTTCTTTGGCTCCTCGGTTTTTGCGGGAGCAGTCTCTTCGCCTTTCGATTCCTCTTCCGCCTCTTTCTGTGATTCGGCCGGCGCTTCTTCGCCTTCGCCGGCGATGAAGGCGATCCGGTCGCCCACATTTACCTTGCAGCCTTCCTCGACGAAAATTTCCTTGAGCACGCCGTCGTCGGTCGCTTCCCACTCCATCGTTGCCTTGTCGGTCTC
>JBBSGS010000002.1:0-39929 GCA_038253875.1 Chthoniobacterales bacterium
GGACGAGGTGCTCCAATCGGTCACGGAAGCGGTCGCCCATCTCGACCTCCCCTCGGTCGATGCCATCAACACCTACATCGTCGCGCGCGCGGTCGCGCGGCACGGCGTGAAAGTGGCGCTCTCGGGTCTCGGCGGCGACGAGCTTTTCGGTGGCTACCCCAGTTTCCGCGACGTCCCGCGATTGCAATGGCTCGCGCTGCTCCCGCGCGTTTTGCGCCGGGCAGTCGGCGGCGAGCGCCTGGCCGATTTGCCTACCGAGACCAATGCCGCCGAACTGGCGCAATGGCGCCGGCGCTTTTTCACCGACGAGATGCTGCGGCGCGCCGGCTTGCCTAACGATCCTACGCCACTCTCTTCCGCGGTCGAGCTGCCCGATGACTTCGCCCGCATCAGTTGGGCGGAGCTCACCGGATACATGCGCCGCATGCTCCTGCGCGACTCCGACCAGATGAGCATGGCCGTCTCGCTCGAGCTGCGGGTCCCTTTTCTCGATCACGAGTTGGTCGAGTATTCGTTAGGGCTGCCCGCGGCGGAAAAAAAACGCTACCGCGGGAGCAAAGGTCTACTCGTCGAATCCTGCCGCGATCTTCTCCCGCCAGCGGTTTACGAGCGACCGAAAGCCGGCTTCGCCCTTCCCATGCAGCAATGGATGGCGGGGCCCCTCGCCATCTTCGTCGCGGAAGGTTTGGGCGAAGTCTGTGCGCGAAATTTGTTGCCGGAAAAATTTCTGGCGGGGGCGCGCTCTGATTTTCATTCCGGCCGCCTGCATTGGACCCGGCTCTGGAGCATGGTCGTGCTCGGGCATTTCGTTAGGCGAACGCAGGCTGCTCGCCCCTCTGCCGATGAAAATATTGCGCTGCATTCATTCGCTTGATCCTGCAATCGGCGGGCCGCTCGAGTCGGTGAAGCAGTCGACGCTCGTCCTGCAGCGGCGCGGACACGAAGTGGAGATCGCGTCCCTCGATGCCCCCGGCAGTGCGGGCGTGCGCGAGTTTCCCGCGACTGTGCACGCGCTCGGGCCGGGGCGCGGGAGTTACGGTTATTCCGCGCGCTTCGTCCCCTGGCTGCGGCAAGGGCACGAGCGTTTCGACGCGGTCGTGGTTCACGGCATTTGGCAATATCCGAGCTTCGGCGTCTGGCGCGCGTTGCACGGCGGCGCGACTCCTTACTTCATTTTTCCGCACGGCATGCTCGACCCGTGGTTCAACCGCACCTATCCGCTGAAGCATTTGAAAAAATCGCTCTACTGGCCGTGGGCGGAGTATCGGGCGCTGCGCGACGCCGCGGCCGTGCTTTTCACCTCCGAGGAGGAGCGGCGGCTGGCGCGGCAATCGTTCTCCCTCTATCGCGCGAATGAGGTCGTGGTGAGCTACGGGACCGCCGCCCCGGAAGTGGATTGGAACGCGGCGCAGGAGGAATTCTGGGAGCGATTTCCGCGCCTGCGCGGGCAGAAGTTTCTCCTCTTCATAGGCCGTCTACACGAAAAAAAAGGCTGCGATCTTCTCATCCAAGCCTTTGAGTCGTTAGGCGGACGGCCTTGGGATTTGGTCATCGCGGGGCCGTGCGCCGACGAAAGCTATCTTGCGCGTCTTAAAGACCTCGCGGGTACGCTGCCAATCACTTTTACCGGCATGTTGAGCGGGAATTTAAAATGGGGCGCGTTGCGCGCGGCGGACGCGTTTGTGCTGCCCTCACATCAGGAAAATTTCGGCATCGCCATCGCCGAAGCGCTCGCCTGCGGCACGCCGGTTTTGATTTCCAACAAAGTGAATATCTGGCGCGAAGTGGTCGAAGACGGCGGGGGCTTCGCGGAGGAAGACGATCTTACCGGCACAAAACGTCTGCTTGAGCGCTGGCTTGCCACTGCGCCCGCGACGCGCGCGGAAATGAGCACGCGCGCGCAAGCATCTTTCGCGCGTCGTTTTGAAATCAACCGGGCGGTCGATTCGTTTCTCCAGGTTTTGCAGGGCGCTTGACCATGAATCCAGCAAAAACACCTTGTCATCCCGAGCGTAGCGAGGGACCCCCCGATCGTCCGAAGGCCTGCTCATGGTCCGAAGAATCTTCAGACTCCCGTGAGGTCCCTCGCCGCGCTACGCCGGCTCGGGATAACAAATGGCGCCGTGCATGAAAATCACAATTGTGACCGGCGCCTTTTTTCCCGTCCCAGCAATCATGGGCGGGGCGGTGGAGAAGGTCTGGTTCGCGCTCGCTCAAGAATTCGTTAGGCTGGGACACGAGGTGGTGCAGATTTCGCGCGCGCATCCGCAGTTGCCGGCGAGGGAAGAGATCGCTGGCGTCCAGCACTGTCGGGTTAGCGGCTTCGCGCAGCCGCATTCGATCGTTAGGCTAAAATTTCTCGATCTGCTCTATTCGCTGCGGGTGCGCTTTCTTTTGCCGGCGGCCGACATTCTGGTGACGAACAGTTTTTGGCTTCCCTTGCTCGTGCGCGAAACGAGTCGGGGCCTCGTTTACGTGCATGTGCAGCGCGGGCCGAAAGGGCAGATGCGGTGGTACGGCCACGTCGCGCGGCTCTGCGCCGTCTCGTGCGCGATCGCGGACGACATTTTTTCGGAAGCGCCGCAACTGCGCAAGAAGGTGCGCGTGCTACCGAACGCCCTTCCGTTTCGCATCGAGCGCGCGCCGGGCGGCAGGCGCGAGGAAACGATTCTCTTTGTCGGCCGGTTGCATCCGGAGAAGGGGATCGAATTGTTCCTGCGCTCGTTAGGCGAACTCCCACGCGCGGCCCTCGAGGGTTGGAATATTAAGATTGTTGGACCACATGAGACCGAGCTCGGAGGAGGGGGAGAAGAGTTTTTGCAGGCGATGCAGAAGCTAGGCCAGAAGAGCGCCGCGCCGGTCGAGTGGCTCGGGAAAATTTTTACTCCCGCTCATTTGACGGCGCAGTATCGCTCCGCGCTTCTCTTCATTTATCCCTCAGTCGCGGAGACGGGTGAAGCATTGCCGGTCGCGCCGCTCGAAGCGATGGCGAACGGCTGCGCGCCGATTGTTTCCGGGCTCGCCTGTTTTCGTGATTACATTGAGGATGATGTCACCGGCTTTGTCTTCGATCATCGGGCGGCGGGGCCGGAGAAGAATCTCGCCGCGCGTCTCGCAGCTGTGCTCGAATTGGATCGGGAAAAAATCATGAAAATCGGTGAAGCAGCACAGGCAAAAGCGGCGGAGTTCGATGTCACGAAGGTGGCGCCGCGCTATCTCGAAGATTTCGCCAGCCTGCTCGCACTCTCCACGCCAAAAAAATGAGTGCGCCACTCGAGCCCGTGGATCGCGAGCAGAGATCGCAGTTCTCCTCGCCCTGGTCGGTGAACGACCGCTTCTGGCGAATTCTTTGGGAGTTTTGCTGGGTCTTCTTCTGCGTCTGGACGCCGAAACCGGCCAACCCCTGGCGCCTTTTCTGGCTGCGGATTTTTGATGCCAGGATCGACGGGATCCCGTTCGTTCATCAGCGCGCGCGGATTGCGATACCCTGGAAGCTGACGTTGCACGATCGCGCCTGCCTGGGCGATCGCGCCAATGCTTATTCGTTAGGGGAAATTGAAATTGGCGCCCGCGCAGTGGTGGCGCAGGAAGCTTATCTCAGCACCGGCAGCCACGATTTTACGCAAGCCTCCTGCCCGCTCGTGATCGGCAAAATCACGATTGGCGAAGACGCCTTCGTCGGGGCGCGGGCTTTCGTGTTGCCGGGTGTGACGATCGGCGCGCGCGCCATCGTCGGGGCTTGCTCTGTCGTAACACACGATGTGCCTAACGATGTCGTGGCCGCGGGGAATCCCTGCCGGGTGTTGCGCCCTCGTTAAGGCGGGATAGCAGTTGCCCGGGTAGCGCATGCGTCTCGCTTGCTGGCGACGCTGTTTCAGCGTCGCGAACTTTCCTTTGACGCCGGCCTTCTCGGGAGGTCCACGCCGCTCAGGAAGTCCGTCGCGCTGGGACAGCGCGACCAGCACACGAGACGTGTGCGCTACCCGGGCGACGGCCTCAGCCGGGATCCTTCCCCCCAGCTACAACGGTTTGCGGAAACGGGCGACGATCTGGGTGAGCAGGCGGCGGGTCCATTCCTGCGGCAACCGCGAGGTCAGATTTTCGATTTGCCCGACCACCGCCCTGGGCGCGGCGCGCAGGAAAAATCTTGTTTTCATATGGCCGCTCGTGAGCGGGTTGGTCGTGAGGGCGAATTTGTCCAGCTCAAGGCCGGCCTTGCCCGCGAGCGGCGCGATCTCCTCGGGGTGGAGAAGGAAAATGTGGCCGTCCGAATCGGGCTGGAACTGTTGCTCTTCGTAGATCGCCGGGTCAGAGCACTCTGAAAACTTCGGCAGTTGGTTACGAAAGTAGGCGCCGTTCGGTGTGGTCATGATTATGTAACCACCCGGCCTAACGAGGGTGGCGATACGTGCCAGGAACTGATCCGGATGCGCCGTGTGCTCGATGATTTCGGTGATGAGGGCGGCGTCGAAAAGCCACGGCAAATCGATCTCGAAAGCATCCCCCGGAAAATAGGTGATCGCGCCGCGTTCGTGTTTGAGCCGGACATAATCGGCCAGCTCCGCGCGCCGATCGTTCCAAGTCACTTCGTAGCCCATTTCTGCGAGGGCGAGGGAAAAATTCCCCTGGGCAGCGGCGACATCGAGGACGCGAGCGCCCGGTTCTAAAACCTCGGTGAGAAGCCGAATGGTCTCGCGCTGTCGTTTTTTATAGGCATAGGCATAGCCGAGATGGCGGACCGGCCCAGAGACTTCCTCGAGGTCGTAGAAGTAGGACGACTTCCACGATTGGGGCCAGTTTTCGTCGAAGGTCGGGCGCTTCACGAGAAAGGAAGTGCCGGACACATCGATGGCGTCGTGGCCGGCTTCAAGGAGCGCGCGCGCTCAGCCGTGTATTTCGATTCGGTCAAGCGTTCGCATCGGTGATTCAAAACGACGGGCATCTGAGCGAAAACCGTGCCCCTCCCACGTTGAATGCGCAGGCTCGGGCAAGGCGAGCAACGGCCCGATTCCTGCAGGAGATCGTGCCGGCCCGGTGATCGCAGAGAGAGCGAAAACCGGTTACGATAATTTAACTGTGGAGAAGAGCTCAATCCGTGTGCCCGTCTCGGTTCTCGTGCCGATCCGGAACGAAGCTGCCAATCTCTCGCGCTGTCTCGATTGCGTCCAGTGGGCCGACGAGATTTTTGTGGTCGATTCTGGTAGCACCGATGGCTCGGCGCAGATCGCGGCAGAACATGGCGCGCGCGTCGTCCAGTTTGCCTTCCAGGGGACCTGGCCGAAGAAGAAAAACTGGGCGCTGGAGAATCTGCCTTTTCGCCATGAGTGGGTCTTCATCCTCGATGCCGATGAAGTCTTGCCGGCGGCGGCGGAAGCGGAGTTTCGCGAGACGATCGCAGGCGCCGGGCCGACGGCCGGCTATTGGATCAATCGGCGTTTCATGTTTATGGGGCGCTGGCTGCGGCACGCTTATTATCCAAACTGGAATCTGCGGCTCTTCCGGCATTCGTTAGGCCGTTACGAAAAACTGACCGCCGCCGCCACCGAGAGCGGCGATAACGAGGTGCATGAGCACGTCATCGTGCAGGGACCGACCGGGCGGTTGCGTTGCGAGATCGATCATTACGCTTTCCCTTCGGTCGGGGTTTTTGTCGAGAAGCACAACAGGTATTCGAACTGGGAAGCGCGCGTCGCCGTGGCCGACCAATTGGCGCAAAGCTCAAACCACCTCCAGAGCGCGACCGTGGCGAAACGACGGAAGCTGAAACAACTCGCTCAGCGGCTGCCCTGCCGTCCGCTCCTGCGGTTTCTCTATGTTTACCTGTGGCAGCGCGGTTTTCTCGATGGGCGCGAAGGCTATTACTTCGCGCGCATGCACGGCTTCTACGAATTTCTCTCCGTCGCGAAAACCTACGAGCTGAGGACGCAGGACTACCCGCAGACGGATGAATCAGGAAAGCAGGAAAGCAGGAAAAAGAACTGAGCCATCCGGTTCTTTTCCCGTCTCCTAATCCCCGATTTTTTTTAAAACTCCGCGCTGCCCGGGGTGCGCGCGAAAGGGATGACGTCGCGGATGTTCGCCACGCCCGTTACGAACATGAGCATGCGCTCGAATCCGAGCCCGAAGCCGGCGTGCGGCACCGAGCCGTAGCGCCGCAGGTCGAGATACCACTTGTAATCCGCCGGATCCATCTTGTGCCGGCGGATGTTTTCTTCCAACACTTCGAGCCGCTCCTCGCGCTGGCTCCCACCGACGATTTCGCCAATCCCCGGGACGAGCAAATCCATCGCCGTGACCGTGCGCTCGTCGTCGTTCAAGCGCATGTAAAATGGCTTGATCTCCTTCGGATAATTAAAAACCGTGACCGGACATTTGAAATGCTTTTCGGTCAGCCAGCGCTCGTGTTCGGATTGCAAATTGAGGCCGTACTCGACCGGGAATTCAAACTTCTCGCCGCTCGCGCAAAGAAGCTGGATCGCCTCTTCGTAGCTGGTCCGCTGAAATGGCCGCTCGACCACGAACTCGAGGCGGGCGAGCAACTCCTTATCGACGAATTTGGCGAACAGCCCGAGGTCTTCGGCGCAGTTTTCGCGGATGTCGCGCACGAGATATTTCACCGTCTCTTCGGCGAGATCCATGTCGCCCTGCAGATCGCAAAAGGCCATTTCCGGTTCAATCATCCAGAATTCGTTGGCGTGGCGCGAGGTGTTGGAGTTTTCCGCGCGGAAGGTTGGCCCAAAGGTATAGACTTTCGAAAGCGCGCAGGCGAAAGCCTCAGCTTCTAATTGGCCGCTCACCGTCAGATAGGTCCGGCGCGCGAAGAAGTCCTGCGCGTAGTCGATCTCGCCATCGTTAGGCAAATGTGGCGGGCTTTTCGGGTCGATCGTCGTCACGCGAAACAATTCGCCCGCCCCTTCGCAGTCGCTCCCGGTAATGATCGGCGTGTGCACGTAAACGAAGCCGCGTTCCTGGAAAAATTGGTGCACCGCAAAAGCGAGCCGGCTGCGGACACGAAAGACGCATCCGAAGAGATTCGAACGCGGCCGCAGATGCGCGATCTCGCGCAGGAACTCCGCAGAGTGTCCCTTTTTCTGCAGCGGGTAGCTCTCGTCGGATTGGCCGACGATCTGCAAATCCTCCGCGACTAGTTCCCAGCTTTGGCCTTTGCCCTGCGAGGCAACGAGCGCGCCCCGTGCTTTGACGGAAGCGCCCGTCGTTAGGCGTTGGATCGCAGCGTAATTCGGCAGGCTGTTTTTCGCGATGATCTGCAGGTTGCGCAGGCAAGAACCGTCGTTCAGCTCGACGAAGGAGAACTCCTTCGAATCGCGCCGGGTCCGCACCCATCCCTGTACTGCGAGAGTGGCGATGGGCGCCGCGCTTGCCAACGCGTCTTTGATCGAGATTGCCGAAGCCACGGCAGGAAATTCGCCGACCTTCGTGATCCGACAAGCGAAACGAATGCGCCAGGCAGAACCGAACTGTAGGCGCGGAAGCGCGTCCCTCCGAAGGGACATGCTCCGCATGTCCAGGTTCAGGCCTGTTCGCGCGTAGTCGCGGCCTTGTCGCCGAGCATTTCCTCGACGCAATTGACCAAATCGGAAAGTTGAAACGGCTTCGCGATAAAAGTGTAGCCCTCAAGAAATCCGACCGAACCGATCTCTCCATTGGCAGCCAGACTGCTGACAAAGACAATTGGCACGTCTTGCAGCGCGGGGTCACTCTGAAGCTGCTGCGCCACCTCCCGGCCATCCAGCTCGGGCATGAGGACGTCGAGCAGGATCAAGTCGGGTTGAAAGTGCCGCGCCGCATGCAGGGCGCGGAGGCTGCCATTTTCTTCCTTTATAAGGTAGTGCCCGGTCGCTTCAAGCGCCTGCCTAACCATCGCGGTGAGACGCGGTTCATCATCGATCAGAAGGATACGTCTTTGGAAGTACATCTCCGGGCGGCTATGGGAATTATAGCAACCGTTATGCCACGAGGTGCTGGCCGGTGCGGGCGACACGCCCCGCCGCTATAACACGCAAGCCAGCGATGTCGTCCTATCAGTGTAGGGCGGCCGTGTCGGCCGCGAGGAGACGCACTAACAAACCGCGGCTTTTTAATCCCGGCACCTATGCTTAATTGCTCCCTTGCTCTTATGCCGAACCAAGTGAAGAAGGTCGCCCCTCAGGCGAACTTTGAGCAGGCCATGTCGCGGCTCGAAGAAATCGTGGAGAAAATGGAATCCGGCGATCTGGCGCTCGAGGATCTGATTGTGCGTTACGAAGAGGGCATGCAGTTGGTCAAGGTCTGCCAGGAACGGCTCGCCTCCGCAGAGGGGCGCATCGAGATGATCACGCGCAACAGCGCCGGAAAACCGGTGGTGAAAGAATTTGAAGCCGCCGTCGCAACGCCCATGCCCCCGGCCACCAAAGGAGAACCCAAAAATGTCGACGTCAGCCTCTTCTGAAATCCCTAACGACACCGAAAAAAATCTGCTCGCTGGCATCCATTCGCCCGCTGACATTAAGGCGATCGCAGAGGAGGACCTCCCGCAACTCGCGCAGGAAGTGCGCGACGAACTGATCAAGGTTCTCTCACAGACTGGCGGGCACCTCGGCCCGAATCTCGGCGTTGTTGAGCTTACGATCGCGCTCCATCGCGTCTTCACCACGCCCCAGGACAAGTTAGTCTTCGACGTCAGTCATCAGGGGTACGTGCACAAGATGTTTACCGGACGCCTCGATCGCATTCACACGATGCGACAGTACCAAGGGCTGAATGGATTTCTCCTCCGCAGCGAAAGCGAGCACGACGCCTACGGCGCGGGCCACGCGGGCACGGCGCTCTCCGCTGGTCTGGGCATGGCGGTCGGGCGCGATTTGTTAGGCACGGATGACAACGTCGTCGTCGTCGCGGGCGATGCCGCCTTCACCTGCGGGATCAGTTACGAGGCGTTGAATAATGTCAAAGCGCAGACCAAGCGTTTCATCGTGGTGCTGAACGACAATGAATGGTCGATCGCCAAAAACGTCGGCGCGATCGCGACTTATCTGAACAACATCGCGACCAGTCCGACCTACGCGCACCTGCACGAAAAGGCCGGCCGTTTCATCAAGGCGATCGCGGGCCGGACCGGCCTGCACCTCGCGCACAAGGTCGAGGAAGGCTTCAAAAATCTTCTCGTCCCCAGCGTCATTTTCGAAGAGCTGGGGCTGCGTTATTACGGCCCGATCGATGGTCACGATATCCCGCTGCTCACGCGCACCTTTGAATTTTTGAAACGCCAGGAGGAGCCGGTCCTGCTTCACATCCTAACGAAGAAAGGCAAGGGCTACGAACCGGCCATTGCCAAGCCGGACAAGTTTCACGGCCTCGGAAAATTTACCGCGGCTACCGGCGAAACAGCGGCTGCGACCAGCCCGACCTACTCCGAGATTCTCGGGAAGACGTTGGGCAAGTTTGCCGACACCAATAGCAAGATCGTCGCCATCACCGGAGCGATGCCGAGCGGCACGGGCCTCGGTTTTTTTCAGGCGCAACATCCCGACCGCTACTACGACGTCGGCATCGCTGAAGAGCACGCCGCGCTGTTCGCCTGCGGCCTCGCCACCCAAGGACTCAAGCCTTTCCTGACGATTTACTCGACCTTCATGCAGCGCGCCTACGACATGATCATTCACGACATCGCGCTGCAGAATTTGAACGTCGCGCTTTGCATGGATCGCGCCGGCCTGAGTGGCGACGACGGTCCTACGCACCACGGTCTTTTCGACATCGGCTATCTCCGCCCGGTGCCCAACATCGTCCACATGCAGCCGAAGGATGAGGAGGAATTCGTGGACATGCTTTGGACGATGGCGAACCATCATTCCGGCCCGATCGCGATTCGTTATCCGCGCGGGGCGGGCACTGGAGCGAAACCAAAAGCAACGCCGAAGCTGCTCGAGATCGGCAAGGCCGAAGTGGTCCAGCACGGCAAGGACGTCGCGATTTTCGGCCTCGGCAACATGTTCGAGATGGCGCAGGAAGCGGCGCAAAAACTGGAGGCGCAAGGGGTCTCCGTGGCGCTGATCAACCCGCGCTGGATCAAGCCGCTCGACACCGGCACGCTGGAATTTTTCGCGCGCAGCGTGCAGGTGGTTTGCACGCTCGAAGATCACGTTCTCCACAACGGCTTCGGGTGCGGTGTGATGGAGCATCTCTCCAGTCATCGCATCACCACCCCGGTCGTGCGCATTGGCTGGCCCGATCAGTTCATCGAGCACGGTACCATCCCGATTCTCCGCCAGAAGCATGGCCTAACGAGTGATGCGCTGGTCGAAAAGGTGTTGCCGTTGCTGCAAAGGCCGGCAGAAAAAACGCGGCCGAACGCGGCGTAAACTTCCACCCTAACGATCTAATCCGACAGATAAGCAGCGAGCGCTCGATCCAGCTTATGCATGAATTCGGAGGGCGCGATTCCGATTACGTCGAGGAAGCGCGTCTTCTTCACCTGCCGGATTCCCGGCAAAATGGCATAACCGGTTTTTTGCCCGGGAACTTCGAGCTTGAGGCGCAGAGGCCAAACCTCGGGCGCCTGAGTCGACAAAGGGATAGCCACGACCGATTCGAGATGGGCGTTTTGTTCAGAATTTGAAATAAGTATGGCCGGTCGAGTTTTTCCAAGTTCGGGAGGCCTAGCCTCCTTCAGATTGACCCACAAGATAGTGCCGCGCTTCACTTCAGGCGGCTCCGCGGATTTGTGGCCAGCGGAGCGGTCTCCCATTCATCCATCGCAGCTTGCTCGGCGGAATTTTTGCGCAGAAGATCCATGTAAGTTTCAGCGGCTTCGCGCATTTGTTGCCGGCGGAGATCGCGGTGAAGAGCTTCGCGCACGTAGGCGGAGAGCGACTGCTTGGAGGGTTTCACGGTCCCAATCGCCTTTAGCAGTTCTCCGTCTAACTTAACGGTAGTAGCACTCATGCTCAAACAGTAGAATTCGCCCTCCGTTTTGTCAATGAGCGCGATCGAAGCCAGCGGACTCACAAAAGTCTATCGGACTTATCGGAAGGAGAGCGGTCTTTGGGCTTCGGTCAAAGGACTCGTTAGGCGAAAACACGAGGAGACGCGCGCGGCAGATGATATTTCCTTCACCATCGAGGAAGGCGAGTTGGTCGGCTTCCTCGGTCCGAACGGTGCGGGCAAGACGACCGTCCTGAAAATGCTTTCCGGCCTGCTCAATCCCACCTCGGGCCATGCGCGCGTCCTCGGTTTCGTCCCGTGGGAGCGGCGCGACGAGATGAAGCGGCAATTCAGCCTGCTCACGGGGCAGAAGAATGCACTATGGTGGGATCTGCCCGCGCAGGAATCGCTCGAGCTCAACCGCGCCATCTACGGGATCGCCCGCGAGCGTTTCAAGAAAGTCGTCGGCGGCTTGAGCGAACTGCTCGAGGTTCAGGACAAGATGAATGTGATGGTGCGCGAGCTGTCGTTAGGCGAACGCATGAAGATGGAATTGATCTCCGCCCTCATCCACGAGCCGCGCGTCCTTTTTCTCGACGAGCCGACCATTGGTCTCGACGTCGTGAGTCAGAAACGGGTCCGCGAATTTCTCCGTCTCTACAACTCCGAGCATCGCATCGTCACCATGCTCACAAGCCATTACATGCAGGACATCGAAGAGCTGTGCGAGCGGGTCATTGTCATCGATCATGGCCGGATTTTTTTCGACGGCCCGCTCAGCGACATCATCGACCGCTTCTCGGGTCACAAGATCATCAGCCTGACCTTCGGCGACAAGCAGGAACGCGATTTTTCAGATCTCGGAGAGGTGGTCGAGCAAACCCCCTTGAGCGTGCAGCTGAAGGTGCCGCGCGCGAAAGTGACCGATGTGGCCCGCCAGCTTTTAAGCGCCTGTTCGGTTTCCGATATCAACGTCCAAGAATTGCCGGTCGAAGATGTCATCCGCCAGCTTTTCGGCGAACGCAGCGCGGCAACGCGCAACGCATCGGCGGTCGTCGCCTAACGAAGAGACTGGAATCGCCGCGGTGGTCCCTCCGGAGGGACGCGCTTCGCGCGTGCAGGTTCTAGACCCAGGCGCGCGCCATGGATTCGCGCAGTTCATGCACGTAGCCGGGGTTCACTTCGAAAGCAGTCTGGGGCATCTCCGCGATGGTCGCCTGCTCGCGATAGGGACTGCTCTCGATGTAGCCGGCGCCGAGCAACGCGTTGAGGACATCGGTCAGGTCATCCGGCGGCATCTGGGTACGTTCGAGCAACTCGGTGCCGGAGGCGCCTTCCGCGAACCCGATCGCTTTCAAGACGGCTCGCTCGCGGCCGCTGAGTTTTATTCGACGCATGCCTCGGAATCAGCATGTCGCATACCCGCCCTCTTTCTTTACTCGCCCGGGGCGCTCGCTAAATTCCCCGTCCCATGCTCTCCGAAGAACAGGTGAAAGACGCGCTCAAAGCGGTGAAATATCCCGGCTTCAGTCGCGATATCGTTTCCTTCGGTTTGGTCAAAGGGATCGATCTCAGAGGTGGCGATCTCGTCGTCCAACTAGCCCTCGCCACCAATGACCCCGCCGTTCCGCAGACGATCAAAAACGAATCCGAAGCCGCGCTCCGCAACCTGGAGGGCGTGCGCAGCGCCAGGGTGCGGATTGATATTCAAGCGCCTCCCGCCGGCAGCGGCAGCGCGGGCGTCGGCGCGACGAAAATCAGCGGCATCAAGCACGTCATCGCGATCGCTAGCGGGAAGGGCGGGGTCGGCAAATCGACCGTGGCCGCGAATCTCGCGGTCGCTCTCGAGCAAACCAGGGCGGCTGTCGGTTTATGTGATTGCGATATTTACGGTCCAAGCATTTCGCTCATGTTTGGCAGCCGAGACCGGCCGATGGCGACGGAGGACAACCGCATTATTCCGATCGAGCAATACGGTTTGCGCCTCATGTCGATGGGCTTTCTTCTCGATGATGCGTCGCCCGCGATTTTGCGCGGGCCGATGGTGACGCGTTACACCCAGCAATTTCTTCGGCAGGTCGAATGGGGCACGCTCGATTACCTTGTGCTCGATCTCCCGCCCGGCACCGGCGACATTCAGCTCACCATCGTGCAGACCGTGGCTCTGGCCGGCGCGATCATCGTCACCACTCCGCAGGAGGTGGCGCTGATCGATGCGCGCAAAGCCTCCACCATGTTCGAAAAGGTCAACGTCCCGGTGCTCGGCCTGATCGAAAACATGAGCTATTTCGTGTCTCCCTCCGACGGGAAGCGCTACGACATTTTCGGCAGTGGTGGCGGCGAGCGGGAAGCCAAACGCATCCGCGTGCCATTGTTAGGCCAGATCCCGATCGACATCGCAACCCGTGAAGCGGGCGATCGCGGCATGCCCGTAACGGCGGAAGCGAAGGACTCCGCGGTCGCCGCGGAATTTAGGCAAATCGCCCGCCGCTTGCATGAACTTCTACCGATTTGAGCCTTGCCAGTGGAACCATAGGCTTGGTAAATAAACGGCGCCTTGGTTCGCCTAATGCTTAAGAACAGAGACAACAATCGTCTGCTTGATTCCGTTGTATGAAAGATTCCGCCGTAGGGAAAAGTACCGAAGAGGCCAGCTCCCAGTTGCTGAAAAATTCAGTGCTCTACAAGGAGTTCCTGGCTGAGCGCGAAGAGATTTTGAAACACAAGTGGATCGAGAGCGAGAAGGCCGGGTCCGACATTGGTTTCGAAAAAGCTTTGCTCGACTGGATCGTAAAACACCGCTCCAATTGGCGCGAACGCAGAGTGCGCGAAACCCGCCCGGCCAGAATGCCGGCCTGATTTCGCGAGCTTCCTTTAAAGCGATCCTGCGAGGTCGCGAAGGAAATGAAGAAAGAAAAATCGCCTAACGAAAACCGCCCGA
Source organism: Chthoniobacterales bacterium (assembly GCA_038253875.1). GTDB lineage: Bacteria > Verrucomicrobiota > Verrucomicrobiia > Chthoniobacterales > UBA10450 > Palsa-1392. The sequence goes on from JBBSGS010000002.1 coordinate 13,865, forward strand.
TCCGCATCTTTGATGCGGCAGCGCTCCGGCGCGCATTGAGGCGCATCGCGCACGAAATCATCGAGCGCAACCGCGATCTCGGCGGCCTTGTCCTTGCCGGCATCCCGGCCCGCGGGGTCGCCCTCGCCCAACGCCTCGCCGCCGATATCGAGGCGATCGAAAAGACAACTGTCGCCACCGGGGTGATCGACGTGTCGATGCATCGCGACGATATGGGCCAGCGTACGACCCTGCCGGTCGTGAGGGCATCGCAGCTGCCTTTACCGCTGGGCGAGCGCACCGTCATCGTTGTCGATGACGTCCTCTTCACTGGCCGCACCTGCCGCGCGGCGCTCGACGCGATCGGTTCCTTTGGCCGGCCGGCCTCCATCCAATTTGCCGTCCTGATCGATCGCGGCCATCGAGAACTTCCGATACGCCCCGATTATGTCGGCAAAAATTTGCCGACCGCGCGAACTGAACGTGTCCGGGTGCGCCTGGAAGAAACCGACCAAGAGCCCGACGCCGTCTGGCTGATCAAAGCAGAGTCCGCAAAATGAGTATCGCCATTTTCCCTAACGAGGACGCGCGGAAAAAGCACATAGAGCCTCGACCTGCGGGAGCAGGTCCCTCCGGAGGGACTTGCTTCCGCAGGTACGGTTTCTGGCCCGTCGCTGAGATTCCATGAGCACCCGCTGGACCCACAAAGATCTCCTCGGCTTGCGCGAGCTCTCAGCGGAAGAAATCACCCTCGTCCTCGAGACCGCCGACGCCTTTAAGCAAGTCGGCACCCGGGAGGTCAAAAAAGTTCCGGCACTCCAGGGTAAAACACTCATCAACCTCTTCATCGAGCCGAGCACGCGCACCCGCACTTCCTTCGAGCTCGCGGCCAAACGCCTGAGCGCCGACATCGTGAACATCACCGCCGCGGCCTCCAGCCTAACGAAAGGTGAAACCCTCAAGGACACCGCCAAAGTGCTGGAGGCAAATCACGCCGATCTCATCGTCCTGCGCCACAGCTCCGCCGGGGCGGCGCAGTTTCTCTCCACCCGCGTGCGCGCGAGTGTGATCAACGCCGGGGACGGCGCGCACGAGCACCCGACGCAGGGTCTGCTCGACCTCTACACCATACGCGAAAAAAAAGGCGCGGTCGGCGGCCTCCATGTCGCCATTATTGGCGACATCCTTTTCAGCCGGGTCGCGCGTTCGAACATTTTCGCGCTCCTGAAAATGGGCGCGCAGGTCACGCTTGTGGGCCCGAGCACCTTGGTCCCCCGCGCCTTCGAGCAGCTCGGAGCAAAAGTGACGCACGACCTCGACGCCGTTCTCCCGAGCGCCGACGTCGTCAACCTCCTGCGCATCCAGCACGAGCGGCAGCGGAAGGAATATTTCCCAGGCCTCGGCGAATACATTCGCTTTTTCGGCCTAACGAAAGCGCGCGCGAAACTCCTGAAGCCTGATTGCCTCATCATGCATCCGGGTCCGATCAATCGCGGCGTCGAGATCGACAGCGACCTCGCCGACGGGCCGCAGAGCGTCATCTTCGATCAAGTGACCAATGGCCTCGCCGTGCGCATGGCGGTGCTTTATCTCTGCGGAGGCGTCGCCCCACCATGAATTTGACTCGCAACTTGCGATCAAATCGCTCAAAACGCCATGGCCGGCCTAACGAGAAGCGCCGGAGGCGCGCCATGTCTATAGCCAGGGGAATAGTAAGGAACCCCAGCTAAGTTAGGAGCGGCATGTAAAATCGCGGAAATGGCGAACACCTACACGCAAATTTATCTCCACGTGGTTTTCGCGGTTTCCGCACGGACTTGCGTGATTGGCGAAAGTCGTCGGGAAGAATTGCAGAAATACATGACGGGAATCGTCAGCGGCTGGAAACAGAAGCTAATCGCGATTTATTGTCGTCCCGATCACACCCACGCGTTGCTTGGTCTGAAACCGGATATCAAACCCGCAGACCTGATCGGCGAGATCAAAACCGGTTCCGCCAATCACGTCAACGAACAGCGTTGGATCGGGGGCCATTTTTCGTGGCAGGAAGGCGATGGCGCCTTTTCCGTTTCCCATTCGCATCTCGCGCGGGTGGCCGATTACATCCACCACCAGGATCGGCATCACCGGCGGCATTCGTTCCGAGAGGAATATGCCAATTTTTTAGAGCGGCACGCGGTGTCGTTTGATGAGCGTTACCTCCTCAAACCGATCGAATGAGTACGCGACCTTTACATGCCGCTCCTAACGGAGCTTGGATCACCGAACATGAGGGGTTCTATAGACATGTCGCTCCTCTGGAGCTTTGCAGCCAGCCTTTCATTCCGCGAGGTGACCTCGAAAAGGAATGAAGGCGACCATCATCCGCCGCGGCCGCATCATCGATCCGGCTAACCATCGCGACGAGATCGCCGATCTTCTCTTGGTCGACGGCCGCATCGCACCGCTCTCTCAACTCTGCAACCTCGACTCCCAACCCGGCGAAATCGACGCCGCCGACCTCATCGTGAGTCCAGGGCTTATCGACATCCACGTTCATTTTCGCGAGCCCGGTTTTGGTTGGAAGGAAACGATCGAGTCGGGTGCTCGCGCGGCGGCGGCGGGCGGTTTTACCACCGTCGTTTGCATGCCCAACACCTCGCCCGTGGCCGACAGCCCGAGCACGATCGCCTGGATCAAAGACCGCGCCGCCGAGGTCGCCGGCATCCACGTTCTGCCAACGGGCGCGATTTCCAAAAATCTCGAGGGCGAAGAGCTCGCGCCCATCGGCTCGCTCGCGCAAGCCGGCGTCGTCGCCCTAACGGATGACGGCCACTGCGTTCAGAATAACGAACTCATGCGGCGCGCGCTCGAGTATGCGCGCATGTTCAACCTGCCGGTACTCGATCACTGCCAGGATTCCAACCTCGTCGGCAACGGCGTCGTGCACGAAGGCTACTGGAGCACGCTCCTCGGGTTGCCGGGCTGGCCGGCTGCGGGCGAGGAAGCAATCGTCGCGCGCAACATCCTCCTCGCGGAGTTGTGCGACCATCGCATCCATTGCCAGCACATCAGCGCCGCGGGGAGCGTGCGGCTCCTGCGCGACGCGCGCGCGCGCGGAGTGAAAATCAGCGGCGAAGTCTGCCCGCATCATATCGCCCTAACGGATGCGGCAATCGAGAACTTCGACACCAATTACAAGATGAATCCGCCTTTGCGGACGCAACGCGACATCGACGCACTCCTCGAAGGCATCGCCGATGGCACCCTCGACATCCTCGCGAGCGATCACGCGCCGCACGCAAAGTTTGAAAAGGAGGTCGAATTCGATGCCGCGCCTTTCGGCATCGTCGGGCTCGAGACCGAGCTTGGGTTATTTCTCGATTTGCTCGTGCATCGTCACAGAACCATCGACCTGCCGCGTCTGATCGCGCTCTTCACCGTCAATCCCGCACGATTGTTAGGCCTGAAGAGCGGCACGCTGTCGTTAGGCGCGCCCGCCGACATCACGCTGATCGATCCCGCGCTCGAGTGGACGGTGAATGCCGATGCCTCGGCTTCCGCGTCGCGCAACACTCCATTCGGCGGCTGGAAGCTCAAGGGCCGCGCCGTGCGCACGATCGTCGGCGGCAAAACGGAGTGGGCACTGTAGACGCTTCGTTCTGCGAAGCGTCTACAGAAATGCCCGGCCGTATTGGGGCGGCGCCTCCATTTTCTGGTGCAGCGGCTTCGCCGCATTCAGCGGCCAGTAGGGATGACGCAAAAACTCGCGGGCCATCACAACAAGATCGGCTTCGCCCATGCGCACAATTTGATCCGCTTGTTCCGGCGCGGTGATCATTCCCACGGCGGCGGTGGCGAGCCCCGCCTCCGCGCGCATTTTCGCGGCGAAGGGAAGTTGATAGCCCGCGTCGACCGGGATTTGGGCGCCGGGCACATTGCCGCCGCTCGAACAATCGATCACGTCCACGCCTAAAGACTTCAACTTCTGCGCAAGCGCGACCGAGTCCGCGCCCGTCCAGCCGCCGTCAGTCCAATCCGTCGCCGAGATGCGGACGAAGAGCGGATACTTTTCCGGCCAGACCGCACGCACCGCCGTCACCGTCTCGCAGAGAAATCGGATGCGATTCTCGAACGAACTTCCGTACTTATCTGTGCGCAGATTGCTCAGCGGCGAGAGAAAGCTGTGCAAAAGGTAGCCGTGCGCGGCGTGGATTTCCACCACTTGGGCGCCGGCCTTCAGCGCGCGCCCCGCCGCCGTCACGAAAGCATCTCGAATGCGCGCGATTTCGCTCTGATCCAGTTCCTGCGGGGCCTGGTAGCCGTCGTCGAATGGCAACGGGCTTGGCCCGAAGATCGGCGTCCAGCCGCCTTCCTTCACGCTCACCGGTTTCCCACCTTCCCATGGCCGCGCAGTGCTCGCTTTGCGGCCGGCGTGGGCCAGTTGCATCCCCGGCACGGCGCCTTGTTGCCTAACGAAATCGAAAATTCGCGCGAGCATGCCGACGTGCTCGTCTTTCCAAATCCCCAGATCCTGCGGACTGATCCGACCTTCCGGCAAGACCGCGGACGCCTCGGTGAAAACAAGCGCCGCGCCGCCAACGGCACGGCTGCCGAGATGGACAAGGTGCCAGTCGCTGGCGAATCCGTCCTCGCTCGAATACTGGCACATGGGCGAGACCACGATGCGGTTGCGGAGTTCCACCTCGCGCAGGCGCAGCGGTGAAAACAAATGGGTGTCCTGATTTTTGAGCACCTCGATAAATCGCATACGCCAGCCTTTTCGCGCGTCGCATCGCAACAGCCACTTTCCTGCAGGGGGTGCGCAGACTGTTGAAATATTGCGGAACGCGGATCACTCCTACGCGGGTGAATCGACTTTTCCTGGCCAGCGCAATCGGCCCTTCTCCGCGATGACGCCGATCCGGGATTACGCGCTCATCGGCAACTGCGAGACCGCAGCGTTGATTGGTCCGGAAGGCGGAATCGACTGGCTTTGCCTCCCGAGCTTCGACGCGCCCTCTATCTTCGCGCGGCTGCTCGACGATGAGAAAGGCGGCACTTGCACACTCAAACCGAAGGAGCCGTTCGAGGTCGAGCGCGCTTATTTTGCGGACAGCGCGATTCTGCAAACTCGCTTCAAGACAAAAAACGGAATCGTTAGGCTGACGGATTTTTTCGTGATCGCGCGCACAGGCAAGGCGCGCTTCTACGACTTCACCTCGCTGCAACCAACACGAAAATTGGTGCGCCTCGTAGAGACTGAAGCGGGCGGCCCGGTCGAGATGGAATTGCGGGTGAGCGCGCGCCCTGATTACGCGCGGACTGCCGCAGCCTGGCGCGATTCGGGAAGCGACGGCTATGCGATCGACAAGATGACGTTATTTACGAACGTGCCGCTCGCCCGCGAAGGCGACGACTTGTTAGGCCAGTTTCTCCTCGCGCCGCGCGAACCACGCTATCTCGTCTTCGATTACGCGGAGGAACGCCGTCCTCCCACGGTCGAGCAGATTTCCCGATGGCTGGAAATTACCAAAGCATTCTGGCGCGAGTGGAACCTGTTCAATTACTACGAGGGGCCGCATCGCAAGTTGGTGCGCCGCAGCGCGGTCACGCTCAAACTGCTGACTTACGCGGGCACCGGCGCATTTGTCGCGGCCCCGACCACGTCCCTGCCCGAAGGGCTTGGCGGCAAGTTGAACTGGGACTACCGCTATACGTGGCTGCGCGACACCGCGCTCTTTATCCAGACGCTTTTCGGTCTTGGCTATTCCGGCGAAGCCCGCGCCTTTCTTGATTTCGCGGTCGCGAAATGGAGTGAGAAAGCGAAGAAACATGAGAGCGATTCGGACACGCCCACGGTGGAGGTCGTGTATCCCGTTTGCAATCGCCCGATCCCGCCCGAGACCAAACTGGATCATCTCGCCGGCTACGGGAATTCGCGGCCGGTGCGCATCGGCAACCGCGCGACGGAGCAATTCCAGCTCGATAACTACGGCCATGTTCTCCAATCGTTGTTTTGTTTTCGTCATACTGGTGGGAAGATCGACGCGCAGAAACGCAAGATGGTGCGGCGCCTGACCGCCGAGGCGACACGGCTCTGGCCATGCGAGGACAACGGCATCTGGGAAGAGCCAGATGTGCACAAATTCACCTACGGAAAGGTGATGTGCTGGGTGGCGCTGCAACGGGCGATCGCCCTCCTCGGCGACAAGGAAGGAGCGATTGCCAAAGCGGGCGCGGCGATTCGCGATGAAATCATGCGCCGCGGCCTAACGAATAAAGGAGGGGAGCAAAATCTGTCCGCCAGGTTGGATCAGCCCGTGATCGATGCGTCGAGTTTTCTCGCATTCACCACCGGGTTTCTCCCGGAACGAGTCGCCCGCCGGACGCGCGAGGCGATCGAGCAAGAGTTGGGACGCGAGCCGCTCATTTATCGGAGCGAAGGGAGCGAGAAGAAGGAGGGCACGTTCCTGCTTTGCAGCTTTTGGTGGATCAATCATCTCATTCGCGAGGGCGATCTGCAGCGGGCCGAAGAACTTTTGAGTGGCATCATCGCAAGAGTCAGCCCGCTCGGTTTGCTCTCCGAGGAAATCGATCCAAAGAGCGGTGAGTTCCTCGGCAACTTCCCGCAGGCATTCTCGCATCTGGGTTTGATCCAGAGCATCTTGAATCTGGAGGCGGCGAAAAAACATCCCCGGCTTTGCCGCTCTGCCGGATCACGAGAAATTCCAGCGTACGGTCGGGCCGACGATCGGGTTAAAGGGGATCATTGCGGGCCTCTTTCGAGTGCCGCGAACCGCGGTGCTTTTCTATTCCCGGGCTTCGAAGTGGCGGGAATAATTCGTTAGTGCGTGAGAAGAACGGCGAGGAGCATGGAGAGAATCGGAGCGGCGAAATAGATCCAGATTGCTTTCCAATCGCGCGCCGGGATGGCCGAGGCGACGCTGCGCGCCGGGTTCAGGCTCATGCCGGAGAAGGGCGCTTCAAAGGTGATGTAAATGAGCAGGAGAAAGCCGGCGAAATAGCCGATGAACGGTTTCAAAAGATCGCTTTGATAAACGAGGCGGAGCGTGACCATAAGAATGAAGGAAATGAAAAACTCGGCGGCGAAAGCCACCGCCATTCCCGGTTTGCCCGGCTGCGTGACAACGTAATGTACATCCTTGTGCGCACTCGCCCGGCGGAACGGTGCCGCCGCGAGCACGACCCCGAGCCACCCACCGATGAACTGCGCGATAACATAAAAAAACGCGTCCCACGGCTGGATGCGGTGGAGATAAAGAAATGCGAGCGTCACCGCGGGATTGAATTGTGCTCCGGATTGGCGGCCCCAGGTTGAGTAAATCAAAAAGACGACGGTGATTCCAATCCCTGTCCCGTAAATAAAGCGGCGGAGGAGCGGCGAAGAAATCGCCTGGTGCAGGCGCGACTTTCGATCCTCGAGCGCGAGGGCGAGAAATAGCGCCACGGCCATGAAGATGCCGAGCTCCGCGCCCTCCATGAGATAGCGCGGCCCATGTTGGCGCAATGCTTCGACTGCGTATTCGCTCCAGGGCACACCGGGCGGCCACGGCTGGAGGGCGAGCGCGTGACCGTCCGGGTCTCGTCCTTCGCCCGTGCGCCCGCCGATCTGAAAATCGATCTGCCAGTATGAGGAATCGTTAGGCGCGGGATCTCCCGCGAGCGCGTGGGCCATACCCGGCGCTTCGTATTGGAGCAACTCGAGACCCGGACCTTTCGCGCCACGCAAGCTCGTGATGCGGATACGCGAACCGGGAACACGATTCAATAACTCTTGTTCGCCGCCGTAGTTGAAACTCTCTCCGATGACGCAGAGACCGATCGTGTCCCGATAAAAGGCCACGCTCTTTTTCATATTCGAAACAACGATGGCGGAATGATCGATTCCGCGAAAGAGCATAGCGCTCCGGCGATGCCAGCGGGGCTCGCCCTTCTCTTTGGGGAACTGGATCAGCTCAAGGAAATGACCGTCCGGATCGCGGAAATAAAGCGCGCGGATGCCGGCGGCGTCGAAGTTCCAATTGGGCAAACGCTGGACGCCCGCGGAGACAATGCGCGTACCATGGCGAACAAGGTGCGCGTAGGCCGCGTCGATGTCGCCGACGACGATGGCAAGGTGTTGAAAGGAGTGGTCGTTGCCGGAGAGATTCGCCGGAATTTTCCGGCCGTCGGACGCGTAATCGCGCAGGATAAGCGTTTCTTCACCGAGGCGCAGGTGTGCAGTCGTTAGGCCGGCGTTTTTCTCGCGCCTGATGGGCTGGAATTGCAAGACGTTGGTGTAAAAGTCGAGCGCGGCCGGAAGCTCCGAGACGGTCATTTCGATCGCCTTGATTTCGACCGCTCCTGGAAGCGCGCACGGGGCCGCGAGAAACAGCGCGCAGAGTAGCACGGCCACTCCGGGTAGCGCACGCGTCTCGCGTACTGGTTTTGGCGTCTCGCCAAAGCGATCTCTTGTACTGGACGCACGGCCGGAAGCTACCGCGATCCCCGTATCACGATTCACACTTTGCCGAGCCGTTCGAGTAGGTGATCGCCAACCCGTAACGCGTTGGCCGCGATCGTCAGCGACGGATTCACCGCCCCGCTCGAACAAAAAAAACTGCCGTCGACGACGTAAAGATTATCCACGTCGTGCGTCTGGCAGAAAACATTCAGGACGGACGTTTTCGGATCTTCGCCAAATCGGCAGGTGCCGTTTTGATGGGCCACGCCCATCATAGGAATGGTTTTCGAGAGATAAAAGGAGAGCGGAAGAAAACACCCGGCGGAATCGACCGCTTTGAGTTCAGCCTTCCACCGCCTAACGAGTCGATCGAAGTGTTCGCAATAACGATCGCGCTGCTGCAGTTGGATGGCCCCGTCCCGGCCGACCGTCACTCGATTATCCGGATGCGGCAGATCTTCCGCCGTGAGCCACCAATCGATTGAGTGCCTGGCCATTTGCCCGAGAACAAAATCAGGAGTGAAAAAGGGGGCGTCGGCGCCGATGATTCCGCGGTCGGTTTTTCCGAGCAGCTGAATGTGCCCCATCGGATAAGGAAATTCGTCGTCGCCCCAGTAAAAATCATTCATCGCCAGAGTCTTTTGGAAAATCACGGGGTTGCGTCGCCGGCTCAGCCCGAGCATCGCGCCATTGACGTGGCGCATGTAGTTGCGCCCGACTTGGTCGGAGGAATTCGCCAGCCCAGCGGGATGTTTGTCCGAAGCGCTCCGCAAGAGGAGCGCCGCGGAATTGATCGCGCCCGCCGCGACGACCACGATGTGGCCGCGAAATTCGTGCAGCTCGCCATTCATCTCCGCTTCCACGCCCGAGATTTCACGCGGACTCCTCTCGGTCAGGAGCCGCGTCACTTTCGCCCGCAAAACGAGCGTGACATTGTCGTGGCGCATGGCCGGCCGGACGCCGTTCATGTCGGCGTCCGCCTTTGCGTCGATCAGGCAGGGAAATCCGTCGCAGGTATTGCAGCGAATGCAGGGACTGTGCAGCGGATCGTTTTCGATGCGCTTGAGGGCGAGTGGAATTTGAAAGGGCGAGCGGCCCCGTTTCCGCAATTCGTCACACACCTCTGCGATGCGCGGCTCGTGCGCGAGCGGCGGGAAGGGATAATCGGAGTCGATCGCTGGTTCGGTGGGATCGACTCCGCGGCGGCCGTGGACTTCGTAGAGCGCCTCGGCCTGGCTGTAATAGGGCGCAAAATCGCGATACTTGACCGGCCATTCGGGCGAGACGCCGCCCTTGTGCTGGACGAGTTCAAAGTCGCGCTCGCGCAAGCGGAACATTGCGCCGCCATACACTTTGGTGTTTCCGCCGACGAAGTAGCCGGTGTGAGCCATGAAACTTTTGCCCTCGCCGTCGTACCATTTTTCCGCGGTGTGGTAGCGCATCTCCTGAAAGACGGCGGTCGAATTCCAGTTTTCTTTTTCACGCGGTAGAAAAGAGCCGCGCTCGAGAATGAGGATGCGCTTTCCGCTCGGGGCGAGACGTTGAGCCAGCGTGCCACCGCCCGCGCCGGTGCCGATGATGATTACGTCGAAGTAGCCGGTCGGCGTCATGCCAGCTTCCACAGGCCGACGCGCCGAGTGAATTCCAGTGCCGCCCCAAAGGCGAGATGAGAGACGAACTCGTTTCCCTGCTCCCAGAGGGTCATTTGTGCCGGGGTGGGCGACAGATCCATCAAGGGCAGGGCAATTTCATGCGCGAAGAGCCAGAAAGAGAAACCGTAGAGCGTGCCGTAGCCCGCCCGCACCACCGGAAACTTTCGCACCAGCAAGGCGTAAGCGCCGCCCGCGGCCATCCCGAAAAGAAAATGTACGGCCGGCTCGGCCAAAGTCTTGGTCGATTCGGGCAACGGATGGCCGGTCACGCCCATGGCGACCGCATCGATCGCGTTCCCCAAGGGCGACGGAACGCCAGGCGGGCGCGGCGGTGAGATGATTTCGCAGAGCGTCTTTACGGCGGTGGCCGCGAACCCGGCCGCGAGTCCGATGAGGATGAGCTTCCCCGAGCTGACGAAAGAGGAGGAAGGGGAGGCAGGATTTTTTGATGACATGTTTAGTCGCTCTTCTTGTCCCGAGGAAAAGCCGGCAGTGCATAGACGCTAAAGGTGACGGCGCGCTCCTCGCCCGTGTTGATGAATTTGTGCGGCGTTTTCGCCGGCACGACGACCGCGTCGCCGACCTTCATGAGCGCGCGTTCTTCGCCGATCTCGGCCGTGAGCTCGCCCTGCAGAACAATGAGCACCTGGTCGCTCTTCTCGTGAACGCTGGGATCGTCGCTGCTCGATTCGTTAGCCTCGAGGGTGAGCAGGCCGGTCTGGCTGCATTCCGTCGTTTCGAGCACGCGAAAGCCGGTGCCGGCCTGAAAAATATGGGTCAATTTCATGGGAAGATCCAATGGAGTGAGGCCGGGCTTCACTCCTGGGATAACCTTAGAGGAAATCGCGCAGATCGTTATTCCAAAGATCGACTGTTGGCTTCGCGGGGAAACGCCATTTCGTTAGGTGCTGGAATAATTACGCCCTCCTTCGCTCCAAAGGACCGACCTTGAACATCCCGCTGCAAGAGAAGGAACCGCGCGATCTAAGGTCGGCTGCCTTGCCTGGCTCGCTCTCGATCATTGTCCCGGTCTGGCGCGAAGCGCGGATCATTCGTCCTTTTCTCCACCATCTGCGCGCACGCGCGCCCGGCGCGGAGATTATCGTCGTGGATGGCGGGAGCGACGATGGCACGGCCGCGCTCGCCGAAGGATGGGCCGATAAAATCTTGTCCGTCCCACGCGGCCGGGCGCAGCAGATGAACCTGGGTGCGGCCGCTTCCTCCGCCGATGTCTTCTGGTTTCTGCATGCCGACTCGCGCGTCGCCGCCAATGCCGCCGCGCTCATCGCGGAGGCGCTGCAGGATCCGCGAGTTGTCGGGGGCTGCTTCCGTTTGCGCTTTCCGCGCCGCGGATGGATCTACCGGGTTAGCGACTCGTTTCGCTTTGCCTTTGGCGATCACGGATTTTTTTGCCGGCGCGACGCTTTCAAGCGCGTCGGCGGCTATCCCGAGCTGCCGCTGATGGAAGATGCGGAATTCTATCGTGCCCTCCGGTGCATCGGGCGGATGCGCCAGTTGCCCTGCGAAATCGAAACCAGCCCGCGCCGCTACGAAAAGCACGGACCCTACCGCACGACGGCCGTTTACATTTTTCTGCTGGCGCTCTACGTCACCGGCGCGCCGATTTCTTTCCTTACCGAAATTCACAACCGATTCGTCGCGCGACGGCGAAACCCCAAACGTCGGACCCAGCAAACGTTTCATGAACAATCCAGCCAAGCCTGAAGTCGTCGTCATCACGGGTGCTTCCGCCGGCGTCGGCCGGGCGACGGTGCGCGAGTTCGCCAAACACGGCGCGCATATTGGTCTCATCGCACGAGGACGCGATGGTCTCGAAGCCGCGCGCCGCGAAGTCGAAGCGGCGGGGGGACGCGCGCTGGTCCTGCCGCTCGATGTCGCCGAGGCTGACGCAGTTGAGGCCGCAGCGGAGGCGGTCGAGCGCGAGTTCGGCCAGATCGACATCTGGATCAACAACGCCATGGTTAGTGTCTTCTCTCCGATCAAGGAGATGACGGCGGCGGAATTTCGGCGTGTTACCGAGGTGACTTATCTTGGCTCGGTCCATGGCACGCTCACCGCGCTGAAACGAATGCAGCCGCGCGAGCACGGCGTCATCGTTCAGGTCGGCTCGGCTCTTTCTTATCGCAGCATTCCTTTGCAGAGCGCCTATTGCGCGGCCAAGCACGCGCTGCGCGGATTTACCGATTCGTTGCGCTGCGAATTGATCCACGATCGATGCAAGGTGCGCCTAACGATGGTGCAATTACCGGCCCTGAACACGCCCCAGTTCGATTGGACGAAAAGCCGCCTGCCGCGCAAAGCTCAGCCCGTGCCTCCCATTTTTCAACCAGAAGTCGCGGCGGAGGCAATTTACTGGGCGGCGCATCAACAGCGCCGGGAAGTCTTCGTCGGCGGCTCGACTCTGCAGGCGATCGTGGGCAACAAAATCATCCCGGGATTGCTCGACCGCTATCTCGGTCGGACGGGTTATGCCGGGCAACAAACCGAGGAAGCCGAAAATCCCTCCAAGCCTAACGACCTGCACGAGCCGCTGGCTGGGGACCACGGCGCGCACGGACGTTTCGACGATCGAGCGCGGAAATTCAGCCTTCAATTCTGGGCCAGCCAAAATCGCCAGGCTCTCACGCTCGCCGCCGGGATCTGCGCGGCTGGCTGTTTCCTTTTCAGCAACCGAAAAAACCTATGAATCCCAAACAACTCAGCGCGGAGCTGCGTCATGGCTCCGGAAATTTTCTCGAGGAACGCCGCGGGGTGATCGCTTTATCGCTCACCGCCATCGGCTGCATGGGCCTGATCGCGCTCTATCAAACGGGCATCATCCGGCGCCTTCCCGATTTGCCGCTCCCGCTGATGGACGCCGATAAAGTGGACGCGTCCGACGAAGCCTACGCCAAATTGCAAACACCCGATGCTTTTATCGGTCTCGGCAGTTATGCGTTAACGATGGGCCTGGCGGCGATGGGCGGAAAGAATCGCGCGCAAACGCAGCCGTGGATTCCGCTCGCCCTCGCCGGCAAGGCGAGCGCTGACGCGCTCCAGGCGGCCAAACTCAGCTACGACCAATGGGCGAAGCACAAGGCGTTTTGCATTTGGTGCCTGATCGCCGCTGCTGCCACTTTCGCGGCGGTTCCGCTTGTCATGGGAGAAGCCGCGGCTGCCGCGCGGCAAATCGCGAGGAAGCTGTGAGGGAAGGCGCAGCTGCGGTTGCCTAACGATTGCGCCGTGTCAGCGCCGCCCGGCTTTATCGAGCGCATCCTGAACGCAGATCCTGGACGCGCGGAAGCGCGTCCCTCCGAAGGGACATGCTTCGCATGTCCAGTTTCAGTCGTTCCCCGAATCTCTCACGCGCCGCTTGCCATCTCGCGCGAGCGCGCCGCGCATTGCTCCCGAAAGCGGCGGCACGGAGCAGCTCTTCTTCCCTGTCGTTAGGCTGCATCAACCGCCTCCGATGGCTTCCGCGGCCAGCGCTGTGCCCTCGATTCGCGCGCTGATCTTGGCGAAAAGCGGTGTCGCGACTGGTCGAAGTGGCGTCGCTGAAGGGGCCGAATCCGCAGTCGTCGGTGGTGCCGAGTTGCTCGACCGGAATGTATCTCGCCGCTTCCAGGATGCGGTCGCGAATTTCCTCCGGCGTTTCCGTGCGCGGGTCGATCGGCGCGACCACCCCGACGAAAACCCGCTGCTCCGGCTTGAGGTGTTGACGAATAATTTTCAAGACCCGGACCCGCTCCCTTTCCCCGCCAGCGCGACATAAAAATTGCCGGCGTTGAGCTCGAACAAACTCGGGAGCAGCTCGGCGTAATCGACATCGGCGCTATGGGTGGAATCGCGATCGGCTCCCGGGCAGGTGTGTACCCCGATGCGTCGGCGCCAGATTGGGCAGGCCATCGACGCAATAGGTTCCGAAGTTGTGGTATTTGCGCTGTTCACCGTCGGTGATAACGGGCGAACCGGTCGCTTCGAAGCGGGCGACGGTATCGCGAATCGCCTCCTCGTAGAGCGGATCCAGGGCGGGGTCGGCGCTATTTGTTTGCGCAAGGCTTCAACCAAAGGAAGCGGCCGCGGAATGCTGCCAATGGGCTCGGTCGGGATAATCATGGGGCGCCGCGAGTTCGAGAAATCTCCCTCGTGAAGCATAAAGGTCCTCTCCCCTGGGGCAAGCGCGGAAAACCGTTACATTCCATCGATGGAAGCGAACGATCAGCAGACCGGCGTGGGGACAATCGAGCGACGCCTGCGCAGCGGGCCCACCATTCATCCCACTGCCCTTGTTGCGCCTGACGCAACTGTCCTGGGCGAGGTGTCGTTAGGCGCGGAAGCAAGCGTCTGGTACCGGGCCGTTCTGCGGGGTGATAGCAACCGCATCGAAATCGGCGCGCGCAGCAATATTCAGGATGGCGCGATCGTGCACGTGGCCGACGCGTTTCCCAGTCTCGTCGGAGAATTCGTCACAGTGGGGCATGGGGCGATCATCCACGCCTGCACGGTGGGCGACGAGGTGCTCGTCGGCATGGGCGCGATCCTTCTCGACGGCGCGGAAATCGGCGCCCGCTCCATCATTGGAGCGAACGCACTTGTCACTGCCGGCATGAAAGTGCCGCCGGGTTCGCTCGTGCTCGGATCACCGGGGGAAGTCGTTAGGCAACTCGGCCCCGAGGAACAGGAAGCCATCAAAGGCTGGGCGACGAAATATGTCGAGACGGCGAAGCGGTATCGCGCGGCCCAAGCGGAGCGCTAAGAGCCCTCGGCAAACTCTTCCAGCGGCGGGCAGGTGCAGAAGAGGTTGCGGTCGCCGTAGACGCTGTCGATCCGCGCGACCGCCGGCCAGAATTTTTGCAGGCGCGTCCACGGAGCGGGATACGCCGCCTCCTCGCGCGAGTAAGGATGATCCCACTTGGCGGCCGTGACTTGCTCGGCGGTGTGCGGCGCGTTTTTTAGCGGGTTATTTTTGCGCTCAAGCTGGCCCGCACCGATCGCTTCGATCTCGCGGTGGATGGCGATCATGGCGTCGCAGAAACGATCCAGCTCTTCCTTCGATTCACTTTCGGTCGGCTCGATCATGACCGTGCCCGGCACCGGCCAGGAAACGGTCGGCGCGTGAAAGCCGTAATCCATCAATCGCTTGGCGACGTCTTCCACTTCAATGCCGGCGCTCTTGCACGGGCGAAGATCGAGGATGCATTCGTGGGCGACGAGGCCGCGCCTGCCTTTAAAGAGAACAGGAAAATGCGGGTCGAGACGTTTGGCGATGTAGTTGGCGTTGAGGATGGCGGCTTCGGTTGCTTTCGTTAGGCCAGCGCCGCCCATCATGCGGATGTACATCCAGGAGATGGTGAGGATGCTGGCGCTCCCATAAGGCGCGGCAGATACGGGACCACCGATGGCCTGCTCGTCCTCGTCCGTCGTCCTCGTCTTCTTCGGGAAGTTGGGGATGGAGGACGAGGACGAGGACGATTGGCTCGCGATGGTTGAATGGCTCGGGAGGAATTTAACGAGGTGCTCGGCCACTCCGATCGGCCCGACCCCCGGGCCACCGCCGCCGTGCGGTATGCAAAACGTTTTGTGCAAGTTGAGATGGCAAACGTCCGCGCCAATGTCGCCGGGACGACAGAGACCGACCTGCGCATTCATGTTCGCGCCGTCCATGTAAACCTGGCCGCCATGTTCATGCACGATCTCGCAGATCTCGCGGATGGTAGTTTCGAAAACGCCATGAGTGGAAGGATAGGTGACCATGAGCGCGGCGAGGTCCTGGCTGTGCTCTTCGACTTTCGCGCGGAGATCGTCGAGATCGATGTCGCCGACTTCAAGACAGCGAATCGGGACGACGCGGAACCCGGCCATGACGGCGCTGGCAGGGTTGGTGCCGTGGGCCGATGTGGGAATGAGACAGACCTTCCGCTCGCTTTCGCCGCGCGCGGCGTGATACCCGCGGATGGCGAGGAGGCCGGCGTATTCGCCTTGCGAGCCGGCGTTCGGTTGCAGGGAGATCGCCGCGAACCCGGTGATCTCGGCGAGCCAGCTTTCGAGCTGCGTGCACATCTCGCGATAGCCGGTGGTTTGGTCGTTAGGCGCGAAAGGGTGCATGCGCGAAAATTCCGGCCATGAGACCGGGAACATCTCCGCCGTGGCGTTCAACTTCATCGTGCACGAGCCGAGCGGAATCATGGAGTGGCAGAGCGAAAGATCGCGCGACTCGAGGCGGCGGAGATAACGCAGCATCTCCGTCTCGCTGTGGTGAGTGTTGAAAACGGGATGGGTGAGAAACGGCGATTTTCGATTTTCGATTTTCGATTTGCGATTGAGCGGCGGCGCGGTGTCGAAGAGGACCGCGCGATTTTCTCCGAAGAGTCCGAGGAGCATTTCGATATCGTTAGGCGTGGTCGTTTCATCGAGAGAAATCCCGATGGTATGGGGGCCGAGCGAGCGCAGGTTGCAATTTTCGCGGGCAGCCCGGCGGAGAATGTCGGCGCTGTTTTGTTTGGCGAGGTTAACGCTGATCGTGTCGAAGAAATCCCAGTGCGCGACGCCGTAGCCGAGCCGCTCCAGACCCTCAGCCAGGCGGCAGGTCAGGCTGTGGATGCGGCGCGCGATTTTCCGCAAACCCTCCGGGCCGTGATAAACGGCATACATAGAGGCCATGACTGCGAGCAGCACCTGCGCCGTGCAGATGTTGCTCGTCGCTTTGTCGCGGCGGATGTGCTGCTCGCGCGTCTGCAGCGCGAGGCGGTAAGCCGGGCGGCCGGCGGCGTCGTGCGAGACCCCAACGAGGCGGCCCGGCAGGTAGCGTTTGTAGAGGTCGCGCGTGGCGAAGTAAGCCGCGTGCGGACCGCCAAAGCCTAACGGAACCCCGAAACGCTGAGTGCTGCCGACAGCAACGTCAGCGCCCATTTCTCCGGGCGGACGGAGGAGCGTGAGCGCGAGAATATCCGCCGCGATGATGGCGAGCGCGCCCGCGTCGTGGGCCGACTTGATGAATGGCTCGTAGTCGATGACCGCACCGTCCGTGGTCGGATATTGCAGGAGGGCGCCGAAAATCTTGTCGGTGCACTCGAAAGTGGTGCTGTCGCCAATGACGACCTGGATGCCTAACGGTTTCGCGCGCGTCTGCACCACCTCGATGGTCTGCGGATGGCAGTTTCGCGAAACGAAGAAGGTGTCGCGCCCACTGACGACCGCGTGGCAAAGGGTCATGGCCTCGGCCGCGGCGGTCGCTTCGTCGAGGAGCGATGCGTTCGCAATGTCGAGGGCGGTGAGGTCGGTGACCATCGTTTGAAAGTTGAGGAGCGCCTCGAGGCGCCCTTGCGCCAGCTCGGCCTGGTAAGGCGTGTAGGCGGTGTACCAGCCGGGGTTCTCGAGGATGTTGCGCTGGATGACCGGCGGCACGACGCAATCGGAATAACCCGCTCCGATGAAGCTCCGGATGATTTTGTTTTTACGCGAGATTTCGCGCAGCTCGGCAAGAGCTTCCTGTTCGGAAGAGCCCGCAGGGAGATCGAGCGGGGTCGTTAGGCGGATGTCCTTTGGAACGGTGGCGTCGATAAAGGAGCTGAGGCTTTCGAAGCCGATCGCTGCCAGCATTTGCGCGATCTCGTCGTCGTTAGGGCCGATGTGACGGCTGACGAAAGGACTCAGTTCGGGCGCGATTTTTTGCAGATCGGGCGCGGAAGTTTCCGCCGGTTTTTCAAAGGCCGGTGCTGCAACTGAATCCATGGCGCACCCTACGAGAGCGATAATTTAGCGCAAGCCGAGGTGGTGGCGGCTCACCACGCCCGGCTTCTTCACTCGCACGATTACGAGGTCATGGCTCGCGGAGCGAAAGCCCCACAATTAGTCCGTGGTGATGCCGTGCCCGGCCAATTTCGTCCGCAATTCTTCGAGATGCTTTCGATCGCGGGTCTCGACGGTGCAGACGACCTGGACCGCGGAAACATCCGAGCTGGCGAAGGCGCGATCATGGACCACTTGTTTGATGCTTGCGCCCGCTGCTGCGATTTGCGCCGTGAGATCGGCAAGCCCTCCGGGCCGGTCGCTGATGACCGCCCGGAAACGGGAGAGCCGGCCATCGGCGACGAGGCCGCGCTCGATCACGCGGCTGAGGACATTGGGATCGATGTTGCCGCCGCAGAGCAAAAGGACGACGCGCTTGCCCGCGAGCTCCGCCAGCTGCCCCGAAAGACAGGCGGCAAGCGGTGTCGCGGCGGCGCCTTCGACCACTCCTTTTTCCAGCTCGACGATGCGGAGAATGGAGAGTGCGATTTGTTCTTCGGTCACGACGACGGCTTTGTCCGTGTGCCGGCGCGCAATCTCGAAAGCGTTGCTGCCAACCTGCGCGATGGCGAGACCGTCGGCGAGTGTGGGGCTGGTCTCGATGCGCACTGGTTTTCCCGCGGCCAAGGCGGCGGAAAAACTAGCGACATGTTCGGCTTCGACGGCGATGACCTGGGCCTCGGGCCGGAGCGTTTTCACGGCGAGAGAGACGCCAGCGAGGAGGCCCGCACCGCCGACCGGTACGACCACGGCGTCGAGATTGGGAACTTGCGCGACGATTTCCAAGCCCGCAGTCCCCTGGCCGGCGATGATGTCGGGATGATCGAAGCCGTCGATGTAAGCAAGCTCTTGTTCCGCGGCGATCTCGTGGGCGCGCGTCCTGGCCTCGGCGAAATCCTTGCCATGCAGGACAACGGTCGCGCCAAGTTTCTGGCAATTGTTGATCTTAATGAGCGGCGCGAATTTCGGCATCACCACGGTCGCGGGAACGCCGAGTAATTTTCCCTGGTAGGTGAGCGCTTGGGCGTGGTTACCGGCGGAAGCGGCGACCACGCCCTTTTTTTTCTGCGCCGGGGAAAGGCGGGAGAGCGCGTTGTGCGCGCCGCGTTCCTTGAAACTGCCGGTGCGCTGAAGATTGTCGAGTTTGCAATAGATCTTCATCCCGGTGAGCTCGCTCAACGGGATTGATTGCGGGCAGGGCGATTCGTAGACCGCGCCTTTGATGCGGCCCGCCGCCGCTTCGATGTCGTGAAAAGTGATCAGGAAGATTGAGAGGTTAAGGAGTTGGGCGGGAGGGCCCTTTCTTATCAACCATCAGCGATCAACCATCAACCTTCCCCATCAAGCGCTTCGCGCACTGTGGTCGCAAGCTGATGCGCGGTAAACGGCTTGGGCAAAAACCGCATTCCCGGATCGCGCCGATCGCCCGGATCCAACGATTCTTCGAGATAACCGGAGACGAAAATCACTCTCGTCAGCGGGCTCGTTAGGCTAAGCCAGTCGGCGAAAGTGCGACCGCTGATTTCCGGCATCACCATGTCGGTGAGGAGGAGGTCGATTTTGCGGGCACCGTTACGAGCGAGCAAACGCTTGGCATCCTCGCCGCCCGCTGCTTCGAGAACGTCGTAGCCGAGCTTGCGCAGGACGCGCACGGAAAGGTGACGCACGCTGGCCTCGTCTTCGAGGACGAGAATGGTTTCGGACCCGGTTAATAATTTTGCGGAATCGCGCCGTTTGTAGGACGGAGGCGGCGGGGCGCCGACGCGCGGGAGGAAAATCCGGAAGGTCGTTCCCTGGCCGAGCGCGCTCTCGACCCCAATGTATCCGCCGCTTTGCCTAACGATTCCATAGGTGGTGGCGAGGCCGAGCCCGCTGTGCCGCGCGGCCAACTTGGTGGTGAAGAAAGGTTCGAAGAGTCGCGCCTTTACTTCGTCGGTCATGCCGCTGCCGTTGTCGGTGAGATCGATGGTGACGTACTCACCTGGCTGGAAGTCGCCGCCGGCGCAGGGGGGCTCTTCGCCCGCGGGCACCCGGCGGACGCCGGTGGCAATCGTTAGGCAACCGCCCTGGCGCATGGCGTCACGCGCGTTGACGGCGATGTTGAGCACGATCTGGGTGAGCTGGCCACCATCCGCTTTGAGGTAGGCCCCTTCATTGAGCTGATGCAAGTGACACTCGATCGAGATATTTTCGCCGAGGAGCCGGAGGAGGGAACGCTCAAGGTTGGAGATGAGTGAGTTCACCTCCAGCACCTTCGGCTCGAGCGCCTGCCGGCGGCTGAAGGCGAGCAGTTGATTGGTGAGGGCGGAGGCCCGGTCGGCGGCGTCGCGAATCTCGTTGATGTGGCTGGCCAACTGTCCGCGCACGAACTTCTCGGATAAAAGCAGATCGCTGTAGCCGAGGATGGTGGTGAGGAAATTATTGAAGTCGTGCGCGACCCCGCCGGCCAATTGGCCGAAGGCTTCCATACGTTGCGAGCGGCAGTCCTGGGTCTGCAGTTGCTTGCGCTCGGTCACATCCATCATCGAGCTGACCACGCGGGTGTCGGGTGAACGCAGGATCAGCGCCCGCTCAAAAATGTGGATCCATCGTCCATCGCCGTGCTGGAAGCGGTATTCACCGGTCCAGTGTTCTTCGGGAGCGGCCAGAGTCTGATGCAGGCTCTCCTGGATCCGCTCGCGATCGTCCGGGTGAATGCGATCTATCCAAAAACTAATTTTGGCGGCATCGCCAGAAACGCCAGAACCGAGCAAAGTCTGAAGCCCATGTCGCCAGGTGAGCGTGCCCTTTTTTACATTCCAATCCCGAAGCGCATCGTTCGTCGCCCGAGCAATGATCTCAAAATATTCCGCATCGCCAGACGAAGCGTTTGCCGGATGCGCACGGTGCGGGTTTTTGGGATTGGGCTCATGAGAGTGAATGGTGGTTTTAGGTTGGTGCCGTGGAGGCTTTGGTTTGGCTAATGACATGCGGCCGATGCGGTGCCAGGCGCACCTCCGGAGCTAGCTAGATTTGTGCCCTCACCATTTTCCGAAGCGGCCATGGAATTGCCTTGCTTTCGGCGCAGGCGAAAATGAGGCTCCCGGTGCCATGGCTGCTGAAAATTCTTTCAATCCGCTTCGTCCTTTGCAGCATCAAAAAGCGCTCGTGACTGGCGCAAATTCCGGAATCGGCGAAGCCTGTGCGCTCGCGCTCGGTGCGGCCGGGGCCGACGTGGTTGTGAACTACGTTTCCAAAGCGGAGGAGGCGGAGCGTGTGGTCGGCTTGATTCAGAAGCAAGGCAGCCAGGCGATGGCCGCCCAGGCCGACGTAAGCAGTGAAGACCAAGTGCAGGCGATGTTCGCGGAAATGCTGAAGGCGTTCGGCACGATCGATATTTTGGTCAACAACGCCGGTCTGCAACAGGACGCGCCATTCCAGGAGATGACGCTGAAGCAGTGGCAAACCGTCATCGGCGTGAACCTGACCGGACAATTCCTCTGCGCGCGTGAGGCGGTGCGGGAATTTTTGCGGCGCGGCGTGGTGCCGGCGATTTCGCGCGCGGCGGGGAAAATCATTTGCATGAGTTCCGTCCACGAAGTTATCCCGTGGGGTGGCCATGTGAATTACGCCGCGTCCAAAGGGGGCGTCATGCAACTGATGAAGAGCATGGCGCAAGAGCTCGCGCCGAAAAAAATTCGGGTTAACAGCGTTGCCCCGGGCGCGATCAAAACGCCGATTAACCGCACCGCCTGGGACACCCCGGAAGCGCTGGAATCGCTGCTCCGGCTAATCCCAGACCAGCGCGTGGGCGAGCCGGACGACGTTGCGCGCACGGTGACGTGGCTGGCTTCCGATCAGTCCGACTACATCACCGGAGCCACGCTCTTCGTCGATGGCGGCATGACGCTTTATCCCGGCTTCGCCACCGGCGGCTAACGAATCGCCTTTCGTGAAGTTCACCCTGCAAGAATTAGCCGACCTCTGTGGTGGCGAGCTTTGCGGCGCCATCAGCCTAACGATAACCGGAGCAGCCTCGCTCGCGGAAGCGACTCCGGAGGAGATCACCTTTTATGGCAACCCGCGCTACCTCGCGGCCTTTCGCAAAACGCGCGCCGCGGCCGCCTTCGTGCCCGCCGATTTCGAAGAGCAAATCGTCCCCGCACAGATTCGGGTGGCCGATCCGACGAAAGCCTTCGAGCGGGTCGTGCTCCAAATCGCGCCGGATCCGATTGTTTTCCCTGCGGAGATTCATCCGAGCGCGGTCATCGCCGAGGGCGTCTCGTTAGGCGAAAATGTCTCTCTCGGCGCGCACGTGGTGATCGAGCCCGGCGCGCAGATCGGCGACGGCGTGCGCATCGGCGCCAATAGCTACATCGGCCACGAGACGACGATTGGCGCGCGATCGATCATTTACAGCAACGTCAGCATCCGCGAACGGATCAAGATCGGCGAGCGCGTCATTCTGCACAGCGGCGTCGTCATCGGCACGGATGGATTCGGTTTTGAAAACATTGGCGGCGCCCAGAAAAAGGTGCCGCAAATCGGCATTGTGCAGATTGACAACGACGTTGAGATCGGCGCCAACACGACGATCGATCGCGCGCGTTTCGGACGCACCTGGATTCAAGAGGGCGTGAAGATCGATAACCTCGTGCAGATCGCGCACAACGTCGTCGTCGGGAAGCATTCGATCATCTGCGCGCTAACCGGAATCTCTGGCAGCGTGCGGATTGGTCAGGGGGTTATCCTTGGCGGCCAGGTGGGAATCGTCGGCCACGTCGAGATCGCCGACGGCGCCATGATCGGCGCCCGAAGCGGGGTCACGAAAAATCTGCGTGCCGGCACCTGGTGGGGAACGCCGGCGGTGCCGATAGCCGAGGCACAGCAGCAGCTCGCGTGGGTGCGCCGGCTGGGGAAATTGATCGAGCGCGTGAAAGCGCTGGAAAAAAGCCGCTCAGAGGGCGGCGCCGCAAATTAGGGGACGAGGAAAACTTTTCCGCTGTAGGGATCTTTTACTTTGCTCCCGGGCGCGAAACCGGTGACGTCGACATACCCGCCATTTTTATCGTAGGGACTGAAGACGTACCCCGGTTTTCCGGGCACCGGCTTGGCGTACGGCAAGCTCGATTTTTCCGCGACGTTGCTGCGCGAACTGGCGGAAGTTTTCGCTTCCGGCTCGGGCGGCGGCGTGCTCGTGCTGCTGCGGCTGGTCACGCGCGGTGCCGGAGTGGGAGTCGCTTCCGGTTCCGGTTCGCGCGTCCGCTCAGTCACGGCGACCTGGCGCTGCGGCGCCCGGGATGGAGGCGGCGAGGTGACGATCTGGCGTTGCGGTGCATATTGCGGCGGGGGCGGAACCGGCTGTTGATAAGGTGGCGGATAGGGCGCGCCGTTCGGAGCGACATTGGCCTCCGTCGTGGTGGTGGTGGTCGTAGTCTGGTCGTTCTGATCCACACCCAGCTGGCGCCGGAGATATTCGTGGGGCGCATCGATCACGCGAAAGGTGCTCACGGCTGCGCGATGAGTCGTCTCGCAGGCGGAAAGAGCGAAAACCACAGGGAACAGGCCGAGAGTGAGACGTTTCATTTCCATATCTAGTTTCGGTCGTGACCTTCCGGGCGGGCGGATGAAAGATCAATCACTTCCCCTATCAGGCACCCGAAAAACAACCCGATTGTTTATTGTAAGCCCGATTGCGCCGGGATCGAATTTCTTTCGGGAAAGATTACGCGCGAGCAAGAGCTAGCGTTCCTGCGCGACCCACTGGGTGGCATAACGAACCACCTCGCGCGCGCTCATCACGCCGAGTTTTTCTTTGATGTTGGCGCGATGGGCTTCGACCGTTTTTTTGCTCAGGTGCAGCTGCTTCGCGATCTGGTGCATGTCGCGGCCTTCGCCGATCAATTGGAACACTTCCAACTCCCGATCGGTCAGCCGCTCGACTGCGTTGCGCGCTTCGCCGCCGCCCTGGATGTGGTCGAAGAGCATTCGCTTGGTCATGGTGGGGCTGATGTAAATCTCGCCGTCCAGCACGCTGCGGACGGCATGGAGAATGGAATCGAGCGCCTCCCGTTTCATCACGTAGCCGCGCGCCCCAGCGCGAAGCGATCGCTCCGCGTAGAGCAATTCGTCGTGCATTGAGACGATCAGGACCGGCAGATCGGGCCGCTCGACCTTGAACATTTTCGTGAGTTCGATGCCGTTTGCCCCTCCGCGCAATCCCACATCCACGATCGCGAGGTCGAACTTTGTCGAACGGATGGCAGCGAGCGCGTTATTGCTATTTTCCGCTTCCGCGCGCACTTCGAGATCAGGCTGCGTATCGAGGAGCTGCAACATCCCTTTGCGGAAAAGTGGATGATCATCCACGAGCAGAATGCGCCAGGGGAAGGTCGCGGCGGTTTTCCTTCCTGCAGATTTTTTCATGACGTGCGCCGGGGGCCGGGCGGAACGGGAGCCAGGCGGGTATCTCTTTTGGCGCCACTTCAATCCCAAATTAAGATCGCGCGCCAAGAGGCTGATTGGATGCTGAAGATTACACCTTTCTGCGGGCAAGTCTGGAAGCGCAAAGCATCCGGATCTCCCGCGAGAGCCAATCGCGGGCAATATCGGGATAGGAATTTTATCTACGCGACGTCGAGCCTGGCGACGGATAGGCAAAAAAAGCGCGCCAAGTTCAAATGGCTCCGTGAAAAACCTCCTCACTCCTGAAGAGCGGCTCACCCTCTTGCAAACGCTTGATCGGAACCGGCCTTGGTATTCGCTCGACGACAAGCGGACTTGCCTCGTTTGCCAGCGGGTCTTTTCCGGTCGTGAGATCCAGATCCTGGAGCGGGCTGACAACGGATTTTCTTTGCATTGCCCGACACCCGACTGCCCATCCGATTCCGCCCAATGGTCCGTCTGGCAAGAGATCGCGACGCACAAAGCAACTGAGATCGCGGGGCTCAATCGCGATGAATTCAGTTTCCTCTAAATGAGGGAGATGGCAGCGATCTCCGAAATGGCTGCTAAGAGATTTCCCGAGCGTACAAACGGTTGCCCTTCCCATTGCCCGCCTTTGAATGGGTGGTTTTGTGAGGATCGACGAAAAACCTCCACATCGAACTCGACGAGAAACTCGTTGCCTTGCAAGAGGCGGACCCGCTGCGGAAATGGTATTCGCTCGACGATCGACGCGTCTGCGTGGTGTGCGCCAAAGTCATTAGGGGCCGCATGATCGATATCTGGAAGGATAAGCGGGGCGTTTATCATTTGCATTGTCCGACGCCCGGCTGCCCGGCAAGTCCTCGGGATTGGTTTTATCATGCTGGGACGCGCGCGCCCGCCGCGACTGTCATCCGGAGCCGGGCGCCTGAGAATCAGTTCGGTGCGTCCCCTACCGGAAAACCGTTGGGAGCCGCCAAATAGCCATCCTGCGGTCGAAAGGCACGCAGGGTTAGCTGCAGAATAAAGAACCAGCGCCGCAAATTCGGCCAGGGCGCGATAAGTTGGGTTTTGCGAAGGGCAAGACGAGCACGACCCGTAAATCTCCTGCCACGCGCGAAGAAAGGGTATGCATGCGTTCTTCGATTCTTTCCAATCCGCCTTGGGCCTCGGTCTCGAGCCGAAGTCGTTCACCTTCCTGCAAATCGTCCTCCGCGGTCTCATCGTCTTCGGCGCGGCACTGGTGATGGTGCGGTTGAGCGATCGGCGCTCACTCACCAAGAAATCTCCGTTCGACCAAATGCTCCTCGTTATTCTGGCGTCAGTCCTGGCGCGGGCCGTCAACGGCAGCTCCGCCTTCCTTCCCACCCTCGGCGGCGCAGCGGTGCTAGTGGGTGCGCATCGGCTGCTTGCTTTCGCCTGCTGCCGTTGGTCGGGCCTCACCGCGGCGATCAAAGGTCGCCCGTGGATCCTGGTGAGCGACGGGGTTATGCGAACCGATACGATGCAGAGCCAGCAAATCTCGAAGGACGATGTGTGGGAGGATATGCGCCTGAACGCGCACGTCGATGATCTCATAAAGGTAAAGTCCGCGCGGCTCGAAGTGAGTGGCGACGTAAGCTTTATCTTGCGCGAGGGCAAGGCCTAGAGCATTCGATGCCGTCGGGAAGCGAAGATTTGCACGGGAGCGCTCCGGACAAAAGCGAAGTCGCGCTCCTCCTCGTTGACCTGATCAACCCGCTTGATTCCCCGAGGCGGGCCAGCTCCGGCGCTTCGTGCCGGGCATGACGCGCAA
>JBBSGS010000003.1:0-35082 GCA_038253875.1 Chthoniobacterales bacterium
AAAGGACCCGGCGATCTCGGGCGACGACGTGCGCGAGGGGCTGGTCTGCGTGCTCAGCCTCAAACTCCCCAACCCACGCTTCGAATCGCAGACCAAAGTGAAGCTGGTCAACACCGAGATCGACGGCGTGGTGAACTCGGTTGTTTACGACGGTCTCATGACTTACTTCGATCAGAACCCGCCGGTGGCGAAGAAGATTTTCGAAAAAGTCCTTACCGCGGCGCGCGCTCGCGAAGCGGCCCGCAAAGCGCGTGAGACGATTCGGAAAGGCGCGCTCACGGGCGGCGGTTTGCCGGGAAAACTGGCCGACTGCTCGGAGCGCGATCCGGATCTCACCGAGCTGTACATTGTCGAAGGCGACTCGGCTGGCGGCTCCGCGAAGCAAGGGCGCGATCGGCGTTATCAGGCGATCCTGCCGATTCGCGGGAAGCTGATCAACGTCGAGAAAGCGCGACTCGATCAGGCGCTCAAGAACACGGAAATCCAATCGATGATCACGGCGATCGGCACGGGCATCGGCAAGCCAAAAGAAGAAGCGACCACCAAGGAAGAAGGGACCTTCGACATGACCAAGCTCCGCTACGGGCGAATCATTATCATGACCGATGCCGACGTCGACGGCTCGCACATTCGCGTGCTCCTGCTGACTTTCTTCTACCGCCAGATGACCGAGCTGGTGCGTGCGGGAAAAATCTACATCGCCCAGCCGCCGCTTTACCAGATCAAGCGCAAGAAGCGCGAGGAATACGTCGACGACGACGTGCAACTGAACAAGATTTTGATCTCGTTAGGCGCGGAGGATGTGCGGCTGAAAAATCTCGCGGATAACAAGGAGCTGACCACCGCGCAATTGAAGGACATCCTTGATCAGCTCGAGCGTCTCGCCAAACTGAACGAATCCGTGCGCCGGCACGGTGGGGATTTCGAGGATTTTCTAAGTCACCGCGATGGCAAGAGCGACAAGTTGCCAACCTACCTGGTGAAGGTGCGGGACGGAAACGACGAGTCGGTCCACTATTTTCACGACGAGCGCTCAGTCCGACAATTCCACGAGGCGAATCTCGACCTGAGTCTGTTTGAAATGGAGATCGGCCAGGAGCTGCTCCCCCTAACGAGCGTCTCTCCGAAAGCGAACGGGAACCGGCGCCGCGGCACGCTCGTCGAGTTGCACGAGTCAACCACGATCCAGAAACTGATTAGCGACCTGGCGCGCAAAGGATTGAAAGTGGATCACTACGCGGCGGCGGATAAACCGATCTTCGACTTAATCGAAGGCGAGGGCGAGCGAGCGACTTCGCATCCGCTCTTCTCGATCCCGGAAATCCTGGGAAAGATCATGGAGATCGGGCGGCGCGGGGTGCAGATCAAGCGTTTCAAAGGCCTCGGCGAAATGAACGCGAAGGAACTCTTCAACACCACGATGGATCCCGAGCGCCGCAAGCTCCTGAAGGTGGACCTGAATGACGATAACGCGGTCGAAGCCGACCAGATGTTCTCCAAACTGATGGGCGACATCGTCGAGCCGCGCCGGCAATACATTGAGGATAACGCGCTCAATGTTCGCAACCTGGATGTTTAGACAGGATTAACAGGATTTACAGGATTGGATTTGGAAGAAGATCACGCGTTGACGGAAAAGGTGACCGGTCTCGCGATGAAAGTGCATCGCACACTCGGGCCTGGATTTCTTGAGTCGATTTATCTCAATGCGCTCGCCTACGAATTGCGAAAAGCCGGTTTCGAAATCGGAATCGGACAGCGGATCAAAGTGCGCTACGGCAATGTCATTGTGGGCGATTTCATTGCCGACCTGGTCGTAGCTGGGACTTTGATCTGCGAGTTGAAAGCGATCTCCTGCCTAACGAAATCCGACGAAGTGCAAGTCGTAAACTACCTCACAGCGACCAATCACGAAGTCGGCCTCCGCTTAAACTTCGGCGCCGAGAGCCTGCAATTTAAGCGAAACACCGGCGTGCTGCGTCGGCACCCGAGTCCGCCGATCTCCATCCCTAATCCAGTAAATCCCGTTAATCCTGTCTAAAAAACTTCGTGTATAACGCCAACGAAAAAATAGAACCGATCAACGTCGCCGAAGAAGTCTCGAGGTCGTTCCTCGATTACTCGATGTCGGTCATCATCTCGCGCGCGCTACCCGATGCGCGCGATGGGCTGAAGCCTTCGCAACGCCGCATCCTTTTCGCGATGCACGATCTCTCGCTCTTCCCGAATCGGCAGCATCGCAAGTGCGCCAAAATTTGCGGCGACACCAGCGGTAACTATCACCCGCATGGCGAGGCGGTGATTTATCCGACGCTTGTCCACATGGCGCAGCCGTGGGCGATGCGCGAGAGGCTGGTCGATGGCCAGGGCAACTTCGGCTCGGTCGAAGGCGACCCGCCCGCGGCCATGCGATACACCGAGGCGCGCATGACCCATCTCGGCGCCGCGCTCATGACCGACATGGAGAAGGACACGGTCGATTTCGTGCCTAACTATGACGAGACGCGGACCGAGCCCACTGTTTTCCCTGCCGCTTTTCCGAACCTGCTCGTTAACGGCGGCACCGGCATCGCCGTCGGCATGGCGACGAACATTCCGCCGCACAATCTCGGCGAAGTGATCGACGGCATCTGTGCGCAAATCGACGACCTGGAGATCACGATCGACGGGTTGATGAAGTTCGTGAAAGGCCCCGACTTTCCAACCGGCTGCGCCATTCGCGGCATCGCCGGGGTGCGGCAATACATCGAGACGGGCCGCGGCAGCATGAAGGTGCGCGGCAAAGCCGGGGTCGAGGAGTTGAAAGGCAATCGCGAGCAGATCGTGATCACGGAAATCCCCTACAACGTGAATCGCGCGACGCTCGTCGAGCGCATCGCATCGTTAGTCAATGAGAAGGTCTTGACCGACATCACCGCGATTCGCGACGAGTCCGATGAGAATACGCGCGTCGTCATCGAGTTGAAGCGTGACTCGCTCCCGAAAGTCGTCATCAACAATCTCTACAGGCACACCGCGATGGAGTCGTCCTTCGCGGTCAACATGCTGGCGATCGATCACGGCCGGCCGAAGCTGCTTTCGCTCAAGGAAGCGAACACCGCTTTCATCGAACACCGGCGCGAAGTCATCCTGCGCCGGACGCGCTACGAGCTGCGCAAAGCCGAAGAGCGCGCCGAGACACTCGAAGGTTATCTCATCGCGCTGGCGAATCTCGACGAGTTCATCCGCATCATTCGCGGGTCGGCGAATCGCGACGAGGCCCGGGTGAAGTTGCTCGCCTTCGAATTTACTCGCCGGCAGGTCGAGCAGATCGGCGTCCTCATTCGCAACGAAGCGCGCCTAACGGAAGGTCGTTATGCTTTCAGCGAACACCAGACCAACCAAATCCTCGATCTCCGCCTTTATCAGCTGACCGGTCTCGAGCGCGAGAAAATCATCAACGAATACAAGGCGTTGATCGAGACGATCAAGGATCTGCGCGACATTCTTGCCAAAGAAATCCGCGTCTTCCAGATCATCAAAAAAGAGCTGCGCGAGATTCAACAGAAGCACGCCGGCCCGCGCCTGACCCAGCTCGTGCCTGACGAGGGCGAGATGAACATGGAGGACCTGATCGCGAATGAAGGCTGCATCATCAGCATCACCCATAACGGCTTCATCAAACGCACGGCGGTGAGCGCATTCCGTGCGCAACGGCGCGGAGGCAAAGGGGTCATCGGCATGACCACGCGCGAGGGCGCGACCCAGGAGGACGAGGGCGATTTCGTTGAACATCTCTTCACCGCGACGACGCACGATTTCCTAATGTTCTTCACCGAGTCGGGACGGACCTATGTCGAGAAGGTCTACGAAATTCCCGAGATGAGCCGTTCCTCGAAAGGCCGTTCCATCGCTAATCTCCTGGAGTTGCGCGCCGGCGAGAAAATCGCCGCGACCATTCGTGTGCAATCGAGGAGCAGCGGCATCGGTCCCAATCAGCTCGACGAAACTTGGGACGAGAATCTCCACGTCGTTTTCGCGACCCGCTCCGGGATCGTAAAAAAGTCGAACCTCTCGACCTTCAGCAACGTCCGCAAAGGTGGCATCATTGCGATCAACATCGAGGAAGATGATTGCCTGATCGACGTTGTCCTAACGAATGGCGATAACGAAATCGTTCTCATCACGAGCAACGGGATGAGTCTGCGCTTTCATGAGGATCAATTGCGCGACCAAGGGCGCAACACGGTCGGCGTCTGGGGCATCCGGCCGAGCAAGGGCGACCATGTGATCGCAAACGCGATCGTCAACAACGAATCGATGCTTTTGGTCGCGGGAGAAAATGGAATCGGCAAGCGCACACCGTTCGACGATTACCGCAAACAAAAACGCGGCGGCAAAGGCATCATCACGATGAAAACCGGCGATAAAACCGGCCGCGTCGTCGGCGCGCTCACCGTTACCCAGCAGGACGAGCTCATGCTCATCACGACGAAGGGTCAAATGGTGCGGACGCGCGTCTCGGAAGTGCGCGCGGTCGGGCGAAACACGATGGGCGTAAAATTGATGGACCTGAAGAGCGGCGAAAAATTGCAGGCGATCGCGCGGGTCGTTAGTCAGGAGAGCGCGGAGCCCGAAGAGGTCGAGGTGTAGCGGAGGGCGTGTCGCCCGCATCTTGAGCGAGCGACGGCCCCTCGCTCCCAGGTCAGCAGTTATTATCCACCTCCCTCTGCGGCCGACACGGCCGCCTCTACACATAGAAAAAGGGAGACACCTGCGTGTCTCCCTTTCCCAGAAGGTATCTGATAGCTTAGTAGCCGCCAGAGCTTTGGCGCGTCACCGTCGTGCTCGTGCTCGCGGGCGCGCGCGTGACGGCTGACTCCGTGCTCGTGGTCGTGGTCGTGGCGGCGGGTTCTTTTACCACGGTCGTGCAGGAGGATAAAACCAATGCACAAGCTGGGATCACAAGAATTAATAAAGATAGTTTTTTCATAATAGTGTTGATGCTACAAACCCGAATCGCTTTAAAGGCTGCGCGCGGATGGCTTAAGCGCGAGTTTTTTCCGCCCGCGCGATCGGCACCTCGCGGCCGGTGCTGCTCGAGAGGTAAATTGCGTCGAGCATTTCCATGAGGTAAACGGCCTGCTCAGCACTGTTCACCGGCGCGGCGGTCCCGGCGATCGCGTCGACGAAATTTTGCATCTGCAGCTCGAAAGGATCCGCGTTGTCCGGGGGATCGAGCGCTTGGTCGACGAGCTTGCCCTCCACGTCTTCGAAGAGGGTGAAAGGGCGCAGGCGAATGGTCGCTTTGCGGCCGTAAATCGTGCAGTTGGTCAGCTCGCGCCCGAAGACCTGACCTTGCGGAATCTCGTCTGTGAGGTTGCCCGCCCAGGAGGTTTTCAACTGCACGACCGCGGCGTTAGCGAAGCGGATAAAAGCGAAAGCCGCGTCCTCGACATCGAAGATCGGCACCCTAACGAGATGCTGGAAGTTTTGAAAGACCGCCGCCGAAACCGAAACTGGTCGCGGCGTGCCCATCAAAAACCAGGCGGCATCGAGCGCGTGAATGCCGATATCGATGAGCGCGCCGCCGCCGGAGCGCGCTTTCTCCGTGAACCATCCGCCCATGCCTAACGGAATCCCGCGCGACCGCACCCAGGTCGCTTCCGCGAAATAAATCTGACCGAGCCGCTCCTCCGCGATCAATTCTTGTGCCCTCCGGATCGCTGGCGAGAAACGAAATTGCCGGCTGAAAAAATAGACGAGCCGGCGCTTCGCCGCCTCGGCCTGGAGCACGACCATCTCCGGGCCGTTAAGGGTGGGGGGCTTTTCGCAAAGGACATGCTTGCCCGCTTCGAGTGCGGCCAGCGTCGCGGGAAAGTGCAAAAAATTCGGCAGGCAGATGACAACGGCATCGACTTCGGGATCGCCTAACAACCCCTTGTAATCTGGGTAGAGTTTCTGCGGCTTGTAAGTCGCCTGAAATTCCTCCGCGCGCTCGCGGTTGGCTTCCGCGCAGGCGAAGAGCTGCACGCCGTCGCTCGTGTTAATGGCGCGCGCGTGCTGCTGTCCGGGCCAGCCCGCGCCGATGATTCCTAGGCGCAATTTTTCTCTGGTCACGCCGGACCGATAACTTCAATCCACCGGCCTGGCGCGCAGTTTTTTTAGCTGTGACCGATTTCTTTTCTGCTCGAGAATCTTGCGCTTCAAGCGCGGAGGCCGCGGCGAATTGCGCCGCCGCTGCTGAGACGTCGCCGCGCGTTGAGCCGCGCGTTTTTCCTCGGCCCGCCGCTCCAGCGCGGAGAGCAACCGCTCCAGGGCAAGCGCGCGATTGCGCGACTGCGAGCGCGAATCCTGGACCGTCACGCTCACGCCGCTGGGAAGATGCTTCAGCGTCACCGCCGTCGAGACCTTGTTCACATGCTGACCGCCCGGGCCGGAGGAGCGGGCGAAACTTTCCTCCAGATCGGCTGTATCGATCCCGAGCCGTCGCATGCGCTCTCTCTGTTCCATTCGTTAGGCCGAAGACTGCGCGCATTCGGCGGCATCGAAAAGTACCGTCCGCTGACCGAAACTCACCTCTGTGAAAGTGCTCGTTAGGGCAGGCTCGCGCAAGACCGGGAGCATCTTATCGCTGACGCAGGCGCGGCCAAAGAAACCGGCCGAGACGCCGAAGATCCTGACCGCTCTCTGGATGTATTCCTTCAGATTCATCTTGAGCACATATTTGAAAAAGGCCGGCATAGCTATACTTCTGTTTCGGCACGACGAGGACGAGCGCGTGCGCGCTCTCCATTTTTGCGGTTAGCAACTCTCGATGGTTAATCTCGATATTGCTACCACTGCAGGTCGTTACACTTAAACCTGCATTCGAGCCTAAGCGCGCCGTCGTAGCAGCCCCGGTGTTTATCTGGGCTACAGTCGTCTTGTTGCTCGCGAGTTGCCGATACTGCGGAAGACTTTTCAAAGTGTCCCAACAGGATCGTATTTCAATTCCTTGGCTGAGAGTCCGAATGGCGCCGAAAGCAGAGGCGCAAGTTTTCGCACCGCCAAATCTTTTTCGCCGACTATTGTGTAGACCCGGGCAAGAGTGGCGGCGAGCGGCGGTCCTGCGACTGCGTCGATTGCGATGGAGCGCTCGTCCCGGGCTAACTGTCCCTGTTGCAGCGCTTCAGCTTTCAGGTTCGCGAGCGAGTCGTTCCAAGCCGCTTTGCGCCGTTGCACCAGTCCGACGGCAATCGCGATTGCGGAGTCGTTAGGCAGATTTTCCTGCGCCACTTTAAACTCGCGCAGCGCGTGATCGTATTCGCGATGCCCATAGTAGTAGTAATATCCGACGGCGGCATGGGTCTCGGGCAGGTCAGGTTCCAGTTGCAAGGCGCGTTCGACCGCGGCCTGGGCTTTGGCGAGGTGACTGGGTCGGAGGCTCCAGTCATCTTCCTGCCAGTAAAGCCGGGCGTAAACATAGGCGAGGTGAGCCGCTGCGAGCGCAAAGCTCGGATCTTTGGTCAGAGCATGCTCATAGTATTACGCAGCTTTCAGCGCGTTTGTCCCGACTTCGTTTTCTGCACGGCGCTCCCACTCTCTCGCCCGCAAATACAGTTCGTAGGCAGCCAGATTTTCAGTTGGCATCTGCGCATTTCGGCCCGCCTTGTGATTGGGCTGCATTGCGCGGCTACGTCTTGCGCGATTCGACTTTGCAAATCGAACAGATCGCTTTCCTCTGAATCAAAAGTGCGGGCATAAAGCGTTTTGCCGCTGCGCGCTTCGATTAACCGAGCGTTGACGTGAAACCGGTGGCCATTTCGCTGCAAGCTGCCCTCCATCAGAGTTGTCACGCCGAGAGCCTCGCCTTTGCCGGCGTCGCTCATGGAATCCAACCGCGGATCCAGCACCGAACCTTGCGAGATCACTTTCAACCCCTTCTTACGCGCGAGTGTGCTCAGTATTTCATCGTGAATCCCATCAGCAAGTTGCCCGCTGTCCTTGTCAGCGTTGATTGCATGGAACGGCAGGACCGCGATGGATTGCTCGTTAGGCGCGGTGGTCTGAGCGGTACTTGCGGGTTTGCTTGCGGCACGGCGTCTAACGGAGCGTGGCGAAAATTTCAACATGCACAAAACCGCAGCGGCAATTAGCAAGGCGGCGGCGAGTCCCCGCGTTGATACCTAGTTGTTTTCGGCACTCGACGATTTCATTGTACAGGGCCGCGGCAGTCTGTGGTCGCGCGTCTTCCTCCTTCTCCAACATTCTACGCAACAGCACGCCCGCGCAGTCAGGCCATGGCGGCAGTTCGGCCAGAGGCGGCGGAGTACTTAAATGCCCCTGATCACTTCGGGTGACGGACCGCGAAACGGTGTTTGCCCCGTTAGCATGAACCAAAGAGTCACGCCGAGGGAATAGATGTCTGACCGCGCGTTTATCGGCTGACCCCGGAGCTGCGGGACTGGCGAAATGCGCCGTTCCTACAAAGCCAGCCTGAGTCAGGCGCGCACTCTCCCCGGCAGTCTGCGGCTCCAGTAAGAGACCGATGCCAAAATCGATCAGCTTCGCATTCGCTTCCCCATCTTCGCTCCTGACTAACATCACATTCGATGGCTTGAGGTCCCGATGCACCAGCCGCAGTTTCGCTGCGGCCATGAGCGCGTTTGCCAGCTGACCGGCAATGCGCAAAGCGAAACGCGGAGTGAGCGGCCCGCTGCGATTCACCAGCTGTTCGACGCTTTCGCCTTCGATGAACTCCATCGCATAGAAGCACGACTCCGACGACACCCCGAGATGGAAAATGGATGCGACGTTCGGATGTCGCAGTTGCGCAGCCTGTCGCGCCTCGCGCACGAAGCGCTCGCGCACCGTCTTGTTGGCGAGGAGCGCGGCGTGGATCACCTTTATTGCGACAGCGCAATGCAGGTTAGCGTCGAAAGCTTTGTAGGTGATGCCCATTCCTCCGCGGCCCAGCTCGCAGGGCGAGCCATCGGTATGAGTTACAATGCGATAGTGCTCAAACTTGTTTGTCCCACAAGGGGCGACGCCATGAGCCGGTGTCGTCTCATTGATTTGTAAGTCGCCCTCACCCAGCCCGAGGCGCAGGAGACAAAAGACACAGCCGGAGCGTGGCTCGACCGGACGCGCACACTTCGGACAGAGACTATACCGGCTCCAATTCCGGCAACACCGCTAACGATGTCGACGGCAATTTCGGCCCGCCGTTCGGCGGCGAACTTACTTCGAGTTGCGCTAGCGCGTTGCAATTCCAGGGGAGCGCCACTGCGTTGAGTAGCAGCAACGCTGCCGATTACCTTCTCAACGGGGGCCCGGTCGCGTTTGTTAATAATGCGAGCGCCAGTTTCACAGTTATGGCGGCTCTGCCGAGTGTCACCATTAGCGCCCCTGATCCCAGCGCCTCCGAAGTCCCTGCAACTGACACCAGTAGATTCCGCATCACTCGCACGGGCTGTGCCGACAGCACACTGCGCGTGTTCTATGTGATTAGCGGCACAGGGAGCAATGGGATCGATTACGAGACGCTCCGCGGTCACGCTGCCATTCGCGCCGGCCGGACCTCAACGAAGATCGCCGTCCGGCCCATCGACGACTCGATCCCCGAATCCGACGAGACGGTCATTCTCAAGTTGTCGCCGAATTCGAACTACGATATCGGTTTGTCGAAGACTGCCACAGTTACAATCCACAGCAACGAGTAAGGGGTGGGAAGAGAGTGCCGCAATCTTGATCAAGTCGCTAGGCGCCGACTTATCCCCTTTTCAAAACTCTTTTCAGAGAGTACCGATGGCCGGACTCGAACCGGCACGGGCCGTTAAGCCCAACGGATTTTAAGTCCGTTGCGTCTGCCATTTCGCCACATCGGCGGCTGCGCTCGCAGCTTACGCACGGGCTTCACAGCGCGCCAAGCGGTTTCGGAATTCCGCCGCGTGATTGGTCAATTTCACCGAGCGGCGCAGAAAAAGAACGCCGGGAAGCCGACGGCTCGCCGGCTGAATATTTGCGCGCGCCTCAACTCGCGAGCTTTCCTATCGCATCATGAACCCAGAAGTTCAACGCGAACGGCCGGCAGCGTGTTTGTTCCAGAAGAGAAAGCGCTCTTTGCCTAACGAAAAAAGGCGCGCTGCTTTTCTGTGATCGGGCGTTCCAGACGCTCGAGCACGAGGAGCATGTCTTCCCAAACCTTGCGCTTTTCGGTGTTGTTCTGGTTACGCAGCAGGTAGGAAGGGTGATAGGTGATCATGAGCGGGGTCTCCTGGTAGCTGTGCCAGGTTCCGCGTAATTTTCCCACCGGTTCGCGGAACTCGAGCAGCCCTTCGACCGCGGTCGCGCCGAGGGCAACGAGCACGCGCGGTCTGATGATCTCGATCTGCTCGGCAAGGTAGGGAAGGCAGGTAGCCATCTCCTTGGGGGTGGGCGGGCGATTCCCGGCCGCGCGGCCGGGCGTGTCGGGCCGGCATTTCAACACGTTCGCGATGTAAACTTCTTCGCGGGTGAAACCCATGGCGGCGATAATTTTGGTGAGCAATTGTCCGGCGCGGCCGACGAAGGGCTCGCCCAGGCGGTCTTCATCCGCACCCGGCGCCTCGCCGATGAACATGAGGTCGGCGTCGACATTTCCGATCCCGAAAACCGTCTGGGTGCGAGAGGCAGCGAGATGCGGGCAGCGGAGGCACACCGCGACACGCGCGCGCACCGGATCGAGGCGTGCGGTCTTCTCAGCGGAGGACAGCGCCGTCGTTAGGCTCAGCCGCGCTAGCGCCTCAAGACTGGCGCGCGGCGGGTGATCGCTCTCCCGCTGCATTTGCCCGAGCGCGCTGAGGACGGAATCAAGGGCGGTCGAAAATTCGCTCATCGCTGCCGATCAGTTTGAAGATTTTGCGCGGCCGGGCAATCCCTTTGATCGTGGTCGCGGATGAGCCTGCTGCTACGGGATTACGATTTCGATTTGCCGGAGGAGTTGGTCGCGCAACGTCCGCTGCCCCGGCGCGAGGATGCGCGGATGATGCTGCTCGATCGCGCGCGGGGGACGATCGCGCACCGGCGCTTCGCGGATTTGCCCGAGTTCGTTAGGCCAAACGATTTGCTCGTGCTTAACGACACCCGCGTGCTGGCGGCACGGCGCGTTTCCGATGACGGCGCGATCGAGTTTCTGTTTCTCGAAGAGATCGATCCGCAGCGCTGGAGATGCCTGGTGAAACCAGGGCGCAAAATGCGTCTCGGAGCAGCGGTCGTGCTTGAAGGTATCGCCGGCCGGGTGGAAAAAATTTACGCGGAAGGCGAGCGACTCGTTAGGTTCGAGCGCGCGATCGATCCGTTCCGCGGCGGCCAGATTCCTTTGCCGCCGTATCTCAACCGCGCGGGCGACACGGAAGATGTGATGCGTTACCAGACGGTGTTCGCTCGAGCGCCGGGAGCGGTCGCGGCGCCGACCGCCGGGTTGCATTTCACGCCCGAACTTCTCGCGAAGTTAACGCACGCTTTCGTGACGTTGCATGTCGGCCCGGGGACGTTTCGGCCGGTGCAGAGCGAGACGATCGCCGAGCACCGTATGCACGCGGAACGGTACGCGATCACGAAGGAAGCGGCCGCGGCGATCAACGCCGCCGAGTGTGTTCTGGCAGTGGGAACGACATCCGTGCGGGTGCTCGAATCTGCGGCGCGATCCGCGGGTGAGCTGCATGAGCAGGAGGGCGCCACCAATATTTTTATTTATCCACCGTACCAGCTCCGGGCGGTTAATCGGTTGCTGACAAATTTCCATCTGCCGCGCTCGACGCTGCTCATGTTGGTGAGCGCGTTCGCCGGTCGGGAGTTTATTTTGCGGGCCTACGCGGAAGCGGTGCGGGAACGTTACCGATTTTACAGTTACGGCGATTGCATGCTGATCTTGTAGACATTGGGCTGCCCGGCCATTCCCGGCATCCGTTACGGTGCAATGCGAAAGGCGGCACGCGGCTTCGTTAGGCATGCGCAGGCCCGCGCTTCGCAGAGCGCAGTGTCTACTACTCGCGCTCCTGCGCGTGATCGTAATCGATCCTCTCTTGATCACGATCAGGAGCAGCAGTGGGAGCACGAGCACGATTAGGAGCAGGAGTGGGAAGGCGTGCTATCGTGGCCGCGGTGAGCAGTGGTAACGAAACCCCCAAGGGCGAACTCGTCATCCGCACGATCGCGATGCCCGCGGACACGAATCCCAATGGCGATATTTTTGGCGGTTGGCTGATGGCGCAAATGGATCTGGGCAGCGGCATCCTCGCCTCGAAAATGGCCAAGACGCGCGTCGTGACCGTGGCGGTGCAAGGGATGTCGTTTCTGCAACCGGTTCGGGTAGGGGACACGGTCGCTTGCTACGCCTGGGTCGAATCCGTCGGCCGCACCTCGATGAAAATTCCGGTGGAAGTGTGGGTGCAACGCTACATGCGCACCGAGCAAACACGGGTGACGCGCGCCGTCTTTACCTATGTCGCGGTCGATCCGGCAGGCCGGCCGGTGCCGGTGGAACGCCCGTAGCTAAGGAACATTTTCGCCGACAGCCTGCGGGCCGGATGATTCGACTGCCACGGTCGGCTCGGTGGATTCAGTCACCGGCATCGCGGGTTTATTGGAATGAAACAGTCGCTGTTGTTTGACACGGCCCTGGCTCGATTTGCGAACGTAGCGCGCATAGGCGGCTTGCTGGCGTCCGTCGTGCGTAAGCATTGAACAACCGGGGAGAAACCACGCCGCCAGGAGCAGCGCAATGATGGCATGGAGATGGTTTTTCATTTTCGTTAGGTAACGGCCAGGCAGGGTTCTGACAGAGGGTCCTCCAGGACTAAGAGGCCGGTGCGGACCATTTCGTCGACGGCCTTGTAAATTTTCAGATCGCAAAATTTGCATTCGCGAGAGAGATCGCTCAAGGCCACAGGCTCAATGTCGGCGAGCTGCCAGATCGCTTCGGCCACCGATCGCAAATCAGCCGGCGCGGATTCATCCCAGAGCAGTTTCGCCTGCTTGCGCCGCAGCCTGGCCGAGCTGTCGCGCAAACGTTCGCGCAGGTCGTCGAACTCGTCGCGCATGTGAATGGCATTGATTAGAATCTCGTCAGCCTGACGACTGAGCGTCCCGCCCTTCACTCCCTTTTCTCGGTTGGCGGCGCCGTTCGCAAAAGAAAAGCTCGCCGCCTGATAGTCGTGCAGGAAGAGCTGCCAGAAAGCCTCTTCGCCGATGAGATGTCCGAAGCGCCCCCAGCGGGGCGTTCCCTTCTCGAAGTAAAACTCGGAAATCTTCGCGCCCTCGTCGTCGGAGATGGTAAGCAGGCCGGTCTGCTTCGAGTGCAGGATCGTTTGATAGATCGTGATGACGTCGAAATTAGCGAGGCTCCCGGTGAGTTCGAGAGCGGCGCTGTGCGAGCGCACGAGCTCGGTGGTTTGATAAAGCCGGGTGGCCAATTTTTCGGAAAGGAAAAGAAAAAACGACGGCACCCGCCGGAGCAGCTCGGAAAAGTCGCTTCGTCGAAAACATTGTACGCTAAGATCCGCGCCAGCCTTGGCGGAGTGGTCGCGGGGAAGGTGCATGAGCGCGCCCATCTCACCAAAAATATCGCCCCGGGAAAGCAGCGTCGCCGGCGCACTCGCGGCCGTTTTTTCCGGCGCCACCTCGGCGACGCCGCGATTGATGACGAAAAGCTCCTCCCCTTCGTCGCCGGGCGAATAAATCCGGTCGCCCTCCTGAAAGTGACGCACCTGCGAGAGCTTGCCTAACGCCTTCAGCTCGATCAGCCGGAGCGATGTGCAATAGGCAAAGAAATCCCGCTGGGTCACAGCGGTTAGGAAGCAAGAGTCATGCGGGGGATGAGCCGATTCGCGGCAACGGCCGGGCTGCACGCCACGGCCGGTCGCCAGCCGGGACATGCGGCCTTAACGCAGCCTGCGGAGCAGGCGAGGCCGGGCTTTCCAGCATGTCCCTCCGAAGGGGACGCGCTTTCGCGCGCCCAAATCGTCGACTACCGGCCAGGGATAGGATCGCTTGGTCCTTTCCAAGGCCGGATTTCGCCGGTAAGGCTTTGCCATGAGCGGGGTCGCCTATCTTTTCGAGCGGTTCCCGTCATTCACCCAGACCTTTTGCTATCGGGAGATCGCGGAGTTGCGACGGCAAGGCTTCAGCCTGCCGATTTTTTCGGTGCGCCGGCCAAAGGGCGAACCGACTCAGGAATGGGATCCGGCGATCGCCGCCGGCGTGGAATATTTCCCGGAGGAGGACCAGCTCGTGCGCGAGATCGATCGGGCCTTGCGCACAGGCAAGCTGCCGGACGCAGCGGCGCGCGAAATCAAAGCCTGGGGTCGCGAGAGCGATTTTTTGCGGCTTTATCAGGCAGCCTGGCTCGGGCCGCGATTGCAGGCGCTCGGGGTGGATCATTTACACGCGCACTTTGCCGGGCTGGCGGCGCGGACGGCTTATTGGCTCGAGCGCTTTTTTGGTATCGGGTTTAGCTTTACCGGGCACGCCAACGACATTTTTTCACCCAAGCCGTTCACGATCTCGTTAGGCAAACTCGTCGGCGCGGCGCGCGCGGTAGTAACCGTGAGCGACTTCGGTGTCGCCTATCTAAGCGGAAAATTTCCCGCGGACGTAGCGAAGCTGCACCGCGTCTACAACGGCATTGAGCTCGCACGGTTTCAGCCGGCTACCTTCGAGGCGGCGACGCCCGCGATCATTTCTGTCGGCCGGCTGATCGAGAAAAAAGGCTTTGGCGATCTGATTGAGGCCTGCCGGCTGCTCGCCGCGCAAGGGATCGATTTCCGCGCGGAAATCATCGGGGAAGGTCCGCTCGATGCGGCCTTGCGGACGCAGATCGCGTCTGCTGGCCTAACGAGAAGCGTAACCTTGGCCGGCCCGCTCCCGCAGAGTGAGGTGATTCGGCGCCTCGGGCAAAGCTCGGTCTTCGCCCTGCCCTGCGTCACTGAAGCCGGCGGCGGGATGGATAATCTCCCGACCGTCGTGATGGAAGCGATGGCCGCGGGTCTATCGGTCGTTTCCACGCCGCTCGGCGGGGTGCCCGAGATGGTCCGCGACGGGCGCACCGGGTTTCTCGTGCCCGAGCGCCAGCCCGCACTCCTCGCCGAGGCGCTCGCGCGGCTGCTCGGGAATCGCGAACTGGCGCGGTCGTTAGGCGAAAACGGCCGCCGGGAAGCAGCCGTGCGTTTCGCAGTCGCAGAGAGCGCGCGCCAGTTGCAGGCCTTTTTCAGCAGCTTGTCGCGTAACCAATCTGGCACTTCCACCTTGCGCGCGGGCTTGCGGGATTGAACGTTGGCCGATGAAAATTCACTCTTCCTTCGGCGCCCTTTTGCTCGGCGCAATCTTCCTCGCATCCGTGGCCGTCACGCAGGCGGATAATTCTCCGAAATGGATCGGCACCTACAACAGCCTGCTGGGCAAATATGTCACGAGCAGCGGCGTCAAATACGCCGCGTGGAAGGGGAACGCGGCTGACCTGCAGGCGCTGCAACAGGTCGTGGACGGCATCGCACAGGAAAAGATTTCCGGGAACAAAAAGGAGCAACTCGCCTTTTACATCAACGCCTACAACGCCTGGATCCTGCACGAAGCCCTCGGCAAATATCCGACCAAGAGCGTGAAAGATTTGCTCTTCACCTTTTTCACCAGCCAGCGAATCAAGGTCGCGGGCGAGCCGATGAGCTTCAGTCATCTCGAGAAGGATGTCGTGCGCCCGAAATTCGGCGATCCAAGAGTGCACTTTGCCTTGAACTGTGCGAGCCGCAGTTGTCCGCCGCTCAATCCGGAAGCCTTTCGCGGCGACAAACTCGACGCCCAACTCGATAAGCTCGCGACGGCCTTCGTGAATTCACCCAAGGGCGTGGACTACTCGACGGAGAAAAAAACCGCGGCACTTTCCGCTATTTTCGACTGGTATAAGGACGACTTCAAAGCTGCGGGCGGTCCGGTTGGTTTCGTCAACAAACGGCGGAGCGAGCCTTTGCCTAACGACACTAAGATTACCTACCAGACTTATGATTGGTCGCTCAATGAGGCGAAGTAATTGAAAGGAAACGGCGGCGCACTGGCGAACCGGCCGGCGGGCGCCGGTCGCTGGCGCGCACGCTGGCAGGCTTTTTGCCATCCGATCGCCGCGGAGAAGGCGTGCGTCCTGAAAGAACGCTGGGATTCGCTTCCAGCAGAGCTGCAAACCGACAATCAAATTTCCGGCCGCCATCTCACCCACTGCGGCTTCACCTTAGGCGCGAGCTATTGCTCTTTTCATTGCACCCATTGCTACCTGCCGAAAAATGCGAACTCGGTTCCGATCCCATCGTTCGCGCAAGTGAGGGAGCAGATCGACGCGAACCGGCGCTTCCAGGGGCCTGGCGGCGGCTTGCAGATCACCGGCGGCGATGTAGCCGACGCCTATTGGCGCGCCGGCCGGCCTAACGAGCTCATCGAGATTGTTCGTTACGCCATTTCCGTCGGGTCGATCCCGATGCTCATGACGCATGGCCAGACGCTCATCGAGCACCCTGACTTTCTCGAGCGGCTGGTGATCGAAGGCGGATTGCGTCAGGTCTCGGTCCACATCGACATGACGCAGGCCGGCCGGCACGGCTATCCGATCGGCCGGATCAAATGCGAAGCCGATCTTCATCCCGTCAGGCAGGCGTTTACCGATCTGGCGCAGCGGGTGCGCGCGAGGACCGGCCTGCCGCTGAATATGCGCTTAGTTTTACCGTCACCCGCAAGAACATCGATGACGTGCCGGAAGTGTTGCGCTGGTATCTGGCTGATCCCGAGCGCACGCACATTTGGCGTTTGCTGAGCTTCCAGCCCGAAGCCGATACGGGGCGCACGATCTATTCCGAAAAGCCGATCACCCCTGACGATGTCTGGGAAAAAATCTGCGCAGGTGTGGGACTTCCGCTCCGGCGCGATGTCTCGATTTTTGGCCATCCCGATTGCAACAGTTGGGCGTCACTCCTCGTCGCGCGGCCTTCTGGAAAAATCTTCCCGCTCCTGCCCGAGGACAAGAAATTCGACGCGCTCCTCGGCGAGGTGCTGCGAAAAATTGGCGGCTTATCGTTAGTCAACGACGATGCCGGCACGCCTCCTTTTCGCCTTTTGGGAGTGCTCCTGCGGCATCCACTTCTCGCGGCGAAAACGCTCCATCGCCTGATCCGCTACATGACCTCGCAGCACGCGCCGCCAGAGATTCTGCGCTCGTTGTGGCGCGGGCAAGTGCACACCCTCGGCGTAGGTATGCACAATTTCATGGACGCGACCCAGGTCGCGAACGCGGAGCACGATCCGGTGGTCAAGGCCCGGCTCGACTCTTGCGTTTTCAAAGGGGCGGTGAAACGCAACGGCGAATGGGAAGCAGTCCCGATGTGTTCGATGAACCAGCAGGTCTGGTCGGAAGTTTATGACGCGCGCTTGAACGATCCCGCGCTCGTTAGGCCAGCGCACGCGCAGTCTTCCCGAACTCGTGCTCCTGATCTTAATCCTGCTCGTCTGAGAGGCGGTTCGATTACGAGCACGAGGTTATAGAAATTCGCGCACTTTCCCGACCGCGCGCAGATAAACGCGATGCGGACCGCCGCGTCTCAGCTCTTCCTGCATCAGACTCACGAGATCGCTTTTCCCTGCCGGGAGCAGCTGTTGCATCTGCCGGCCGCCCTTGCGGTCAAACGAAACGTCCAGCAAATCCGCGCCGACCTCGTGCTCGACTCGGAACGCGGCCGTGGCGCTCTTCACGATCACGTTGCCAATCGGTTCGCCTTCTTTTTCTGAAAGCGTAACCTTAATCGAGAGGGCCTCGCCATTGCTCTTTTTCTCGAAGCCTAACGAACCGCCCGTCATGCCGCCGGTATTTTCCCAACCGAGCTGCGCGGCGAGCCAGCCGGCCAGCAAAAGTCCGGTCGAGCGGAACCCGGGAGCATGTACGATCTGCACCGCCGCCATGGTGTCGAGGTGATAGTGGCTGATTGGGTGATCGAAAAATTGTGCGAGCGCGAGCCGGAGATAGACCAGGCGCACCCAGTTGAGATCGCAGAGCACGATCCGCTGGCGCGCTTCCTCCTGCGCGGTCTCCACCAGACTCATTTGCGCGCGAAAATCTCTCCACGTCTGGCTGTCATAGATCATGCGATCGACCCGTGCCCAGAGCTGGGGATCCATCGGCGAGGAAAATTCTTCCTGCCACCAGAGGTGGAGCGGCAAATCGGAATCGAGCTGCGCGAAAACGATGTTTGGGAGGAGAGCGGCCGATTTCCCCTTAAGCGAAAACGAAAGTTGCTCGGAGCAAATTTGTTTGCGGCCGGCGCGGCTGACGTGGCAGTGCGCACTGACCCAGGCGTTCACCTCGCTCTCCGCAGCCGCAGGATCGGCCGCGATCACAATCGCGCGGCAGGCGTGGTCTTCGGTAATTTCGGAGATGAGCGCGGTGTTCTTGCCTAACGAGTCGGGCGCTTCGCTATAAACCGCGAGATTGATGAGGGAAGCGCGAGTCATCGCGCCGTCGGCCTGATCCCAGAGCTTCTTCAACTCGCGATCAATTTTGCCGATCTCGACCGGGATGCCGGCGACGAAGGTTGCAGCGGGCGGGCTCATCGTGGCGGAAAATTTCTATAGATGTCCTTGCGATGGAGGCAGCGGAGAAGGATTACATCCTTGCCTTCGAGCCGAAATCCCAAACGGTATTCGCCAACGCAAACCCTATAGTAACCACGCCGTCCGGAAAGGCGTTTCACGGCAGGAATATCCGCGATCGTATCAACCGTTT
The DNA here is from genome assembly GCA_038253875.1 of Chthoniobacterales bacterium. Classification (GTDB taxonomy): domain Bacteria; phylum Verrucomicrobiota; class Verrucomicrobiia; order Chthoniobacterales; family UBA10450; genus Palsa-1392. The sequence continues at coordinate 18,755 of JBBSGS010000003.1, forward strand.
TGGCTTTTTCGATGAGCGAGTCAACACGTGCCAGCAATTTGCGATCACGAATTTCTTCCAAATCTTGCGAAAGTGATGCTAAAGCGAACTTTCACTTCTCCCGATCAAGCGCTTGACGAATTCTCCTCTCGCTCACTGTCTGCTTGCTCGCCGATTCCATCGCCCGAATCAGCCCAACATCTTCGAGTGCCTCTGCAACAGCGGCACGAAGCAAGTCGGCGCGCTCTTCGAGAATCTCCCGAATCGCATCTTTCAGGACGCGCTTAAGCTGAGCGTCTCTCGGCACAGATGGCATACCGGAATCGTAGGTGAAAGCCATCATACCCGCAATTGGAACTACAATCTGCGCCACGCCCGGCCATCGCGCGCGAGCAGTTCGTCGGCTTCTTCGGGGCCCCATGAGCCCGCCGGATAAGTGGCCAGCTTGGGCGCGTTTTTCTTTGCGGCCCAGGCTTGCTCGACGGTGTCTATGAACGTCCAGGCTTGCTCCACTTCGTCGCGGCGGGCGAAGAGCGTGGGGTCGCCGCTCATGGCGTCGAGGAGCAGCCTTTCGTAGGCTTCGGGGCTGGCTTTGCCGAAGGAAGTTCCATAGGAAAAATCCATCTTCACCGATTCAATCCGAAAGCTCGTGCCCGGAACTTTCGCCTGCATCCGGAGTGAAATTCCTTCGTCGGGTTGAATGCGAATAACGAGCACATTTTGATCGGGCGCTTCCGACTCGCGATTGAAGAGGACCTGAGGCGCTTTCTTGAAGTGAACGGAAATCTCGGTGCCGGATTTCGGCAGCCGTTTCCCGACGCGAACGTAAAAGGGGACGTTAGCCCAGCGCCAATTGTCGATGAGCAACCGAAGCGCGACAAAGGTTTCAGTTTGCGATTTGGAATCGACATTTTTCTCCGCGCGATACGCTTCTACCGTTTTACCCGCAATCGCGCCTTCCGCGTATTGACCGCGGACAACCTCGCAGCCGACCTCGTCGCTTTTGAAGCGCCGCAACGACCTAACGACCTTCACTTTTTCGTCACGAATGCTGTCGGCGCCGAGATCGGTCGGCGGTTCCATGGCGACGAGGCAGAGCAGTTGCAGCAGGTGGTTCTGCACCATATCGCGAAGAGCGCCCGCGCCTTCGTAGTAACCGGCGCGGTTTTCCACGCCTAACGTTTCCGCAGCGGTGATCTGGACGTGATCGATGTGATCGCCATTCCAGAGCGGTTCGAAGATGGCGTTTGCGAAACGCAGTACCAAAATGTTTTGCGCCGTTTCCTTGCCGAGGAAGTGATCGATCCGGTAGGTCTGATTCTCCGCGAACGATTTCTGGACGACGCTGTTGAGATGACGCGCGGAAGCGAGATCGGTGCCGAACGGTTTCTCGAGAATGACCCGCGCCCAACCTCCTTCGCGCGTTTTGTTCAAACCCGCTTTTTGCAGATTCTTGATAATGATCTCGAATTGGTCAGGCGCAGCCGCAAAATAGAAAAGCCGATTGCCGCGGGTGCCACTTTCCTGGTCAAGCTTGTCGAGGCGCTCAGCCAGCGTCTTGTAGCCCGCCTCGTCGCCGAATTCGCTCTGATGATAATAGAGAGCCCCGGCGAAGCCCTTCCAAATTTCGTCGCGCACGGTCTGACGCGAAAATTTTTTCGTCGCCTCCTCCATTTCCTTGCGAAATTCGTCGTCGGTTTTCGGTCGGCGCGCGAAACCGATCACGGCCACGGCGGGCGGGAGCTCGCCATCGGCGGCGATGTTGTAAAGGGCGGGCACCAGTTTGCGATGCGTGAGATCTCCCGTCGCGCCGAAGATGACGATGGCGCAGGGCTGCGGCATCGCCTTGCTGGCGAGTCCTTCGCGCAAGGGATTGGCTTTTTCCTTCATAGTTTTTCGATCAATCGAGGCGCACCCTACGCCGATTCGCGCGGCGGGGTTAAGCGAAAAGTTTTGCTCCCTTTCGTCTTGCCGAAAAAAATTGCCATCTGCTAAAACGGTGCGTCTGCCCCTGCCATGCGGATTGCCACCTACAACGTCGAGAATCTTTTCAGCCGGGTGAAGGCGATGAACAGCGATGATCCGGCGAAGACGACCGTCGTGCTCGCGGATGTCGCCGAACTGCAGCGACTGATCGAGCAGCCGGTTTACAGCGACGCAGACACAGCGCGGATGCTGGCGATTCTTAGGAAACACAAAGCCACCGGAAGCAGCGGTTCGTTCTTTCTCCAGGAAACGCGGCGCCGGCTTTATTCCAACGGCAGGATCGTGGCGAACGGACGCGCGGATTGGATCGGCTCGATTGAGTGGCGCCGCGATTTGATCCAGGCACCGGCGATTGAAAATACCGGCCGCATCATCAACGAGCTGAAGGCCGATATTTTATGCACGGTCGAAGTCGAGAGCCGACCGGTTCTGCGACGATTTAACGAGACGATGTTAAAGGAGGCGCCCTATCCGCATGCCATGTTGATCGATGGCAACGACGAGCGCGGGATTGATGTCGGAATGCTCTGCCGGCGGACATTGCTCGATCTGCGAAGTCATGTGGACGATATCGATGCGGCGACCGGGCAGCCGGTTTTCAGTCGGGATTGCGCGCAATTCGAGATCGATGTTCCCGGCACGCATCATCTCTGGGTGCTGGTGAATCATTTCAAGAGCCGCGGCTATGGGAGCAAGGCGTCGAACGACGCGCGCCGGAGACGGCAGGCGGAGCGGGTGGCGACGATTCTGCGCCAGTTCGATTTGTCGGAGCAATATGTGGTGGTGGCGGGTGATTTTAACGAGCTGCCGAATTCGGATTCCCTCGCGCCGCTGCTCAAGCTGGCCGGGTTGCGAAACACCTTCGACAAATTGCCGGTCGGCGCGGACCGCTGGACTCATCGCGACGACGCGATCCCGAGCAAGAACGATCAGATCGATTACCTGCTCGTGTCGCAAGCGCTTTGGCCGCGGTTGGGCGCAGTGGGAATCGAACGCCGCGGGCTTTGGTCGACCGCGCAAAAGACGCGGGCCAAGTATCCGCCCCTAACGACAGTAACTGGTGACAGTAGTTCCGCGAGCGATCACGCCGCGGTTTGGGCTGATTTCGATTTGTGAATTCGCAGCGAATTTACAAATCACTTGCACTTACACATTAACTTTCACTTACACTCTGCCGACGAACGCTGAAACCAGGAGTGAGTGTAAGTTAAAGTGAAAGTTTAGGTGCAAGTGAGGGAACGCTATGCGGGCAACGGGAATCTCCGCGTCAATTGCTGCACCTGCTCGCGAACCCTCCCGATCTCGCGCTCGTCCTCGCGGCCGGCCAGCGCTTCGCCGATGAGATCGGCGATCTCCAGCATCTCTTCTTCTTTCATCCCCCGGGTCGTCACGGCGGGCGTGCCGAGGCGGATGCCGCCCGGCTTGAAGATCGGATAGGTATCGAACGGAATCGCGTTTTTGTTCACCGTGATCCCGGCCCGGTCGAGCAGGTTCTGCGCGTCTTTGCCGTTGATCTCTTTCGGGCGCAGATCGACGAGCATGAGGTGATTGTCCGTGCCGCCGGAGACGATGCGGAAACCTTGCTTGGCCACGCCCGCGGCCAGCGCCTTCGCATTCAGGACCACTTGCCTCTGATACGCGCGGAACTGCGGCTGAAGCGCTTCCTGAAAACAAACCGCCTTGGCCGCGATCACGTGCATGAGCGGACCGCCCTGCACGCCGGGGAAGACGGAAGAGTCGATCGCTTTCGCAAATTGTTCCTGGCAAAGCACGATCCCGCCGCGGGGTCCGCGCAGACTTTTGTGCGTGGTGGTGGTGACGAAATGGGCGTGAGGCACCGGGCTCGCGTGTTCGCCCCCGGCGACGAGCCCGGCGATGTGCGCCATGTCGATGAAGAGAAGTGCATTGACTGAATCGGCGATCTGCCGCAGCCGTGGAAAATCGAGGAAGCGCGGGTAAGCCGAGGCACCCGCGGTGATCATCGCCGGGCGCACTTCCTCGGCTTGCCGGGCGAGCGCGTCGTAATCGATCTGCTCGGTCTTCTCGCTCACGCCGTATTGCGTTACCTCGTAGAGCTTGCCCGAGAAATTGGCAGGATGTCCGTGGGTGAGATGACCGCCATGTGCCAGGTTCATCGTGAGAATGCGATCGCCCGGTTTAATGGCTGCGAAGTAGACCGCCATGTTGGCCTGCGCGCCGCTATGAGGTTGCACGTTGACGTGCTCCGCGCCGAAAATTTTGAGCGCGCGATCGATCGCGAGCTGCTCGACGACGTCGACATTCTCGCAGCCGCCATACCAGCGTTTGCCCGGATAGCCTTCGGCGTATTTGTTCGTTAGGCAGGAACCTTGCGCTTCCATCACGGCGCGGCTGGTGAAGTTCTCCGAAGCGATCAGCTCGATATTCTCGCGCTGGCGTTTTTCCTCCTCGGCGATGGCCTTGAAGATCTCGGGATCGAGGGCACGCAATCCGCCGCCTAACGAAGCTCCTCGGCTGTTGCCGGGACCGGTTTGTGATTCGCTCTCCTGCGGCATATTTCCCATGCTGGAACTTGCTGCGGCGCTTCCGCGCGCGCTGCGCGGCAGGGCCATTTCGGTTTGTTCTACGAAGGCGAGCACACTCGGTAAAGCCTTTTCAATTGCATCCGCGCAGTCGTGGTAAACGTGATAGCCCATTCCGATTGGGTCGGGCAGATCGCGCCAAAGCGTGGCCCCGGGCTCTTCAAATTCGCGGAGCAAAAACGTCTTCTCCGCGGCTTCAGGAAAGAGGAGGTGGATCGTTTCCAGATGGGAACAAGTCATCGCGAAAATGTGGGTCGCCCGATCGACCATTGTGGCGGTGAGCGGCTGGCTGCGGAAGCCGGTGATATCCACGCCGCGTTTCCGGCAAACCTCGATCGCGTGCATGCTCGGCGGTTGCCCGCGCACGGCATGAACGCCCGCGGCATCGGCTTCGATCTCCTTGCGATTCCCGAGGAGACGGCGGAAAAGTCCCAGCGCCATGGGGCTGCGACAGATGTTGCCCGTGCAGACGAAAAGAACGTGTTTCACAATCTCGAGACGCGGCGGCGGCGACGCCCTCGCGAAGGTAAAATCAAACTCAATCAAGTCAACGAGTCTGCCTGCCGCTCCGGAGGGTTGTGCCTAACGAGATCGGGGAAATGAAGCGACGCTGGAAATCGTTTCGTTACCGGCTCGAAGTCTGGGGAGTTCGTTTCCTCGCGGCCCTGATTCCGCGCCTGCCGCGGCCGCTCGCCTTTCGGCTTGGCCGGGGGGCCGGCTCGCTCGCCGCCTCCCTCGACCGGCACGGCTGGAAAGTGGCGCTGAGCAATCTCGAGGCGGCTTTCGGCGAGCGTTTTTCCGCCGCTGCTCGCGAGGAGATCGCGCGCCAATCGTATCAACAATTTGCCGGCACTATGATCGACCTCTTCTGGAGCCCGCGTCTCGATGCCGGCAACTTTCACCGGCTGATCGAATTCGAAGGTTTCGACCACTTTGAGCGAACGGTGGGGCGGGGGAATCCACACATTTTTGCCTGTTACCATTACGGGAACTTCGAATTGCTCAGTCTCGGTTGCGGCTGGGCCGGCATCACGCCGCATATTATCACGCAGGAGTTCAAGAACGCGGCTCTCGACCCGGTCTTCAACCATCTCCGCATGCGCTCCGGTCATCAAATTGTGGCGCGCGATGGCGGGATCGTGCGTCTCTACAAAGCGCTTCGTCGCGGCGGCTCGGTCGCGATTCTGGTCGATCTCGCACTCCAGCTGCATCAGCCGACCGTTGTGATCGATTGTTTCGGTTTGAAAACTTCCGTCACTTTCGCCCACGCCTGGCTGGCCGAGAAAACCGGCGCGCCGATCGTTCCGATTCATGCCGAGCCGCTGCCGGGCGGACATTGCCGCATCGTCATTCACCCGAAGCTGGAGATCGCCGAGGGCGCGACACACCAGCAGGTCGCGCAACAGTGCTGGGATCGGTTCGAGCCCGTCGTTAGGCAAAATCCCGCGCCCTGGCTTTGGATGTATAAGTATTGGCGCTATCGGCCAGCGAATGCGGCGCGGGCTTATCCCTCCTATGCCGGGCCCTCGCCGCGTTTCGATGCATTGATCGTTGCTCGGGCAAGCGCCCGCTGACCCGCTCGAGCCATTATCTGCACTTGCACATAAACTTTCACTTACACTCCCCGCTCCTTTCGCGAAGGAAGAGAGGAGAGTGTAAGTGCGTGTGAAAGTGTAAGTGCAAGGGAGGACCTGCCCGCTTAACCCGATGTGGTTGACAATGGCGCGAGACCCTCTCCAGTTTGGGGAAATTATGCGCATCATTTCCCGTCTTTGTTTTCTCTCTGTGCTCGCCGCTTTAGCCTTTCTCACGAGCTGCAGCACGATGCCGCCCGGTTCCACCACGATCTATCATGTGGTCGCACGCAAGCCGCACGATCCGTCAAAAGTGCGGGTGGCTGTGTCGCTCTCGAAGCAGAACGTCTATGTCATGGAAGGCGATCGGCTGTTGATGGCCGCGGCCACGTCGGTGGGCATGAACAACCACCCGACGCCCAAAGGTCACTTTAAAATCTACAATAAGATCGAGCACAAGCGTTCCGGCTCCTACGGTTATCGAGTGAAGGGCGAACATGTCGTCCCGGCGGATGCGGGCGCAAACATTGCTGGCCGCTATGTCGGTTACCCGATGGGTTATTGGTGTGAATTCGCCCCCGCTTATGGCTTTCATCAAGGCTTCGTCCATCCTGTTCCGCGGACGCATGGCTGCCTCCGATTGCACGGCGAAGCTGCGCCGAAATTCTTCGCCCTCGTGCACAATGGCACGCCGGTTTCCATCGCCGACACGCAGCCCGAGGACGCGACGATTGGTCCGAAGGTCGAGCGGGTGGATGATTCCAAGACGCCCGATCCCGACCCCGCGCTCATGATCACCTCCGGCGGATTCCAGGAACCGACTGGGCCGCTGCTCGTAGGGGAATAGTGAATCCCGCTCGCTGCGCAGCCAAGAGATACGGGACGCGCTGAAGCGCGTCCCTCCGGAGTAGGGACATGCTTCCGCATCTCCAGGCTCAGCCGCAGCGGCTATAGAGGGGAGTTGCGGCTCCAGTTGCTCGCGACGACATTAACCGGTGAGCGCAAACCTCATTTCCAGCGGCACCACCGCACGCAACAAAGTCAACCTCCGCACCCCGGAGGTCATGACTGCGGTGCAGGAACAGGTGGAGGCGCATTACCGCAGCGACATCGTGGACAAGGTGCGGCGCACCGGGGGCATCATCACGGTTGGCGGCGTCACCGTGCGATTGGCCAAGCAATTTGGATTTTGCTATGGCGTCGAACGGGCGATCGATCTCGCCTATGCGGCGCGCAAGGTTTTTAAGGATCGGCGTCTTTTCATTGTCGGCGAGATCATTCACAACCCCGAAGTTAATGAACAGATCTCGTCGTTAGGCATCAAGAACCTCACCGGCGCTCACAAACAGGCCGACATCTCGGACTTGAAGCCGGAAGATGTCGTCATCCTGCCCGCCTTTGGCACCGAGGTCTCCATCCTCCAGCAGATCAAGGATCGCGGCTGCCAGATTGTCGATACCACTTGCGGCGACGTCATGAGCGTCTGGAAACGGGTGCGCAAATATGCCAGCGAATCCGCCACCTCCATTATCCACGGCAAGGCCGAGCACGAAGAGACCAAGGCCACCAGCTCGCGGGCGCTCGGAGATGGCAAGGGGCATTACCTCGTCGTTCTCACGCTCGCCGATACCGATTACGTCTGCGAATACATCCGCCACGGCGGCGACAAACAGGCGTTCCTGGAAAAGTTTCAAGGTGCTTACTCGGCCGGATTCGATCCCGACATTCATCTCCAGACCATCGGGGTGGCCAATCAAACCACGATGCTGCGAGGCGAGACCGAAGAGGTACAGCGACGCATCCAAAGGGCGGTGGCCGATCGCGACGGCGCGGAATTAGCCACAAAAAACTTCCGGTTCTTCGATACCATCTGCGGCGCCACTCAGGAACGCCAGGACGCCCTCCGCGAGTTGCTCGACGTAAAGATGGACCTCCTCCTCGTCGTCGGCGGATACAACAGCTCGAACACCTCGCATCTGGCCGAGATGGGCGAAGAAAAGCTGCCCACCTATTTCGTCCTGAATGCCAGCCGGCTGATTTCGGAGCAAGAAATCCGGCATTACAATCTTCACCAGCGCGGGGAAGTATTGGCGCATGGCTGGTTGCCGCCTGGCCCGGTCGTCGTCGGCATCACGGCCGGCGCGTCCTGCCCGAACAATCTCATCGAAGAAACACTGATTCGTCTCTTCCAGTTGCGCGGCATCAGCGTCGAGCAACTGCACACCGCGGCTGGTTAGCCCTCCTGTTCGTTTCCGATCGGCTCGTGTTGGAAACGGTCGAGGCCTAACGATCCACGCCTGCCCACAATACAAACCGGGCCATCCCAAGAAGCCGTTCGGGCCCGTTTCTAACCGGGTGAAACGCCAAACCGCCGGTAGGAGACGAATCGATTCTCGCCTGCCCACCTCTTCGTGTTATATGCGGTCCCGTGAATAAGGATGCGCGTGGCGTAGATAAACCGGAGCCGCGCTGGCAGGCCGCGATGGCCTTCATCGCCGTTGCGGGGATTTATCTCGCACTGCCCTCCTCGCTCATCGTCGGGCCCACCTGGCTGCTCCCGACTTTAATCGGCCTCCTCCTTGTGCCTACGGTGGTCACCCATCGTCTGGGCAAGCTTTCTCTCAATCGCATCCTTGGCTTCGCTATCAGCTCGATCATCACCCTTGCCCTGATCGGTTCGGTGGTGCTGCTCGTGCATGCGCTGCCCTCGCATAAGGAGCCGCCTCTGCAGCTCTTGTTTTCCGCGGCCATGTTGTGGCTCACCAACGTTATCGTCTTCGCGCTTTGGTACTGGCGCATCGATGGCGGCGGGCCGACCGAACGTCACGAGCGCAACGAGTTTGGCAGTCGCAGTTTTCTTTTCCCTCAAATGCAGGTGCCTAGAGAAGAACGCGGTCAGTTCGGCTGTACACGCTGGCGCCCGCACTTTGTCGATTACCTTTTCGTCGCGTTCACGCAAAGCTCCACTTTCGGTCCCACCGACGCCCCGCTGCTCGCACGCTGGGCCAAGGTCCTCGCGATGATCCAGGTGTTTATTTCCCTTTCGATCGTCGTGCTCCTGATCTCCCGTGCGGTAGGAGCGCTGTAAGTGCGCTGTTAAAACGAGGAAAGGCGAAAGCGATCGGTCGGTACGTTTGCTTTGTAATCGCTGCAGCCGTTGAAGGGCTCTCCCATCTGCGCGGCGCTCAATGAAGTGGGCGACGGCTTCCTCGGCCGTTACTGCGCCCCAGATGTTTCCGATTTAGAGCCGGCCGGTTTGCACGCTACCTGCTTATTAAAACTATAGTCAGTACTGTCAATTCGCTCTCTGCCGATGCCTTTCTTGCCTTTCCGCCGCACCCTTGCTTTCGTTCTGGCCGCGTTCGCTCCAGGTTTTTTTCCGCCCGCCGCCCATGGTTTTGCTCTGGAAAACGTCTCATGGCCCGATGGGACAGTCGTTCGCTTGCAGATGAGCCTCGGTTCCACTTCGCAGTCCCTCCAAGATGGAAGCTCTTCTTGGAATGTCGCTGCGGTGCCTGCGACCGCTCAATGGAACGAACGCATGGCTCGGGTCCAGTTTTCGACTGTGATGAATTCCTCCGCTGCGATTTCTTCTGGCGACGAAGTCAATTCCGTCGCCTTCTCCTCCACCGTCTTCGGCGATGCCTTCGGCTCCGGGGTTCTGGCCGTGACCACTTACTGGACACAAAGCGGCGGCGTCCTCACCGAGGCGGACGTGCTTTTTAATACCGCGCAATCTTTCAATTCCTACCGGGGCAATCTGCAGTTCGATTCCCAAGGCCGGGCAATCGCCGATCTTCGGCGCGTCTTTCTGCACGAGCTCGGTCATGCGCTCGGTCTGGATCATCCGGACGAGGCAGGCCAAAGCGTCGACGCGGTGATGAATTCCGTCGTGAGCGACACCGCTCTGCTCACCCCCGATGACATCGCGGGTATTCGTTCTCTGTACGGGGCCCCGGCTTCTTCCGGCACTCCGACTCCGACTCCAACGCCCGATCCGAACGCTTCGAGCCGCCTGGTCAACCTTTCCACGCGCCTGCAAGTGGGGACTGAAGACGATGTCGTGATAGGCGGGTTCATCATCCAAGGGGATAAGCGCGAAAAAGTGCTTCTGCGCGGCCTCGGACCGTCGCTCGCCGCGAGTGGCGTGAAGGGTGCGCTGCAAAATCCCAAGATGACCTTGCTCGACGCCTCTGGAGCGGTTTTGCAGGCAAACGACAACTGGCAGAATAGCGCGGAGGTCGCTGCCATCAGGGCGAGCACGATCCCGCCGACCGATCCGCGGGAATCGGCCATCGTGGCGAGTCTCGACCCAGGCAATTACACCGTGATCGTCGAGGGCGTGAACAAGACTACCGGCATTGGTTTGGTGGAAATTTACACCCTCGATACCTTACTAGGCTCTCGCGCCGTGAATATTTCCACCCGAGGCCACGTCGGCAGCGAGAACGATGCCCTTATCGGCGGCTTTATTGTCCAGGGCAACGCCACTAAAGAGGTCTTCTTGCGTGCGCTCGGACCGTCGTTAGGCGGTAGCACCAGTTCCAGCGTCCTCGCGGATCCATTCGTCGAATTACGCGACGGCGACGGCCAGGTCGTGGCTCGGAACGACGATTGGCAGACCGGATCGCAGGAGGCCGACATCCGTGCCACCGGGATCCCGCCGAGCAATCCCCGGGAATCCGCGCTCATCGTCACGCTCGGCCCGGGTAACTACACCGCCCTCGTCCGGGGGGCTGATGGCAGTGCAGGCCTCGGTCTGGTCGAGATTTACGACCTCAATCCCTAACCAAACCGGAAATTGAAAATGAGAATTCCACGCTTAACATCTTCCAGCATGAAGTCGCTCCCCGTTCGCATCCTGAAACATCGCCTCATCCTTCTTGTGCTTCCGCTCGTCGGGCTCGCGCTCGGTGCGCGGGCCACCACCGTCATTCCGCCCGATTTCGACCATCTCGTTAGTCGGGCGCAGGTCATCTTCGAGGGCGAGGTGACTGCTGTGCAGTCGCAGTGGATCGGCGAAGGAGCCGAGCATCGCATCGTCACCTTCGTTACCTTTAAGGTGGATGACAGCCTCAAGGGCAACGCCGGTGCGAGTTATACGATTCGCATGCTCGGCGGCACCGTCGATGGACGCTCGATGAACGTGACGGATGCCCCGAAATTTCAAGCGGGCGACCACGATCTTCTTTTTGTCGAAAACAACGGCAGCCAGTTCATCCCGCTCGTCGGCATTCAACATGGACGGTTTCGGATTCGAAAAGATCAGGACGGCGCAGAGATGATCTTGACCGGTGAAGACAAGCCGCTCACCGACGTTGGCCAGCTGGGGGCGAACAAGGCGGCCGCCGCCCAAGGCCAGCGCGCTCTTTCGCTGAGCGATTTCAAAACGACCGTGCGCGATCGGGTGAGCGCGCAGAAAGCGCACACGAACACGCCATAGCGGCGTGCCAAACTGGACGCGCAGAAGCGCGTCCCTCCGGAAGGGACATGCTTCCGCCTGTCCAGGGTCCACCGCGATCCGGCATCGTTAGGCGCGCCGCCAAAGAAAAAAAACCGGCAGCCCGCTGAGCACGATCGCACACCCGATCCCGCAGGTGGCCGGCGCGAGGATCGCCAGATCGGCGATCAGAAGCGCCGCCAACGCGATCGCGAGCAGGGGCACAATCGGATAACCCCAGGCGCGGTAGGGGCGCGGCATTTGCGGATTCTTTCGACGTAAAACTAAAACGGCTGCGACCAGTAGCACGTAGAACACGAGGTCAGCCGCCACGATGTATTCGAGCAACTGCGTGTAAACATTCCCGTGACGAGTGGCGCCCGTCGCCGGATCGACGTTCACCGTCCGCGGGAGCGTGAGCAGGGCCGCCCAGATTCCCTGCGCCAAGAGCGCCGCGGCCGGCACATGCCGGGCATTCGTGCGCGCGATCGCGCGAAAAAACAAACCATCGCGCGCCATCGCGTAATAGACGCGCGAGCCGGCGAGAATGAGCCCGTTATTGCATCCGAAGGTCGAGATAAGAATTGCCGCCGCCATCGCGCTCGCTCCCGGTTGACCGAGCACCGCCCGCATCGCCGCGACCGCCACCCGGTTCTGTGGCGCATGGGCGATCTCACCTAACGACAAGGTGGCGACGTAGGCGACGTTCGCGAGCACATACAGCGTCACCACCAGCGCGCAGCCGACGAGCAACGCGCGCGGCAAGGTGCGTCCGGGGTCGCGGGTTTCGCTCCCGGTGAAGGTAACGTTCGTCCAGGCCGTTTGCGCGAAAAGGGGGCCGACCATCGCCTTGCCGAAGATGGCCACGAGGGCAAGTGTTCCCGCGATCGTTAGGCCAGGCTGCGCCAGTTGCGGCGTCCAGCCATTGGCCCAGGGATTCCACCACGCGGTCGTGCGCGCCGCGCTTGTCGCTTTCCAGCCTAACGACAAGCCGAGGACGATCAGAGCGAGGAGCGCGGCCGTTTTGGCGAAGGTAAAAGTATTCTGCACCAGCCGGCCGACCTCCAGTCCGCGCGTGTTGATCCAGCTGAGGAGCAAAATCAAGACGACGGCGACGAGCTGTTCCGTGGAAAGGCTGATCGCGTAAGCGCCAAAAAAATGTATCGGCCTAACGAGATAGTTTTCTGTTGCGATCGAAGGAAAAAAGACCCCGGCAAACTTGGCGAAGGCGATCGCGACAGCGGCGATTGTCCCCGTCTGGATGACAAGAAAAAGCGTCCACCCGAAAAGAAAACCGAGCGCCGGGCCGTAAGCTTGACGCAGGAAAACATATTGTCCGCCCGCGCGCGGCATCATCGCGGCCAGCTCCGCGCAACAGAGCGCGCCGGCGATGGTGAGGACTCCGGCCATTATCCAGGCAAGGAGTAACCAGCCGGGCGCGCCGAGCAGCCGGGTCGATTCCGCCGAGGTAATGAAAATCCCGGAGCCGACCATCGAGCCGATCACGATCATGGTTGCATCGAGCGGGCCGAGGCCGCGGCGCAAGTTGTCGTTAGGCGTTTCCATGGAAGTTAGGCTTCCAGCCGGATTCGGCCGGCGACCAACCTGGTCGCCGAATGTTTCGCTCGGTCGTCAGGCTGGAAGCCCAACGGCCGAGTCAGGCAAGATGCCTGACCTCCGTTCTTCTTCGGATGCATTGTTTGTCCTTGTTCTACGATATGGGCGCGGCCACAGCGATCCCGGCGGCGCCAAGAGCAGCACGCAATTTTTGCGCGAAAGCGAGCGCGCCCGGCGCGTCGCCATGCAGGCAAATCGTGTCCGCCGCGATCGCGATGTCGCTGCCATCGACTGCGCGCACAACGCCTTCCTGCAGGATGCGCAGCACCCGCGTCGCGGCTTCCTCTGCATCGTGTAGGAGCGCATCCGGTCGCGTGCGCGAGACGAGCGAGCCGTCCGGCAGGTAATTGCGATCTGCGAAAACTTCCCGCGCCACGCGCAGCTTGGTCGCCGCCCCCGCTTGCGCGAGCGCGCTCTGGTCCGGTGCGAAGAGAAGCAGCGATCGGTCCACCGCACAGATCGCCTGCGCGACCGCGTCGGCCAGGGCCGGGTCGCGCGCCGCCATGTTGTAGAGTGCGCCGTGCGGTTTTACGTGGTTCGGCCGCACCCCGAGTGAAGTGGCGATTGCCTGGAGCGCGCCGACCTGGTAGACGACGAGAGCGAAGACCTCCTCGGGCGTGACGGACAGTTCGGTACGGCCAAAATTCTCGCGATCGGCGAGACTCGGATGCGCGCCGACGGCCACGCCAGCATCGCGCGCCGCGGCAATCGACGCGCTCATCGAAGAGGGATCGCCGGCGTGGAACCCGCAGGCGATGCTCGCGGAACTGACCAGGCCCAGCAGCGCGCGTTCGCCGCTCACGCCCTCACCGAGATCGGCATTGAGATCGATTCGAAGTTTCACCCAGAGCGGAGATGAAGGCCGGCGCGAAAGAAAGAAAAATCGGTTTCCCGCGCGACAAAGAGATCATGCGCCTCCGCCATGCTAACGGAGCGGAAGCAAACGCGGTCGTTAGGCCGGAGCTGCGCCGCAATCGGGAGATCGACTGTGATCACATGCGCGATCTTCGGATAGCCACCGATAGTTTGGCAATCTCCAAGAAGCAGAATAGGCAGCCCGTCGTTCGCCACTTGAATCGTGCCAGGTACAACGGCTTCGGAAAGCATCTCGGCGTTGGACAAACGCGGGAGCGTCGCACCCTCGAGGCGCGCTCCCATACGATCGGCTTGCGCGGTGACGGTATAAGATCCGTGCAGAAATGCCGCCTGCGTCGCGGGGGCGAAATTCTTCCATTCAGATCCGTGGATTACCCGCAGAAGCGGATGCCGCGCGGCGGTTCGCGCCCATTCGGCGGGAGCTCCCCATGACGCGATGCGTCCTTTGAACTTCAAGTTGTTCGCGGTTTGTCCGAGCGGCAGCTCGTCGCCGTCGCGCAGCGCTCGGCCCTCCCGGCCGCCGAAACATCCCCGCAAATCGGTGGCCCTGCTCCCGAGCACGAGTGGCACCTCTATTCCGCCTGAGATCGCGAGCCACGCCCGGCACCCTTTCGGGGGAGGAGTGAGTTCCAGCTCCTCGTTAGGCTGAATACGGAATGGCCGCCCTAACGCAGCGTGAATTTCTGCGCCGCAGCAGGCGACGACGCGCTCATCGTCGCAACGGAAGCGAGTGGGACCAAGAGCGATTTCGAGGAGCCCGCTGGTCTCTGGGTTGCCCACGAGCAGGTTGGCGACGCGCGCCGCGTGCAAATCGAGGGCACCGCCGGGGGCAATTCCCGCCCGGCGATGCTGCGGACGGCCGAGGTCTTGCACGGTCGCGAGCGGGCCGGAGCGGAGAACAGTTATTTTCCCCATCGCGCAAATTCCGCACCCGTAATCGCGACGAAATGCACTCGATCGCCTGCCTGGAACAGTGCGGCAGGCTCGCGCGCAGCGTCGAAGAGCCGGAGCGGGGTACGGCCAATAATGTTCCAACCGCCCGGGGAAGAAAGTGGATAAATCCCGGTTTGCGCGCCGCCGATCGCGACCGAGCCAGGCGGCACGGCGAGGCGCGGTGCGGCTCGGCGGGGAGTGGCGAGCGCCTTCGGCAAGCCGCTGAGAAATGGAAAACCTGGAGTGAAACCAACGCAGCGAACCTGATAAGCAGCGTCTGCGTGGCGCAGCGCGATCTCGCGAGGCGACAATTGCGACTGTTGGGCGACGACCTCGAGATCGGGCCCGAACTCCGCTTCGTAGCAGACCGGCACTTCATTTACGCGCCCCTTTGTCAGCGCGCCGCTGCCGGCCGGATTTCTTCCTCCCAAGACCGCCTGAATTCTGGCCGTCGAGTTAGCGAGTTCGCCCGACGACGCGAAAAAAACGGCGACGCTCGCGAACGCGGGTGCGATGTCGACGACACCAGAAATTTTGGCCGCCTCCAGTTTGCGCGCCGTGATGAGGACTTCGCCTAACGAGTTAGCAACGCGCACAATAAGCGCGGAATCACCCAGTGGTGTGATTTCCAAAGGCACGCCTGACTCTGCCCGCGCGCGGCGCGTTTGGGAAGCCGGTTTGCCAGGTGTAGAGGCGGCCGTCTCGGCCGCTGGCGCGGATTTGGAAACGCGCCTTTTGCGGGCGACACGCCCGCCGCGACAGGAGCAAGCCTTAAAAACTAAAGGTGATGCCGCCGACGAGATTGTGGGTCAGCGGCGTCACCTCGATCGAGCCGTGCGGGATCTCGAGCGAGTCGAGATTCGCGTAGGTGAATTTGTATTCGAAAAGCAAACCCCAGTGTTTGGTGAGCTTGACGTTCACGCCCGCGAGCCCTTGCACGCCAGGGCCGTGGAACTGGTATTCTTCGTGGAAATTCCCGTTCACTTCCGACTCGACATGCGGGATCACGGCCCCGAGACCGAGGCCGACATAGGGTTGCAGGTGACCGAGAAAATCCTCGCCACGATTGCCGGGTTGCCATCGGTAAATGACATCAGCCAAAGCGTAATTGAGACCGTGCGAAAGACTGAACTGCTGCAGGGTGTTGTCGATGCGCTCGTTATCGTCGACCCCGACGCCATCGCGCCGGCCAGTGAGGTGCACCGTGTCGCCGGTCTGCGCGTAAAGTTTGAGGTGAAAAAATTCTGCGCCGAACCCCCAATGCGCTTCGTCCGAGGGGAACCAGAGCAGTCGCGCGCCATAAAAGGGCGGCGTCTCGAAGTCGCGTCCCTCGAAGGAGACGTCGTGGAAGGTAAGATCGGT
>JBBSGS010000004.1:0-31707 GCA_038253875.1 Chthoniobacterales bacterium
CAGCTCCGCGTCCTGTCCCGTGACGAGAATTTTTCCCGCCAACCCTTCTTCGCTCAGAGCCTGAATCGCGCCCCCGGCGGTGCCGTCGTTGGAGGCGAGGATGGCATCGAAGTTCGGCCCCACTTTTGTGATCGCGGCGTTGGCGATCTTCTTTACGTTTTCCGGTTTCCAATCCTCCGTCCAGTCTTCGTGGGCGACCTCGAACTCCCCTTTCGCGATGAGCGGCTGGAGCACGTGGTCCTGTCCCTCTGCTTGTAGAGGAACGCGTTGTGGTCGGTCTTCGCGCCGTAAATACGGACGATTCTTTTTGTCCCGCTTTTCGTTAGGCGCTCGACCAGGAACTGCGCCTGCAGCTCGCCCACCTTCACGTTGTCGAAAGTCATGTAGAGATCGAGATCGCAGTCCGTGATCAGGCGATCGTAGGCGACGACCGGAATGCCGGCCTCATGCGCCATGTTCACCGCTTTCGCCATGGCCCCGCCGTTGTGCGGCACGATCACGAGAAGGTCGACGCGCCGGCTAATCAACGCTTGGACGTCGCTGATCTGGCGGGTATCATCGCTGTTGGCTGATTGCACAAGGACCTCGGCTCCGAGTTCCCGCGCGTGCCTAACGAAAAGGTCGCGATCGCCCTGCCAGCGTTCCTCTTTCAAGGTATCCATGGACAAACCGATGAGCGGCTTCGCGCGAGCTGCGGCCGTTTTGCGCGAACCTCCGCCACGGGCGATGACGAATCCTGTGACGACGCTGGCCAAACAGGAAACGATAACGAGAAAGATACGAAACTTCATCAGCGCCTGGCGAAGCCCAACTCTGACGCCCAATCCAAAAGCAAACAAGAAAACACTCGGGGCAGTCGTTGTTATTTCTCACAATCCTCGGCCGGACGCTCGCATCGCCAGGAACTCGTCAGCTTCGGCGAAGCGTTCGCCGCCGGCACGACTATCGAAGTGAGCCTCTTCGGTGGCATGAGCGTGCCACAAAGATTTGGTCGGACGAGTTTCGCACGCCGACCTTGTATAACTTCCAGGAAGTTGTCTTCCCGCCGCCAAGATTACCCATCTAAGCGGCACCCCTTCCGGGCAGCAACCTGCCGGCTGCCTCGGGCCGAACATCCACCGGAGATGTTCGGCCCTCAGCGTCTGCACCAACCTACTTGAGCATGCCATCAAGCAGCGGCGATCCGGGGCGGGGATCGTAGTTGCCTGTGTTACCGTCGCTTTCCAGCGTCACCGCCACGGCAGCATAAGGAGTAAGCTCGTTGTCGATATGAAATTGACCGATATAAGTCTGACTGTCTCCCTTACGGACCAGAACGCCCGTGCTCAAGGCGTAGGGAGCCTCGCTCGTCAGCTTCGCCAACTGGGCCATGCCGGCCGCGACGCCATATTTTTCATCTTTCTTCGAAGAGGTGGACGGGCCGGGGCCGCCAGCGTCACCTGCGGTCGAGAGCCAGCCTTCGAGCACAGAGCCCTGCGGCAATGACTTACCTTCGGGCAGTGTCACGGTAATTGTGACGTTACTTTTTCCCATGTCGACTTTGGCCATGCCGGTAACAGCTTCCAGGCCGGCTTTCCCGGCGTTTGGCTTGGCTTTGAGTTGCACCTCTCGCATCTCACCAGCTTGTGCCGCGACCACGGCGGACAAAGTCACGGCGAGCGCCACACCGGCTAGGCAGACGTTTCGAATAGGGTCGTTTACTAACTTGGTTCTAATCATCGTTTCCTTTAAGGTTTAATTTTTTTACTGCTCCACTTAGAGGAAAGGTCGCGTCCGCTTATTCCTTTAAAAGAACAATTATTTTACGTAACTGATCTTGCCGCGGGAGTGATGCGGGCGACTTCGTTGCTATTGGAGAGAGTGAACCAGAAGTTGCCATCCGCGCCCATCGTGACCGCGAAGGGCTGAGTCCCTCTCCGGATCGGGATGGAACGCTCCGGGGGCGCCTGGGCGGCACCGGTGCCCGCTGAGAGTGCGAGCAAGGCGAGGCCGAGGCTGAATTTGAAGTTAAGTTTATGCCGAAAAGCGGCGAACGCCGCACGGGCCCAGCTGAATTGATCAAAGCCTGTTGTCATGGGCCGACTTTACACGAGAGCATTCCATTCTCAGCGGGCGAAAAGTAACGCCGTTGTTACCTTTCCCAAAAGAAAGCCATGCCGTGAAAAGCCGCGATTGCGCCGTGCCGTGTTTTTTCAACACCGCGGCATTGCTGCTTGTCGCCGTCGCCGCGATACGATATTTGAGTTTAGAAGAACAAAAGGAATCCAAATGGCAAAAGACACAGGCAAAGGATCACGCAAAGGAGCGGTCACAGGCCGCACCCAAGTCAAAAACCCAAAAACCGGCGACTACGCCAAGCGCAACGAAACCAAAGGCAGCAGCAAAGCCGGCAAATTCATGGACAACAAGAAGGGCGGCAAACCCTTCAAAGGCGTCGCCAAAGAGCCGGATAAGCGGCGGAAGTAGCTTCTACGCAGGTGCCGATGTAATCGTTTCTTCTCCGGGTGAAGTGAACACGGCGCGAATACTTCAACAACTCGCAAACTTTGCAGCTGCAAATACAGCCGCATTCGCCGCGGCTGCATTCGGTGCGTTTCTCGGTTCTTGGTCCGCTTTCTTATTAGAGTCGCGTCGCCGACGGCGGGAACGTCGGGACAAGGAACATGATGCCGCGCTGACTGCTCAGTATGCACTGCAAGCGCAGTGGAATACATTGGAAGGCATCCGGCGGCAGTTCCTCGAAAAGTGGCGTGATGACCGCGAGCGGCATCTAAAGCTAACCGTGTTTTCGATGGCCGGTGCTCGACTCTTCATTCCATTCGATCGGCTGATTTTTATTGCGAAGCGCGACGACCCAAACCTGCTCCAAGAAATCCGCATCGCGGAGGATAGCTACATCGCAGCAATGGAATCATTACGCGAGCGCAATGCGAAGCTGGAAGCCTTATATTATGACCCAGAGGTGGATCGAGAAGTCTTCGATTCAGAAACAGGAAGATCGAAAGGGACAGCTCCGCTGCACAAGATCTTTCTTATTAGCCAGCTTACGGATGGTCTTTATCACCAAGTGGACAGAGCAATACCATTGCTCGATACAGCCTTTATTGCGATGCGGTCGTGCATCAAGCGGAATTTTCCTCGTAGATTTCGCGCCCTCGGAGTGAGCGACCCCGACAGCGTTGCTCTTAAATCCGCTTAATGAACCAGCTCTACTACGGCGATAATTTGCAGGTGCTGCGGGAGCACATTGCGGATGAGTCAGTTGATCTGATTTATCTCGATCCGCCGTTTAACTCGAAGCGCGATTACAACCTGCTCTTTAAGTCACAGCGCGAGCGGAACCTCGACGGATAGAATGGAGACTGAGTACACATACACGTGCCCGAGTTGTTCTGGACAATGCACCGTCCCTGAATCACTGACTCGGACAAACGTCGTCTGCCCTCTGTGTTCCTCCGACTTCTTTGCGACTCCTCCACAAGTCGAACTATCACAGACGCAGCCCGCGACTACCCCTCGTGAATCCGACCAAACCACGAAAATCCCCTTCTTCAAATCCGACAGAAGAAAACTCCTTGAAGAAAAGCTTTGGCAGCTGAACTACGTCAATGGCTGCATTGACGACGCAGCTGAGCAAGAACTGAAACGGACCGCGATAGCGCTCGGTCTCGACGACGAAGAGAGGTTCCGAAACTTCTGACGCAGCTTTTTACGACGGCGATGGAGCCGATTAAGCGCCGCATGGAATCTTCTTTCGTCATGACGGACGAGGACGTCGCAGAGATCGAGCAGCTTAGAAAGAGATTTAATGTTCGCCTAACATGGAAGGGAACGGCCGATTTGTTCCGGACCATCTATTTGATCGAATCGAAGAATCAGCTACCAACGCCCGTCAGCGTGGACCTTATGCTGGGTCCAAATGAGGTCTGTTATTACTCCACCGCAACGACCTGGCATCAAAGCCGGGTTCATAGCCGAGGCTACTCTGGCGCATCAATAAGCGTTCCGAGCGGAATCAGGGGTGTTCGGTTTCGCTTTGGAGGTTACACTCCAAATCGAGTTGAAGAGATGACTCCTCTTTCAAGAGGTGTGCTCTATGTAACATCAAAACGTCTGCTGTTTGACGGTGACGCAAGAAACATAACAATAAACATTCAGAAGATCGTTAACGGGCACATGTATTCTGATTGCGTGAAGATCGAAAAGAGCACGGGGAAGCCGGACCTATTCTCAATGAACGCCGCTGAGGCTCGCTGCGTCCTCTCGTTAATTGGGGCGCTGAAGTAACAAACGGGGATCGATGGAGTAAAGTTCTTTCGCGATCTCGACCGGAAGGAAGTGCGCAAGATCGTGGTGAGCGTGAAGGGCGGCGGGATCAAGCCGGATGACGTACGCGCGCTCAATCACGTCCGCGAACGCGAAAAAGCAGAGATCGCGTTGTTCATTTCACTCGAAGAAGCGACGCCTGCGATGGTGAAGGACGCGGCTTCGGTCGGGCTCTACGAAAGCGTGGCGGGAAAGAAGTTTGCGCGGATGCAGTTGCTCACGATCGATGGATTGCTCGACGGCACGCAACGCGCCGAGCATCCCGATTACGAGCCGGATCTGAACTTCAAAAAGGCGAAGGCAGAATCGGCGAGCGAACAGTCGAATCTGTTGTAGGTATTAAAGCCAGGATGGGAACGTTACCCGTGACGCAAGCGGATGGGTAGCGGAAACCTATTGGGGATTGAATCTGCCGCAGCGGCCCAGGGCCGCTTCGATTTTGTAGCGGATGGGCTTAACTTCCCGCCTTCAGGAATTCGAGGATTCTCTTGTGCCCTTCCGGGGTGAGATTAGCGCGGAGGCGCATATGCATCATGGCTACTTCCCATTGCGCCGGACTGTAGCTGCTGGGCGATCTTATATTATGACAACGCACACAATTCTCCGCCCAGAGTTGCGCCCCGCATTTCTCGGTCGCGGACGGAGTGGTTCCGGCAGCAATTTCTCCCGACTGCTTATTCGCAGCGCAACCAACCAGCCAGGTCAGGGCCGCGCCAGCAATAAGGGTGGCTCCGGGCAACCCGATCGATTTGCAGATTCTCGAAACAAGTTTTTTCATGGTTAGAAGCCGACCGCTACTTGCAGCATAAGGGCGTCCTGGTTGCGGGCGTCGCCGTTTTTATCGTCGAACTGGTAAGCCGCTTTGATTACTGCACTGGGCGTAACCCCCGGTAAGTTCAACCCGAGGGTCCAGCGGGGGGGCTTGCGCTATCCCCCCCGGATCGACTCAATCAAACTGCGCGCGAGTTGCCGAACCTCATTTCCCACGCCAATCTTACTCACCTCTCCCGTTGCGAAATGCCTGATCGTCCCATCATCGACGCCGTTGCCGTTGACCCGGAGCTTCTCCCGGGCGCGCGTAACGCCATCCGCATCTGCCTTCGGCTGAAACCCGAAGAGCGCATCACCATCATCACCGACGAAGCCACTGCGGATGTTGCCGCCGCACTGGAAGCGGAGATCGTGGAGGTCGGCTCGGATTTCAGCGTCTTCGTGCTCGAACATCACGCGCGGCGCCCGCTCACAGGGATGCCCGAGACCATTTTGGAAGATCTGGCGCGCTCGCAGGTCTCGATCTTCGCGGCACAGACGCAGACGGGCGAGCTCGGATCGCGCATTCAGATGACCGCGGTCGTGAACAAACATGGCATTCGCCATGGCCACATGGTGAATATCAATCGCCAAATCATGCTCGAAGGCATGCGCGCCGACTTTCTGGCGATCGACGCGCTCAGCCAGCGGCTCGTCTCACGCGCGCGCATGGCCAGCCGCATCTCCTGCAAGACACCCGGCGGCACTGATTTCGAGGCTGAACTTTCTCCCAACCTGAAGTGGTTAAAAACCAGCGGGCTGATTACCAAAGAAAAATGGGGCAACCTGCCGGGCGGCGAAATTTTCACCTCACCGCTCAACACCAACGGCCTTTTCGTCGTGGACGGAGTGGTCGGCGATTATCTCTGCCAGCGCTATGGAGATTTACGGGATAGTCCGCTCATCATCGAGGTGGAGAACAATCGCATCCGCTCGCTCCAATCCGTCAACAAGGATTTGCGCGACGACTTTCGGCTTTACACCAGCACCGACGAAAACAGCAACCGCGTCGGCGAATTCGCGATCGGCACCAACACCGCTTGTACGCGCGTGATCGGCAATATTTTGCAGGACGAAAAAATCCCCGGCGTTCATATCGCCTTCGGTCATCCCTACGCCGAGCACACCGGCCAGAACTGGATCTCCAAAACCCACATCGACTGCGTCGGCCGCGATTTTGATATCTGGTTCGATGACGAGCAGGTCATGGCGCGCGGGAAATTTTTATATAATTTGCAGGCATGATTTCCGATGCGCGCGAGCATCTTGAGCGAGTTCCTTTCGTACCGTTCTTAATTCGGAGTTCGGATGGGCATCAATACTCGATGCCGACGGTCGACCACGCGTTCATTACGCCGAAAGGGAATCGGGTAATGGCGATCACAGATGACGGAGCGGTCGCCGGCCTTGGCACGCTTCATATCAATGGCGTGATCGAATACCCGATTGGCGCCTAGCGTCTTCGCGGGCCAGATCATGGATCCGCAACAGCGCGCCTGCTTCAACGCGGAATTCACCGCCGAGCAATACGCCGCACTCCTGCGCTGCGTGAACGAGGGGGAGAAATGGCCGGCCGATTTTCGCATCGCGGAGACGCCGATTTTTCTCACCCCTGAATTCACCGCGGAAATCACGGGCGCGGCGCGCGCGCTCGTCGCGCAGTTGCGAACGCCGGAGTTTGCGGCGCACGCACATGATGCGATCCCACCGAAGCTGGTCGTGCCTAACGAGAACCCGCATCCGAATTTTGTGCAGGTGGATTTCGCGGTTTGCGCGGGCGAAAACGGCCGCCTCACCCCGCGCCTCATCGAACTGCAGGGTTTTCCCAGCCTTTACATCTACCAGCTTTTTTTTTGGCACTGCCTGCGCCAGGCTTTTCCCGAAATCCCTTCGCAATGGCAGCCGTTTTTCAGTGGCTACGATGAGCATTCCTACCGCGACCTACTCCGCCGTGTCATCGTGGGTGAAGCGGATCCGGAAAACGTTGTTCTCCTCGAGATCGAGCCGGAACGGCAAAAGACGCGGATCGATTTCGCCTGCGCCGAGCGCGAGCTGGGCGTTCGTCCGGTTTGCCTAACGAGGGTTGTGAAGCGAGGGCGTGAGCTTTTCTATCGCCGTGAGAGCCGCGAGGTTCGGATCGAGCGCATTTATAACCGGGTCATTTTCGATGAGCTCCTCCGCCGCCCGGAACTTCGGCCGGGCTTCGATTTTCGCGAAGATCTTGATGTCACTTGGGTCGGCCATCCCAACTGGTATTTCCGGATCAGCAAACATTCGCTGCCCTTCCTGAAAACCGCGCACACCTCGCCGGCTTTCTTCGCCGACCTATTTCCGCCTAACGAATCGCTGGAAGATTACGTCCTCAAGCCGCTTTACTCATTCGCGGGCCTCGGGGTCGACATGGAGCCGACGCGGGAGAAACTGGCCTCGCTACCCGATCCGCACGCTTGGATTCTGCAACACAAGGTCACCTACGCGGACTTCGTCCCTACGACCGATGGCCATCGCTCGAAGGCCGAGATCCGGATGATGTTTCTCTGGCCGGAGGAAGGGGAGCCGACCCCGGTGAATAACCTCGTGCGGATGAGTCAGGGAAAGATGATGGGCGTGGATTTCAACAAGGAGAAAACGTGGGTCGGATCGAGCATCGCGTTGCACGAGCGCGCCTAGTGCATTCTAACGGATGAAACGGGCCACGATGAACGTAAGCGCGTCCGTATTATAACCTGGTCTTCCAACCACACTCGAAGCTATCACTTGAAGTGTGAGTGGAGCGCGACGCTCCGTCATCGCGATAATCTTCGCGCTGACAGAGCAGCGCGCCCCAGTCGGCGCTCACGGAGCATTCCGATACAATGCCTTGGTTGGAAGGATGGGAGCGCGAATGTAAGCGCGTCCCGCCTAACGAATCTTCCCCGGCCCCCACAAGGCGCGGCCCGGCGTTGCGCCGGTGTGTTCCCCGTCCTTGAGCACCTGCACGCCGTTCACGAAAATGTCCTTCATGCCAACGGCGTATTGGTGCGGTTTTGCAAAAGTCGCGCGATCGCTAATCGTCGCCGGATCAAATACCACCACATCGGCAAACATCCCTTCCTTAATGAACCCGCGGTGATCGAGCCCCAGGTTCGTCGCCGGGAGCCCGCTCAACCGACGCACTGCCTCGCCCAGCGGAATGACCTTTTCCTCCCGCACATATTTTCCCAGCACGCGCGCAAAATTTCCGTAGGCGCGTGGATGCGGATTCGACTTCAGGAAGACTCCCTCGGGCGCTTGCGAGGCTTCGTCCGAGCCAAACGAAATCCACGGTTTCGCCATCTCTTTGCGCACGTTTTCTTCCGACATCAGGAAATAGATCGAGTCGATGCGCGATTCGTCTTCCGCGATGAGATCCATGATTGTCTCGATCGGGTCCTTGCCTCGCATCTTCGCTACTTCGGCGAGTGATTTCCCGGTCAGCGCCTTTAGTTTTTCGGACTTGAAGCCGACGAGCAGAATCTTCTCGGGCGATCCCGCCGCGAGGAATAAATTCTCCCACTCATCGCTGGGCGCCTTGACTTGCGCGGCGATTTTTTCGCGCGTCGCGGGATCGCGCAGTCGTTTGAAGAGCGCGGGGTAACCGCCGTTTTCCGTCCAGGGTGGCAGACAGGCATCGAGGCCGGTGCCGGCGGCGGTGTAGGTATACATATCGGCCGTGATCTTGAGGCCTTCCTTTTGCGCGGCTTCGATATGCGCGAGCAACCCATCGAGCTTGGGCCAGTTCGATTCGCCGGCCGCTTTGATGTGATACACTTCTGCAGGAATCTTGGCTTCGCGGGTGATGCGGAACAGTTCGTCAAGCGCTTCGAGCAGCTGATTCCCCTCGCTCCGCATGTGGGAAATGTATTTCCCCTGATATTTCGCCGCGACTTTGCAGAGCTCGATC
The DNA here is from genome assembly GCA_038253875.1 of Chthoniobacterales bacterium. Lineage (GTDB taxonomy): Bacteria > Verrucomicrobiota > Verrucomicrobiia > Chthoniobacterales > UBA10450 > Palsa-1392. Next base: position 9,059 of record JBBSGS010000004.1, read on the forward strand.
AGTTCCGGAGTCTTCGCGTAAAATGCCGGCGGATAAATCAGGGAAGTCCCGATGCCGAGGGCGCCCGCCTCCATTTCCTGGCGGACGAGCGTGCGCATTTCGTCCAGTTGTTGCGGGGTAGGCGCTTTGTCTTCGAAGCCGATGACGTTTTCGCGAATCGTGGTGGCGCCGATGAAAGAAGCGACGTTGCAGGAGATGCCGCGCGTCTCGAGGTAGCGCAGATACTCCGCCAGCGTCTTCCACTTGATCTCGTAGTGGATGTCCTTTTGCTCGCGCAACATTTTCTGGCGCACCCGCTCATTCGCTGGGCCCATCGATTCGCCTTCGCCCATGATCTCGGTCGTCACCCCCTGCCGGATTTCGCTTTGTGAATGGCCATCCGCGATGAGCGACTCCGTCGACCACGAAAGCATGTTAATGAAACCAGGCGCGACCGCCAAACCGTGCGCGTTGATTTCTACTTTGGCCCGCGCGTTTTTGAAATCTCCGACGCCTGCGATCCGATCGCCGCGCAGCGCCACGTCGACCGCTCGACCATCAGCTCCTTCACCATCGTAGACCGTGCCGTTCTTGATCAGAACGTCGAACTCTTGCGCCGGCGCCGGCGATGGAATCTGGGCGCCGACTCTGGAAACCGTCATCATGCCGAGCAGCGCCGCAGAGAGAAAAAAGCGATCCATCGAACGATTGAAAAAGTGGAGAGGAGCAATGTCGATGCGAAAAAAGTAAAGCTGGGGAACGGCGAGGAAGCACTTCCCTCCGAGGGGGGAACGCAGGAGGCGCGCTATCCTTTCAACTCGTCGTTGGTTTCGGCGAAGGCGGTCACCGCCTGCTTCAATTCTTCGCGCGAATGCGCTGCCGAAACCTGCGTGCGCACGCGGGCCGTTCCGTGCGGCACGACCGGATAGAAAAAGCCGACGACGTAAACGCCTTTCTCCAGCATGCGCGCGGCAAACTTTTGCGAAAGCGCGGCGTCGCCCAGCATGATCGGGACAATCGGATGCGTGCCGGGTTTAATCGTTAGGCCGCGCTCCGTCAACGCGGCGCGAAAGTATTTCGTGTTCTCTTCAAGCTTGTCGCGCAACTCGGTCGAGTTGGTCAGGAGTTCGAGCGCTTTCAACGAAGCGGCGACGATCGGAGGAGCGACCGTGTTCGAGAAAAGATAAGGCCGGGAGCGCTGCCGGAGGAGCGCGACGATTTCTTTGCGGCCGCTGGTGTATCCGCCGCTCGCGCCGCCGAGGGCTTTGCCTAACGTTCCCGTGAGCACGTCGATGCGGCCTTCCACGCCGCAATGTTCCGCCGTACCACGCCCGGTCTTGCCGATGAAGCCGGCCGCGTGCGCGTCATCGACCATGACCAGCGCGTCGTACTTTTCCGCGAGGTCGCAAATGCCTTTGAGGTTCGCGATCGTGCCGTCCATGGAGAAAACGCCATCCGTCGCGATGAGACGAAAGCGCGCGCTTTTCGCCGCCTGCAACTGCGCTTCCAGATCGGCCATGTCGCAATTCTTGTAGCGGTAACGCTGTGCTTTGCAGAGCCGGACGCCGTCGATGATGCTGGCGTGATTCAGCTCGTCCGAGATGACCACGTCCTCCGCGCCTAACAATGTCTCGAAGAGGCCGCCGTTGGCGTCGAAGCAGGAGGGATAAAGGATCGTCTCCTCGGTCCCGAGAAATTTCGTTAGGGCGCTTTCCAGTTCCTTGTGGATATCCTGCGTGCCGCAGATGAAGCGGACGCTTGCCATCCCAAAGCCGTGGCTGTCGAGCGCTGCCTTGGCCGCGGCGATGAGCGCGGGATGATCGGCCAGCCCGAGGTAGTTGTTCGCGCACAGATTGATGACGCGCCGGCCGTCGGCGATCGGGATCTCGGCGTTCTGCGGACCGGTGATAATGCGCTCGGTCTTGAACAGCCCCTGCGCTCTGATTTCGTCGAGGATCTGTGAAACGTGGTCGGCAAATTTCGCAAGCATCGCGCAATTTCAAGCAAAGCGCTGCGGACGCAAAGCGCTCTGCACGCAAGCCCTGTAGACGCTTCGCTCTGCGAAGCGCGAGAGTTGCGTCGCTCGGCAAGAAAGCGTTCTCCGAAAGCAACGCACAGACCCGCGTCGCCTAGAGGGCAGCGTCTACAAGCGGGCCGAGCGACGCGAAAAAAGTCCGCTTGTGGCGGTTGTGAATAACTGTTAATAACTTCGCGACTGACTTGGAATGAGAATCCATCCCGCCCTCCTCGCCGTCGCGGCCGGGGTGTCGTTAGGCGGATGCGGTACCTCGCGCAACCTCCCCCCTTATGAGCGACCTCTCGCTCACACCGATTTCCAGCAAGTGCGCACGACCGCCTACACGCACACCGAGTCCGACCACCGGGAGTATGGCAATCTCACAGCGCTCGGCAGCGTCCTTCACGCCGCCCCGCGGCCCACTGTCCCGCGCGCGATTCCGGTCGCGGAAACGGCGACCGGAGGCTATCAGCGGATCGCTTACGTTTCCCGGACCCAGCCCTTCTTGATGGATAACTCTTCCAGTCAAATCTATGGAAGTGCAGCGGCGGATTGGTCACGCTGGCCGGCAGGCACGATCTTTCGCCTCGCCTCCACCGGTCAACTCTATCGCGTGGAGGATTACGGTTGGGCGCTGGTCGGTCGCAATACGATCGACCTTTACATGGCGACACCGCGCGACATGAACGGCTGGGGCGTTCGTCAGGAAACGATCCAAATCGTGCAATGGGGCGACCCGGGTGCGAGTCTGCGCAAGCTCGCGCCGCACACAAAATTCCGCCACATCAAGCGGATGGTTCTGGAGTTGGAAGGGCACACGCGCGCGGCGGCGAGTCTGGACTAACCGAGCAGTTGTTCTTAGTCTGGGGAGCACAGGCCGCTGGCCTGTGCTCCGCGGAAACACATTCGGTCCCGAGTGAGCGGTTGCCCGCGCGCTTGAGCCCGGCATCTTTGCCGGACGATGGGACTGGAGATCAATTTGGTTGTCCCGGATCTCTGGCAACAGGAAGCTGTGCGCGCCCTGCAGGCTGGTCAGGATTTGGTCGTCCATGCGCCCACCGGTGCGGGGAAAACTTACATCTTCGAGCTGCTCTATCCTTCCCTGAAAGGGCAGACCGTGTTCACCGTCCCGACGCGCGCTCTGGCGAACGACAAGCTCGCGGAATGGCGCGCCCGTGGCTGGGATGTCGGCATCGCGACTGGCGACCTTGCTTTGAATCTCGACGCGAAAGTCGTCGTCGCCACGCTTGAAACGCAGCGTGCACGTTTTCTCCGGCGGGAAGGCCCTCGCCTGCTCGTGGTCGATGAATACCAGCTCATCGCTGATCCTGTGCGCGGGGTGCATTACGAGCTCGCTCTCGCCCTCGCGCCGCCCGAGACGCAGCTCCTTTTGCTCAGCGGCAGCGTCAATAATCCGCAGGATGTGGTCGACTGGCTGCGGCGGAACAGGCGCGATGTCACCCTCGTTAGGCACGAAGAGCGGCCGGTGCCACAACACGAAGTCGATCTGCGTAATCTTCCCGATGTCGGTTTCATCCAGACGCGCGAATTCTGGCCGCGCCTGATCGCGAAAGCGCTCCACGGCGGGCTAGCGCCGATTCTGGTTTTCGCGCCGCGGCGCAACGCGACCGAAGACCTCGCGCAGGCGATCGCCGGCGCCGTGCCGGTGCGCGATCCGTTGTCGCTCTCGCCTGCTCAGGAAGCGTTCGCCGGAAAACGCCTAACGAAGCTACTACGCAGCCGCGTGGCCTATCATCACAGCGGACTCAGCTACGCGGTGCGCGCCGGGTTGATTGAGCCACTCGCGAAAGCCGGCCAGCTTAACGTCGTCGTCGCGACCATGGGGCAGGCCGCCGGGATCAACTTTTCCATGCGCTCTGTTCTTATCACCGACACACGTTATCTCTCGGGAAATTTCGAGCGGCACGTCGAGCCGGATGAGCTTTTGCAAATGTTCGGGCGCGCGGGCCGCCGCGGTCTCGACGACGCCGGGTTCATCCTTTACACGCCGGACCAGCCGCGGCTCAGCTTCGCGCGCCGGCGACAATTGAAACGCGCGACACAGGTCGATTGGCCGAGCCTCATCAGCGTAATGGGCGGAGCGGGGGAGCGGGGCGAGGAGCCGTTCGCGGCGGCGGTTGAGTTAAGCCGTTCGCTTTTCAGCGTGCAAAAAGTGGCGCTTGGTGTGGAGCACGCGCTCGCCACCGGCGCGAAGCCGTGTGGGCTCTGGGTCGACGCGGAGCGCGCTCGATTCGTTAGGCGACCGATCGTCGAAATCCTGAACAGCCGCAATCAATGGGAGCCGCGCGGCGAGACGGTGGCGACGACGCTGGGGCAATCGTTCGTGAGGGCGAAGGACCGCTGGGTGCCGGCCTTGGGCGCTCCCGCAATGCTCGATGCGTTTCCGTTCGGGAATCTTTGCCGGCTGCACGAACGGAAGATTTACGGACGCGAGATGCCGCTGGCGACCACACGGCCGGATGAAGCAACGGTCCTGCTGGTGAAGCCGCTGCGGAAATTGGCGGGTGCAAACTCGATGGCGGAAGGGAAGTTGATCGAGCTGGCTCGCGCCCGCATGCCGGTTTGGAGCGGCGGAGGAGAGTTATGCGAAGTCGTTAGGCGTGGCCAGTCGCTGGCGGCGCGGATCGATTTCTCGACCGTCCCGTTGACCGCCTTCCGCGATTCGTTAGGCCGCAATCTTCTCGACCCGCCGGAGCGCTCCGCCCTACCGCTCGTCTGCCGCGCTTGTCCGGAACTGGAGCACGATCAAACCGTCGAGATCGTCGCCTCGCCCGCTTTTGCGTGGCGTCGGCTCGGACTCGTCGAGCCGGATGGAACGCCGACCCGGCGCGGCGTGGTTTTTGGCTTTTTCCAAGGTGGCGAAGGACTGGCCGTCGCCGCCGCGCTCGAGGAGGAGAGCTATTCGATCGACGATCTGGTTTTCGATCTGGCCAACATCCGGGCCGGCCCGCGCTTCGCGGGCGAAGACTCGCGACTGGCGGGGCGGCTCGGCGCGATATGCCAAACCGTCTACGACCGCGCGGATCATCCGGGCTATCTGGAAATGGGCGTGCCCGTGCATTACGGCGCGGGCGCGTCGGGAGTGATCCGCGAGGTGGTGAACAATCCGGGCGGCCGCTACAAAATTACCTCGGAATCGTTGCGCCACGGCGATGTCGAGCGAGCGCTCATGGAATGGCGCAGCCTCTTGCGACACGTCGCGGCGGCGCCGGATTTGGATTGGGAGCGATGGCGGGCGCTCAACCTTTCGGCGGAACAGTTGCTCGGCCGGACCTCGTCGCCCGTGTCCTTCGATTTCCCCCCGCTGCTCGCGGCACAGCAGCGGCGCTTCCGCGCCTAACGAGCACGAGCAGGAGCAGGAGCAGGAATAAGATGCTAATTTGCGCGCGTTATGCCTAACGAAAAGACGCCTGCCTCCCGCGCCTACCGCATGCCCGCGGAGTGGGAACCGCACGCCGCCACCTGGCTTTCCTGGCCGCGGCGCGAGGGGATCAGTTTTCCCGATTCCTACGATCGCGTTGTCCCGACGCTTCGCGCGATGGTCGCGGCCTTGCTTGAATCCGAGCCGGTCAACATCAATGTCTGCAATGGCGCGCACGAAGCCGAGGTGCGCGCTGCGCTGGCGGGTTTGCCTAACGAGCGCCTGACCTTTTACCCGATCCCGACCAACGAACCGTGGTGCCGGGATCACGGGCCGATTTTTCTTACGCGCGACGAAGAACCGCGGCTGGCGGTGGTGGACTGGGATTACAATGCCTGGGGCGGGAAATACCCGCCGTGCGATCTCGACGAAGTCGTGCCGACGCGCGTGGCCGAGACATTTGATCTGCCGGTTTATTATCCGCGGATGATTTTGGAAGGCGGGTCGATCGAGGTGAATGGCGCGGGCGCGTTGCTCACGACCGAAGGCTGTTTGCTGAATCCGAACCGCAATCCGCAGCTCACGCGCGAGCAGATCGAAGAGCGGCTGTGCGATTATCTGGGCGTGCGCGAGATTCTCTGGCTCGGCGACGGGATCGAAGGCGACGACACCGACGGGCACATCGACGATCTGACGCGTTTCGTGGCCGAGCGCACCGTGGTCACGATGGTGGAAACGAACACATCCGATCCAAATCATGCGCCGTTACAAGCGAACCTGGAGCGACTGCGTGGCCTAACGATCAAAGGAGCGCCGCTCGAGATCATGACATTGCCGATGCCGGCGAAAATCGTGCGTGAAGACCTGCGCTTGCCGGCGAGCTACGCGAATTTTTACATCGCGAACACCAGCTTGCTCCTGCCCACCTTCGCCGACCCTAACGACGCCGAGGCCGTCGCCGTTCTTGAGTGCGCCTTCCCATCGCGACGAATCGTTCCAATTGATTGCCGCGAATTGATCTGGGGACTGGGTGCGTTCCATTGCCTGACCCAGCAGCAGCCGCGCCTGTAGACGCCTCCCTCTGGGAGGCGCGAGAGTTGTTCGCGACGAATCTTGACCCGCGAACCAGCCGCAGAACCGCGCTTCGCAGTGCGAAGCGTCTACACCGTCGGCGCGGGTTTGTAGCCGCTCTTTAGGATGGCGTCGTGCAAATCCGGCGCGTGTGTCTTGCGCGCGTCGAATGTGACCCAAACGTTCTCCGTCTCTGGGTCGGCAGTCACTTCTTTCACGCCGGCGATTTTCATTAGAGGCTCGCGCAAGGCGCGGACGCACTCGTCGCAGTCGCTGCCCTCGGTGGCGATGTCGATTCGCTCCAGCACGGGTTTATCGGCGGTGTCGTGGAGATTATGCGGATCAGCGGGGTCCATGCTTAAGCTTCGCTTCTCGGCCCGAACTCGGGCGCATCCGCCAGTTATCGTTTGGACAGCACACTTTCCAAAACGGGCCAGACATTTGCCGCGAGGACTTTTTGCCCGCTGGCGTTGGGGTGGAGGAAGTCGGGCAAGGTCAACGCCGCATCGCCGGCCACGCCTTCGAGCAGGAAAGGGATAAGCGCGGCGTCGTTACGGCTCGCCAGCTCTGGAAAAATGGCTCCGAAGGCGGTGAGATAATCGCCACCGGACTTCTCCGGCGGTTGCATGCCGGCGATCACGATTCCCACTTCTGGATAGTGCTTTTTGGTCAGGTCGATAATCGCCTGCAAGTTCGCCTCGATCTGCGACACGGGCACGCCGCGGAAGGCGTCGTTAATCCCAAGCTCGAGAACAAGCACGTCGATGCGACGGTGCAGCAATTGCGGGAGCCGGCGCAGGCCCCCGTCGGTCGTGTCGCCACTCACGCCGGCATTCAACACCGTGAGATCGAAGCCCGCAGCGGCTGCTTTTTCAGAGAGTAAAGCGGGATAGGCATCGGCGCGCTTCAACCCGTAGCCGGCGGAGAGACTGTCGCCGAGCACGAGCACCCTCGGGGTCTTCGCGAGCGTGGCCGACACACCCAGGCCGAGGCAGAGAAGCGCGATGAGAGAGTGCATCGAGCCGATCTTCGACTGTTGAGCGGGCCGTTTTGTTCATCACTTGCCTCAGCTTTCGGCACGTTCTAATGATTACGCCCACGCGGCGTCCACCCGCATCACTCAACTCTCAACGACCAACACTCCACTCTTCCTATGGCTAACTACGGCATCAACGGCTTCGGCCGCATCGGGCGCAACGTCCTGCGCGCCATGTCCCAGGACCAGGTCGCGCAGGTTCGCGCGATCAATGACCTCACCGACACTCACACTCTCGCGCACTTGCTTAAATGGGATTCCGTCCATGGAAAATTCGACGGCGAGATCGGTTACGACGACCAGAACATTATTGTCCGGGGGCAGAAGATCAAAATTCTAAAGGAGCGCGATCCGGCGAGGTTGCCGTGGAAAGAACTGGGGGTGGACGCCGTCCTCGAATCGACGGGCTTTTTCACCAGCCGTGAAAAGGCGGAGCTGCATTTCGCCGGCGGGGCGAAGAAGGTCTTGATCAGCGCGCCGGCAAAGAATCCGGATGCGACCATTTGCCTCGGGATCAATGATGAGGTTTACGACTCGGCGAAGCATAAGATCATCTCAAACGCGAGCTGCACGACCAACTGCCTCGCACCGCTGGCCAAGGTCTTGCACGACAATTTCACGATCGTGAACGGCTTTATGAGCACAATCCACAGCTACACGAACGACCAGCGTATCCTCGATTTGCCGCATGAGGATTTGCGGCGCGCGCGGGCGGCGGCGGTCAGCATCATCCCATCGAGCACGGGCGCGGCGAAAGCGATCGGGGAAGTGTTGCCCGCTCTTAAAGGTAAGCTCAACGGCGGCGCCTTTCGCGTCCCCACGCCCGATGGTTCAGTTACGGATTTCACCGCGATTCTGGAGAAGGAGGCGACCGTCGAGTCGATCAACGCCGCGTTCAAAAAGGCGGCGAGCGATCCGAGTTACAAAGGGGTGGTGGAATACAGCGACGAGCCGCTCGTCTCGCGGGACATCGTCGGCAATCCGCATTCCTGCGTCTTCGACAGCGGCCTGACGATGACGCAGGGCAAATTCGTGAAGGTGGTGGGTTGGTACGACAACGAGTGGGGTTATAGCAATCGCTGTGTCGAGATGCTCGAAATGATCTCGCGATAGCTCGTAATCTTAATCCTGCTCCTGCTTATACTCCTGCTCCAAATCCTTCAATGAATCCGCTCTTCGACGACGAAAAGCTCGAGGTCGATCAGGAATCGCTTCTTCTCTGCGGATGGGCGGGCGAACTGCTGGGTTTGATCGCGGCGAAGGCCGCGGCTAAGAACCCACTCGACCGCGCCTCCACGAGCATTCCGCTCAACATCGCTGAGGGAAACGGAAAATTCTCTCAACGCGATCGGGCACGTTTTTTTGAAATCGCTCGTGGCTCCGCTCTCGAGTGCGCGGCTTGCCTTGACGTTCTCGTGGTTCGGAAGTTGGCAAGCGATGATCAGGTTAAGGAAGGGAAAGAACGGCTGGTTCACATCGTTCGGATGCTAATGGGGCTGTTGCGGCGCTTTTCTTCGCACTCGGCCATGGTTCGAGAAGGTGATGAGGATTATGAGCAGGAGCAGGAGCAGGAGAAAGAATGAGCAAACTCACCCTTCGTGACCTCGAGGTGCGCGGAAAGCGCGTGCTCGTGCGCGTCGATTTCAACGTGCCGACCGAAGAGCGCGATGGCACGATCGTCATTACCGACGATACGCGGATGCGGGAGAGTCTGCCCACGATCAATTACCTCCGCGCACAGGGTGCTAAGACAATTTTGATGGCTCACTTCGGCCGTCCGAAAGGCAAACCAGTCGAGAAATATTCACTCCGGCCGGTCGGTCTTGCGCTGCACGACCTGATCGATCACCCGGTCGCGTTCAGCCACAATTGCATCGGCGCTGACGCCGAAGCGATCGTCGCCGACATGAAAGAAGGGGGCGTCACGCTGCTCGAGAACCTGCGTTTTCACGCCGAAGAGGAGGCGAACGATCCGCAGTTCGCCGAAGCGCTCGCGAATTTAAGCGACGGCCTGTATGTGAACGACGCTTTCGGCGCCGCCCATCGCGCGCACACCTCGACCGCGGGCGTCCCGAAATTCGTTAGGCAAGCCGCCCTCGGTTTTCTCATGGAGAAGGAGCTCAAATATCTGCTGGAGGAGCTGGCCCAGCCGGCGAAGCCGTTTCTCGTCATCATGGGCGGCGCGAAAGTTTCCGATAAGATCGGCGTGATTAAAGCGCTCATGGAAAAGGCGGATGCATTTCTGATCTGCGGGGCGATGGCGAATACATTTTTCAAGGCGCAGGGGATCCCGATCGGAGCCAGCCGAGTCGAGGCAGACAAGATCGAACTCGCGCGGGAGTTGCTCGAGCTCGCGCAGAAGAAAGGCGTGAAATTTCTCCTTCCGATCGACGCGCTGGAAACCGACGAAATCAAAGCCGGCGCCGCGACCCACGAGACCGGTCGTCTTTCGCCCAAAGACGGCGTGCGCGACGGCTGGCAGGCAGTCGATCTCGGACGGGAATCGATCAGGCTTTTCCAGGACGAGATCGCGCGCGCGAAAACGATCTTATGGAACGGTCCTCCCGGCATTTTCGAAATTCCCGATTTCGCGTCGGGCACCATCGCGATCGCCGAGGCGCTTGCGCGCACGAATGCGACGACGATTATTGGCGGCGGTGATTCCGTCACCGCGGTGAAGCAAGCCGGGTTGGCGGACAAAATGACGTTTATTTCCACCGGCGGCGGCGCTTCTCTAGAACTGATCGAAGGTAAGGAACTTCCTGGCATCGCGGCATTGAGCGACCACGCTTAGAGCTCTGCGAAAGGCGGCAGCCTTGCTGGCGAAAGCCCTCACATCCGCGGCGATTGCAGTGCTCGGCTTCCTCGCCGCTTGCACGCTGATTCGAACGGTGTTGCCGTTTCCCGAGATCACGCCTATCAGCTCGAAGTTACGGTTTTTCGAGGCTCATCGCGACGAGATCGATACCGTCTTCCTCGGGTCGAGCAGGGTCTATCAGGAAATTTCCCCTGTGGTCTTCGATCAAGTGATGAAGGAAAGCGGACATCCCACGCACGCCTTCAATCTGGGCGTAAACGGAATGTTCATCGCCGAAGAGTCCTACGTGCTCGAGCAGCTTCTGCCCAAAAGCACCGGGAAACTTCGCTGGGTTTTCATTGAACTCGAAGCGCTCTCGCCACATTTCGACCCTAACAATGCTGGCGCCAGACGGATCAGCTACTGGCACGACTGGACGAGAACCCACGCGGTCTTCCGCAAAATCTTCAAGGTTGATGACAGTGGCAGAGCAAAGGATCCTTGGGATGTGTTAACCGGCCTGAAGGCCAAAAAAAAGGAGCGACACGACCTTTTCGTGCTGCATTTCTCGCTCTTCGCGAAGACTTTCATCAACTTGGGAGCCGCGCGGAATGTCGCGGAGTGGTTTTCGCACCGGTCCGAACCTCCGAGCGCCACCGAGCTGGGACAGGCCGAGGATGGATATCATCCGAGATCGCGGCAACTGCCCGCCGACAAGAGGCCCGCCTACGAACGCGCCCTGCGTGCCTCCGACCCGGCGACAGACCAGGAGCAGGTCGATTGGGCAACGGAGGATATCTGCCGGCGATGCGCAGAAGCCGTTCGCCGTCGGGGCGCAGTACCGATCTTTATCGTCACCCCGATCGTCGCCCAAGCGCAGCTCGTTTTTGTTAATGCAGCGAAGCCTCCGGGCGCACTCCTCTCGTTCAACGATTTCCGCCGTTATCCCGAACTTTTTCGTCCGGGGGTGCGGATCGACGGCTCTCATCTCACTCCGCGCGGGTCCGAGGCATTCAGCCGGTTCCTGGCGCAAGAATTCGCTGCGAGCCTGGGCGCGGGAACGATCAAGTAACTCTCCTCGTTCCGCGACGGCTGTCTCGTTCGCTGGTGCGCCGCGAATCGCCAGACGCTTTTCGCGGCCTTCGGTTGCACGGTTGCGGGGCGTGCTCTTATTTGTTTCCCGCCACCACCCTGCTTCTCATACCTGTAGCTTTACCCTAACGAACTGCCTCTCTTCATGCGCAAAAAAATCATCGCCGCGAATTGGAAAATGCACATGACTCAAAGCGAGTCGGAGGCGTTCATCACCACCTTCCTGCGCGAGATCGACGACATGGATGAAGTTGAAGTGGTCATCGTACCGCCCTTCACTGCGATCCCCAAAGTCTCCCAGCTGCTCACGAAAACGCAGAACATCAAGGTGGGCGCGCAGAACATGCATTGGGAACGCAGCGGTGCGTTCACCGGTGAGATCAGCCCGGCGATGTTGAGAGAATTATTCGTCCGCTACGTCGTCCTCGGCCACAGCGAGCGGCGGGCTCTTTTTGGCGAGACGGATGCGCTCGTCAACCGCAAGGTGCACGCGGCTTACGAGGAGGTTTTGCGGCCGATCGTCTGCATCGGTGAAACCCTCGCGCAACGCGAAAAAGGCGACGTTGAGAAAGTTCTTTCGATGCAATTGCGGGGCAGCCTCGCGAACGTGGAGGCAAAGGAGCTTCACGAAACCGTGGTCGCCTACGAGCCGGTTTGGGCGATCGGCACGGGCAAAACCGCGACTGCTGCGCAGGCTCAAGAAGCGCACGCTTTCATCCGCAAAACGCTCGCCGAAATGTCGGATGAGCCCACCGCCGAGAAGATCCGGATCCAGTACGGTGGCAGCGTGAAACCGGACAACGCGCGCGAGCTACTCTCGCAACGCGATATCGATGGCGCGCTCGTCGGCGGCGCCAGTCTCGATCCGCGCAGCTTCGCCCAGATCGTCCAGGCCGGCGTGCCTAACGACCTGTAGACGCCGCCCTCTGGGCGGCGCGGGCATCGAATGTGCAATACCCTTTTTGGGCGAGCGACTTTTCCCCGGCGGTTCGCAGAGCGAATCGTCTACTATGGCTCGAGCGCGTAAGCTTCGACGAGGCCGGTTCCAGTCGCGCTTCCCGCACCGCGGACGATCGCGGTGTAGCCGCCAGCCGGGAGTGTTTGCAGGACAGCCGATTCTTTCGGGTCGTTAGGCGCAATCGTGCTCGCCTCGATCGCCGCCGCGTCCGGATTGTTCTGCCAGTTATCGTTGAAATCGACCTGCGTGCCCTGGCTGTTGACCAGCGTCAGCGTCGGATCGCCCAAGGGATCGGCGACCCCGGCTTCGGCGAGCGAAGGCCCAATCGCACGCACCAGCACCCGCTGAGAACCGTCACCGAAGACGATGAACCCGCCGATCATGACGTTATCCCCAGCCTTAACGTCGCCGCGGGTGGAGATGTTGAGAATGCTCGAGCCCGGGCCGCTATCGAGATCGTAGACTTCCACCAAGCCGACGCCTCCGCCACCGTTGGCGCCGCGAACAACTGCGGTGAAGGCCGTGCCCGCGGTCGTCGCGGGGAGCGTGCGCAGAATTACGGATTCGTTTGTCTTCGTCGGCGCGAGGCCGACGTCGATGATCTCTTGTTCGTTAGGCGCGTCCTCCCAGTTATCGTTTGAATCCAAAACGCTGCCATCTCCGGCGTGCAGCTCGAGGGTTGGATTGGCCAGGACATTTGAGAGGCCGGCACCGGCGAGAGAAGGTCCGAGCGCGCGAATCGCGACCCGTTTCGACGCGTTCCCGAGCACGATAAAGCCACCGATGAGCGCGTCGTCATTCGCTCCCACCACCACCCGGGTGGAGATGTTCGCGAGATGCACCGGATAGCTCACGATCGTTACCTGAAAAGTCTGCGAGACTTTGGCGCCATCCGCATCCGTTGCGGTCGCGGTGATGAGCGCGCTCCCCAGCGCCTTCCCTGTCACGAGTAAATTATTTCCGCTGAGCGCGACCGAGGCCAGGCCCGGATGGTCGCTCGTCGCCGTAAAAGTCAACGGAGTCGTCCGCGTAATTTTAGGCACGGTGATGACGTTGTTCGGACCCACCGCAGTGGGCGCATTAAAGTCGGCCAGAGTATAATTGCGCAGCGGCAAGGCATCGAAGGGGGCGCCAAAATTAAAAATGGGCAGCGCCGCGATCGCATCGGCGACAGTCATCCCGTTCCCGAAGACTCGGCCGAAGACGGTGAAGCCGCCGTTCTGGGTATCGAGGGTGGCGCTATTGTCAGCCAGGTTGATGAACCACTGGCTGGTGGCGCTGTCGGGCGAACCGTTGAGCTTGGCCATCGCGATGGTGCCGCGCGTATTCGAGATATCGAATTCATTCACGACCGGAGGGAAAGTCTCGACCTGTATCGCCCGGGTCGCCGCCGGGTTATCTGGCAAAATCCCGGCAAGGAAGCCGCCGCTCTGAAGGATAAAATCCACCACCGCCCGATGGAAAAAGATGGGCGCGGGATCGCCCGTCGTGGGATCGGTAATTTCGTAGCGGCCGCTATCCACATAGTGGAGGAAATTGGCGACGGTGAGCGGCGCGGCCTGATTATAAAGCGCAACGTCAATCGTCCCGAGCACTGTCGTTAGGCGAACTCCCGTGGTGTCGGGGTCGGTGAAGAATTTCGAGAGATCGACGACCTCGGCGGAAGCCCCACGAAAGAGCGTGGCATCGGAAATGGCCCCGACGGTTTTCGGCGGAACATTCGCCGCACGGCCGCTCAAGGGAAACGGAAGGAGACCGAGGAGAAGCAAAGCAGCGTTGCGGGCGGAGAGCATGGCGGACCACTACTTTATTTTTTCGCTCGGCTCAACCGTGGAGAATACGGAGGATGCGAGAAAGCGCGCTCCAGCTATAACTGCGCTCGCGCCGGCTCGCGTAATCGACCGCCTAACGACCGGGCGCTTTTTCCACCACCATCTGTAACATCGCGTCCAGTTCAGGTCTTTTGAACAGACGACCGTCAGCAACGACCGCGTTAATCGTTTTTGTGTTCAGGATGTCGTCGAGCGGGTTTTGGTCGAGCAGCACGAGATCGGCGATTTTGTTCTTTTCGATAGTGCCCAGCTGGGCTGCCTGGGAGAGGCATTCAGCAGGATGGCGAGTCGCAGCAATTAGCGTTTCCATCGGGGTGAGTCCCGCTTTCACAAGTAAAGCAAGCTCCTCATGAGTGCTGAACCCAGGGTAGATGTCGCGCCCTCCAAGGTCTGTCCCGACGAGAAATTTCACATGTTCGGAATGGAGAATTGCGGCGATCTCCGTGAATCGCGCGCGTTCGGTTTGGGCGAGGCGCCGGTGCCATCAATGAGCGTAACGTGTCGAATTGCGATGAGGGGCTTCGGCGCGGCGGCCCATGTTTGGCCATCGAAACCGAATATCAAAACCAGAAAGACCGAGGCTGAGAGGCGCGCGCACAGAGCTATTTGTTGATCTCGAGATAACTCCGCGATTGCACCTTGTTCGTGCCCAGCTGCATTTCTTCAATCCGCATTTGTTTCAAAAACCAGCGTCCTTCGATCTTTTGCGCGGAGACGACCTCGAACTTTTTCGCGAGCTGATTTTTCCAATCGTACCCCTCCAGACGCATGATTGCGCCGCTCTCTTGATCGACCCAAAGCATCGCGCTCGAATATTGCGCGCCGCGGGACGGAGGGTGGAGCCGCAGCTTCCAACAAGCGCGGGTGCGAACGCTGTCTGTCCCGATGAACTGCGGGTCCGGCCAATAGAGAAAGCTGAGCGCGAGATCGCCGAAGGTGACACCAGTCCCGCCGATTTTCTCATCGAGACGCGCGGCGGCAAATTTCTCGGTGCTGGTATTTTTCACCAGATCGAGACGCGAGCCATTCTCTCCGAGGCGCAGCTGCAAGACGACCGGCGGATTGGCGAAAGTGTAGCGGATGACCGGACCTGTCTGCGTGATACGAAAAGGGATCACCGTCGCGTCGGATCGAAGCTGACCCTGGAGATCGAGCTGTTGCTGCGCTTGCTGCCAGCGAACCTGCGCGAGAATCTGTTCGGCCGAGGGCGCATCCGCAGCCATGGTGGTCGCGCGAAGGAGAACCGCGATCGCGGCGAGGAGGCTGATCTGTCGAGGCATGCAGGAAAGCTTTAAGTTTTAAGTGTTCAGCTTTAAGTGAAGTGCGAGCTATCGACCCGATTCCTTAAAACTTAAAGCTGAAAACTTAAATCTTCCGAGTGGATCAATCGCTCTTTCATCTCATCAACGAACAATGGACGAGCCCTGCGCTCGACCTCTTCATGGCGTCGATCAGCGACGTCGATATCTGGAAGCCGTTCATCCTCCTCCTCGTGCTCTATGCGTTGATCTTTGGGGGATTCAAGGGACGGACGCTGGTTTTCTGCGTCGGCTTTGCGCTCCTTGTCGACAGCAGCCTCATCGACACGGTGAAAAAATTCGTCGATCGCCGCCGGCCGAAGCAGGCGGAGCGCGTCCGCATGGTGGAGGTGGCGAAGGCGAGGCCGCAGTTCCTCACGCTCTTCAAAACGCCGGGGATTCGCTATTCCGATGAACGCGATCGCTTCGCTTCTGGCCCATCTTTTCCCTCGGGGCACGTCACGAACAACATCACTGTCGCCATCGTGCTCGCGTTTTTTTACCGACGCTGGGGCTGGCTCTATTTCCTGGTCGCGGCGACGATCGGCTATTCGCGAATCTATCTCGGCGCGCATTGGCCGAGTGACGTGCTCGCGACAATTTTTCTGGCGGCCGGCGTAACGTTTCTCTTGCTCGCCTTTCTGGAGTGGCTCTGGGGTTGGGGGGCGCGGCGCTGGGCGCCTAACGTTTACCTTCGACATCCGCGGCTCATAAACGGGGAAACAGCATGAGCACGACGCGCGCGGTCTGGATTTTTATTCTCGTGCTTACCGCGATCCGGCTCGCGCTCCTTAACGCGACGCTGCTTTCGCCCGACGAAGCCTATTACTGGATGTGGTCGCAGCGACCGGCGCTCTCCTATTTCAGCAAAGGCCCCGGCGTCGCCTTCGTCATCCGCTCGAGCACCGCACTCTTCGGCGACAACGAATTTGGCGTGCGCTTCTGGAGCCCGCTCCTCGCCGCGGGCACGAGTTTGCTGCTCTATTATTTCGCGCAACGGCTTTTCAGCGCGACCGTGGGTTTTTGGGCGGTCATGGCGCTCAATGTCGCGCCGATTTTCAACCTCGGCAGTCTCGTCCTCACGATCGATCCGCTCTCGGTTTTTTTCTGGGTCGCGGCCTTCTACACTTTTTGGCTGGCCCTCGAGCGCACTCCAGATTTTTCGTGGTGGTGGCTGCTTACCGGGCTCCTCATTGGTCTCGGTTTCCTCTGCAAATATACCAACGCGCTGGAGCTGGTTTCGATCGTCCTCCTCCTCCTCCTCGTCCCTCGATTGCGCCGCGAATTCCGCCGGCCGAGCCTTTACTCGTTAGTCTCGGCTTTCGCGCTCTGCACCGTTCCTCCGATTGTGTGGAATTCGCAGCACGCCTGGGTCACTCTTGCGCATCTTAAGTCGCGCGGGGGCCTGGACAGCGCGCCCGGTTTCCATCCGCTCGAGCTGCTCTCGTTTCTCGGTGTCCATTTCCTCACCTATTCGCCGCTGCTTTTTCTCGGCCTCGCCTGGGCCGTGATCGCGAACTGGCGGCGGGCGCTGGCGCAGTTCAGAATGCTTTTTCTCCTCTGGTTCGGTCTGCCGGTCTTTTTCCTTTACGCCATCCTCTCGCTCAATGAAGCCGCCGCGCCGAATTGGGACGGACTTGCCTTTCTCAGCCTTAGCCTCCTCGCCATTTCCTATTGGCGCGAACGCGACGCAACGCGTGGGGGTGTGAGAAAATGGGCCGCCGCCGGGTTCGTTCTCAGCGCCTTGATGAGTACCCTGCTCCTCGCTCTGATGACTCGCAACGTTGGTTTCCAACGTCACGGCCACGATCCGACAGATCGTCTGCGCGGCTGGCGATCAATGGCTGATGCGGTCGCGCAGGTTCGCCAGGATTTTGAAACAAAAAGTGGGCACCCGGCTTTTCTCATCGCCGACGAGCGCGATCGCGCCGCGGAGCTCGGATTTTACCTCCGCGACAAACGCGTCGAAGGGCCGGCTCATCCGCCGGCCTACATCCCGGAGTCGCAGGACATGGTGAACGAGTTTTCCTTTTGGCCGCGCTACGATGAGTTCGTGCCGCTGCCGCCGAATGCGGTGCGCGACGCGAACGAAGTTTACTCCGAAGAAGAAGGCGTAAATCTCTTCACCGGCCGCAACGCCCTCTATCTTCAGGAGGGAAAAAAGAAGCGGCCGCCGACCAGTATTCAGCAAGGCTTCGGACGCGTCGAACAAATCGCCACGATCGAAGTGCGCACCGGCGGGCAACCCCTGCGTCAACTGCAGGTCTATGCCTGCTACGATTATCGGACGCTGTCCTTATGAGCGGCGTTCCCTCGGAGCCCGCCATCTCGGTCGTCGTGCCGCTCTACAACGAGGAGGAGAACCTGCCAATCCTGCAGACCGAGCTGGCGGCCGCGCTCGCAGGAATCGCGCACGAGATCATCTTTGTCGACGACGGCTCGGTCGATCAAACGGTCGCCCGCCTAACGACCGGGCCGGAAACGCGCCTGCTACGTTTCGAAAAGAATGCCGGCCAAAGCGCCGCCCTCTATGCCGGCGCGAACGCGGCGCGCGGAGCCATCGTCGTCCTGATCGATGGCGACCTGCAAAATGATCCCGCCGACATCCCGCGCCTCGTCGCCGAGATCGGCCGTGGCGCCGATCTGGTGTGCGGCTATCGCGGGCAGCGCAAAGATACCCTGGTCAAGCGCCTAACGAGTCGGGTCGCGAACTTCGTCCGGAGTCGTTTCGCGAAAGATGGCGTGCGCGACACCGGCTGCACCCTCAAGGCGATGCGCCGCGAATGCGTCCGCACGCTCGTGCCGTTTAAAGGGATGCATCGCTTCATTCCCGCGCTGGTCAAAGGCGCGGGTTACCGTCTGGTCGAAGTCCCGGTCAACCATCGGGCGCGGAAATTCGGCCAGAGCAAATACGGGCTCGGCAATCGCGCGGTCCGTGCGACCATCGACATGTTCGGGGTGCGCTGGCTGCTCTCGCGGCAGCTGAATTACAAAATCGAAGAGTAAGCCGGTAAATCGGCTCTCACCCATTCCAACTTGTCATCCAAACCGCCGACGCTTAGCTTCCGCTCCACTCGGAGAATCCTGCATGTCCCTGGCCAGCCTTTTATCTTCCGAGCAGATCATTCCGGAGATGCAGGCGACCGAGCGCTGGCCCGCCATCGTCGAGCTGATAGATCTTCTTGTTAGTCAGGAAAGGGTCAGCGCTGTCAGCCGCGAGAGCATTCTGGCCGCCCTCAAGCAGCGCGAGGAAACCATGAGCACCGGCATCGGCTTCGGCATTGCAATTCCACACGCCTCCTCCGACGAGGTCGCTGAAGTCGTCGCGGCCTTCGGACGGTCGACCCAAGGGATTGAGTTCGACGCGCTCGATAACGCGCCGGTCAAGTTTGTCGTCCTCTTCATCGTGCCGAAAAATCAATTCCAGACGCACCTGCGCACCCTCGCTTCGATCGCAAAATTCCTGAACGATCGCTCCGTCCGCGGAAGCCTGGCGGGCGCGGAGACGAAAGAGGAAATCCTCTCGATTTTCGGAGAGCGCGCACAAAAATAGCGGCCGCGGTGGGCTGATGGAAACGTTCCAGGGACTTCTCGCGAGAAGTTTGTCGCGTGCGCTCGAAGCCGCCGGTCTGCCCGCGACCGGTGAAGTCGTTCCAGCGAGCGATGCCCGTTTCGGCGATTACCAGACCAACGCCGCGCTGGTGCTCGCGAAACAGCGGGGTGAAAATCCGCGAAAATTGGCGCAGCAGATCATCGATCATCTCAAGGTGGCCGAGTGGTCCGCAGCGCCCACCATTGCTGGCGCGGGTTTCATTAATTTCACGCTTCTTCCGCAGGCGCTCGCCGCCAAAGCTGCGCACCTTTTGCAGGACGATCGACTGGGCCTCCCGCTCCCCGAGACGCGCCATAAAATCGTCATTGATTTCGGTTCGCCTAACGTCGCCAAGCCCATGCATGTCGGCCACATTCGCAGCACCGTCCTTGGCGACGCGCTCGCCCGGATCGCGACATTTCTTGGCCACGAGGTCATCCGCGACAACCACATCGGGGACTGGGGGACGCAGTTCGGGATGGTGATTTATGGCTGGAAGAATCTGCTCGACCGCGCTGCCCTCGCGCGCGATCCGATTGCGGAGCTGGTGCGAATTTATAAGTCGGCCAATGAACTGGGAGCGGCTGATCCTGCGGTGCGCGAAGCCTGCCGCGAAGAACTCGTTAGGCTGCAGGCCGGTGACGCGGAAAACCTGCGCATCTGGAACGAGTGTGTCGCGCTTTCGATGAAAGAATTCGAAGCCGCTTATGAAATTCTCGGAATCCATTACGACATCCAGCGGGGCGAAAGTTTTTACAACGACCGGCTGCCCGCGATCGTGGAGCGTCTCTGCGCCTCCGGTCTCGCGGAGAGGAGCGAAGGCGCCATCTGCGTTTTCTTCCGCGATATTCCCGAACTCGCGGACAAGCCCTGTCTGATCCAAAAGAGCGACGGCGGTTTCAACTATGCCACGACCGATATCGCGACGGTCGATTACCGGATCCAGGATCTCGGCGCCGATACCGTCTGGATCGTGACCGGCGCGCCCCAGCAATTGCACTTCCGGCAGATTTTCGAGATCGCCCGGCGCGAAGGTTACCGCGCCGACTTCCGGCACATCACCCACGGCAGCATCCTCGGCGAGGACCGCAAGCTCATGAAAACGCGCTCGGGCGACAACGTGCCGCTGCGCGACGTCCTCGACGAAGCGGTCGTCCGCGCCAAAAAAATCGTGACCGAAAAAAACCCGAACCTCAGCGAGGCAGAGAAAAGCGCGATCGCGCAAACGATCGGCATCGGCGCGGTCAAGTATGCCGACCTCGCCCAGTATCGGATGACGGACTACATCTTTTCCTGGGACCGGATGCTCTCCTTCCAGGGAAACACCGCGCCTTACCTGCAAAATGCCTACGTGCGCATTCGCTCGATCTTTCGCAAGGCGGGCGAAGAGTTTTCGCCGCCTAACGGACTCGTTTTGACCGAACCTGCCGAGCTCAATCTCGCCAAACGTCTGGCGCAGTTTGCGGAAACGGTTCCGCAAGTCCTGAACGATTTTCGGCCTAACGTTCTCGCGAATTATCTTTTCGAACTGGCCAACGCCTTCCACGCTTTTTATGAAGCGTGCCCGGTTCTGAAGGCGGAGGAACCGGCGCGCGCGACGCGGCTGGCGCTTTGTGAACTCACCGCGCGCACTCTCCAGCGTGGCCTCGACCTTCTGGGGATTCAGGTGCCCGAGAAAATGTGACCTCAAATGACCAAAACCGGCGTGCCTACCACCCGGCTTTGCTTCATCTCGGCGAGCGCGCGGTTCGCTTCGCCTAACGAATAATGTGTTGTGCGGGGACGAACCCGCGCGGCCGCGGCTTCGACGAGCAGAGTCCGCGCATCGGCGCGCGTGTTCGCGGTAACGCTGCGAATCTCCCGCTCCTGATAAAGATGCCGGGCGTAATTCAGCGCCGGCACTTCGCTCAAGTGAATGCCGGCAATCGAGCAAATGCCGCCGCGGTCGAGCGCCGCCATGATTGGTGGAACGAGCTTTCCCGAAGGCGCGAAGAGAATGGCCGAGTTGGCTTTGCGGGGGAGATCGCGAAACTCAGCGCCGGCCCAGGCCGCGCCCAGTTCTTTCGCCTGCCGCATGTGGTTCTCGCTGCGCGTGACCACGTAGACCTCGTGTCCGCGGGCGCGCGCGATCTGAATGACGAGATGCGCCGAGCTACCGAACCCAACGAGCAACAACCGCCCCTGTTCCGGCACATCCGCCCGCTGCAAAGCCCGGTACCCGATCAGGCCGCCACAGAGCAACGGCGCGGCCTGCTCGTTGTCGAAACCCTCCGGCAATTCGTAAGCGAACTCGTTAGGCACAACCGCGTATTCCGCGTAGCCGCCATCGGCGTCGTAGCCGGTGTAGCGCGAGTCCGGGCAAAGATTCTCGCGGCCGCGTCGGCAAAATTCGCAGGTGCCATCCACATGTCGCAACCAGCCGATGCCGATCCGCTGTCCAACGCTCAGACGCGTCGCGCCCTCGCCGAGCTGGTCTAGGCGGCCGACGATTTGATGCCCGGGAATCAATGGCGATCGATGCAGCGGCAGGTCTCCTTCCACGACATGAATGTCAGTGCGGCAGACCGCGCAGACGCTGACTTTTACCCGCACTTGACCCGGCCCGGCGTGCGGTTCTTCCACATCCCGCTCGACGAGCGGCGACTCTTCGACCGGTTTTTGCTCGCTCAGAATCATCGCGCGCATGGCTGTGCCAAGTTGCCATGATTTGGCCGCAAATCCTGTTCAGGCAACGATTCCTCTCTAGCTTCGTTTTTCCGTGACGGCGCCGCGCATTCCAACCTCGACTTACCGCCTGCAATTCAATCGCGAATTCATCTTCGCGCAGGCCCGCGCGATCGTGTCCTATCTGGACGCGCTCGGGATCAGCGACTGCTACGCATCGCCTTATTTTCAGGCGCGCGCCGAGAGCCTGCACGGCTACGACATCACCGATCACAACAAGCTCAATGACGCGATCGGGTCTCGCGAAGAGTACGACGCCTGGGTCGCGGAGCTGCACGCGCACGGGATGGGGCAGGTGCTCGACTTCGTCCCGAACCACATGGGCATCGCCGAACCGCAAAATCTCTGGTGGGCCGACGTGCTCGAAAACGGACCGAGTTCCGTCTACGCCCCCTATTTCGACATCGACTGGCAGCCGCTCAAATCCGACCTGCGCGACAAAGTCTTGATCCCGGTCCTGGGCGATCAATATGGGAGAGTGCTGGAGCGCGGCGAGCTGCAAGTGCACTTCGAGAGCGGGCGATTTTTTCTCCGTTATTTCGACCACGAATTTCCTCTCTCGCCCGGCACGTATCCACATGTTCTTCAGCTGGCGCTCGAGCAGCTGAGCGAGCAAAGGGAAGAAGAGTTCTACGCTGAACTTCAAAGCATTCTCACCGCGCTCGAGTATCTGCCCCGTCGCACGGAAAAAGATCCGGAGCGCATCGCGGAGCGCGCCCGCGAGAAGGAGATCGTGAAACGGCGGCTGGAACGCCGTTGCCAGGAAGCGCGGGCGGTACAGGCGGCGATCGAAAAAGCCCTAACGATCATCAACGGGACGCCGGGCGATCCGCGCAGCTTCGATCCCCTGGACAACCTCCTCCGCGATCAG
>JBBSGS010000005.1:0-30357 GCA_038253875.1 Chthoniobacterales bacterium
AGGAGCGTGACGTTTATTGGCGCGACTGGCCTTCGGTCTTGTCCGGTTTCCGCATCTTCGCGCATGGCCTGAGCTGGCCGGAGGGCGTTTTGCCGGGCGCGCCGCTTTCCGTTAGGCGTTGGGAAGAGTTTGGGCCGCGACTTGTCGCCACGGCGCGGCTTTGGTTTCGCAACGTGACTCGCGCCGGGTCGGGAATGACCCTTCTTCAGGATGCAATCGACGCGCTCCCTCCTCATCCCTCTCACCGCACCCCGCGCAAGGGCGGCCGGGCGAATCTGCCCGCGGATTGGAACGGCTACTTTGCCATGTCGAGACCGATGGCGGGCGAAACCCTCACGACCTACCGCAAGGCTTTCGCCGGAGTGCAGGATCAGGTGGTTAACCGCGCACCCGATCCGATGATGCGCAGCGAGCTCAAGCGATTCGCGCAGGAGTTGGCCGAGAAAAAGGTGCGAGTCGTCTTCGTGGTGCCGCCTTCGCTGATGGCTGCCCGCGGCTCCGGGATTCACGCACCAGACGGGAGTCCACTGTTCGCCTACGACGATCTCGCCCGTTATCCGCAGTTTTACGAAGAGGACAATCGTCTCGACACGGAACATCTCAACGCTCGCGGGGCGGAGATTTTTTCGGGAAAACTTGCCGAGGACTTTAGCAAGGGAATCGCTCCGGCGAATCGTTAGGCTGCCCGCCTGTGGAAGAGGGCGCCTTGCCGCGTATTTCAATTCGTGTTACTGCCCGCGCAGATGAATGTGCTCAGGCTACGCGCCCTTCAATGCCTCTGCTTGGCCGCGGCCTTTTCGAGCCTCGCGGGTCGGCTGCTTTGCGCACAGCAATTTCAGGACGACTCACCGAGGCTGCGCTGGTTTCAGGAGCACAAGGACGACTACGATATCGTCTTCATCGGTTCGAGCCGGGTTTATCACGGCCTTTCGCCGAAACTTTTCGACGAGATTGCGGCGCGGGCGGGTCATCGCTGGCGGGCATTTAATCTCGGCGTGGACCGGATGAAGACTCCCGGCTGTCTGGCGGTGGCGCGCAAGGTGGCGGCGCTGCAGCCAGCCAAGCTGCGATATCTTTTTTTTGAGCTGCAGGCGAGACCGGGCGGACAGCAGCGCGATGATGACGTGAGTGCGCGGGAGGCGCGCAACGGCGCCAACGTGAGACCGGTCGCTTTCGTCCCCTCACGCGGGCTCGGCCCAGATGGCGATGGATTCAATCCCCTCGAGAAAACCATGAAGCCGGAATTCAGGCCGACTTATGAGCAACGCCTGAAAGCGGCCAGGGATCATTCCGCCCCGCGTCCGGCGGACCCGGTGATGCGCGACGAGCTCAGTCAACTCGTCAAAGAACTGGCTGCAGAAAACATTCAGGTCGTTTTCGTCGTCGCTCCCTCGCTCCGCGCGGCCCGCGGGTCGGGAGTAGACGTGCCTCCGGGAAGCATGCTCTTTTCCTTCGATGATCTTGCTCGTTACGCTCCGCTTTATGACGAGGCCAACCGCCCCGATGCCGAGCATCTGAACGCGCGCGGTGCCGAGATTTTCACCCGGGATTTGGCGGAACAATTTCTCCACGCGCTCGATTCAGCCGCTCGTTAGGGCGTCGAGCCAGGTTCCTCGTGCTTTTCGTCGAGTCTCGTTTTTTCCTCTTTTTCGCGATCGTCTTTTGCATCGCCTGGGGGCTGCGCTCGAACACGGCGCGGAAGGCATTTCTCCTCGCCTGCAGTTACTTTTTTTACGCCTGCTTTTTCGTCGGCGATCCCCTCGCCTTTCTCGCACACTTATGGGCGAGGCAATGGGCCGCGCTGCCCGCGGGCTGGTGGTTCCCCTTTGTTTTGCTCAGCTCGACCTGCCTTGACTACTTCGTTGGTCTCAAGATTGAAGATTGCCGCAGCCTCGTCCGGCGTCGCAGTTTTTTGCTCGTTAGTCTGGTGGTCAATCTGGGGACCTTGTGCGTTTTCAAATACCTCAACTTTTTCGTTGGCTCGGCCGGCCAATTTCTTGCCTGGATCGGGCTGCCGGCTTCGGTTCACACTCTCCGCATCATCCTCCCTTACGGGGTCAGCTTTTATACTTTTCAATCGATTAGCTACACGGTGGAAGTCTACCGGCGGCACCTTCGGGCGGAGCGAAGTTTTCTCGACCTCGCATTCTTCATCAGCTTTTTCCCTCCGCTGGTGGCCGGCCCAATTGTGCGGGCGCTGAATTTCCTCCCGCAAACCAAGCGGCGGCCGCAATGGTCGGAAGTCGATGCCCGCGGCGCGCTCGTTCTTTTCCTGACCGGGTTCGTGAAAAAAGCCTGCGTCGCCGACAGCGTGGCGCCCTTTGTCGATCAATACTTCGCCAATCCGCAGAGCTACGGGGCGAACAGCGCCTGGATCGGCGTGCTCCTTTATGCGGTGCAAATTTACTGCGACTTCTCCGGCTACACCGACATGGCGATCGCGGTCGCGCGCCTTCTCGGCTACAGCCTAACGATCAATTTCAACTTCCCCTACTTCGCCCGCTCGCTCACGGATTTCTGGCGTCGCTGGCACATCAGCCTCTCCACTTGGCTGCGCGATTACCTTTACATTTCGTTAGGCGGAAACCGCGGCTCGCTCCTTTTCACCTACCGCAACATGCTCCTGACGATGCTCCTGGGCGGCCTCTGGCATGGCGCCTCCTGGGTTTTCGTTCTCTGGGGCGGCCTGCACGGAGTGGGGCTGATCGCCCATCGGCAGTGGTCGCGCTGGTGGATGAATTTTGGCGGATGGGAAAGGGTGCCGCGCGCCGGGGTCCTGCTTTACCGCTTCTTCGCGACGGCGTTGACCTTTTATTTCGTTTGTCTTTGTTGGATCTTCTTTCGCTCGGCCGAGCTACACAAAGCGTTGGTCATCGTGCAACAGTTCGTTCTCCTGCAGAGGGGCGGTCCCAACAAACTCGACTTCAGGCTCTGGTGGCTTCTCGGCGGGTTGGCCTGCGTGCATTGGCTGAACTACAAGCGGGTGTTCGCCAATTGGTGGCGCCGCCTGCCCCAGCCTTTTTTTGCGGCCGCTTATGGCGCCGGCTGGGCGGTCGTGGTGCTCTTCATTCCTGCCCAATACGTGCCCTTCATTTACTTTCAGTTTTGATGGGCCGCGTCGCCTAACGAGTCTATCTCACCGCCGCCCAGACGCGGTGGACGTCCTCGTGGTCTTCGAGGGTTTGCAGGAATTCGCCGACCTGGATGCGGTCGTCCTCACTCAGCTCCGGATAATTCTTTGCGAGGTAGCCAAGTTCGCTCGTGACAACCGTCCAGCCATTTTGGCCTAACCATTGCGAGACGGCGTGCAGGTCGGTCGCCCCGGTGATGAAGCGCGCGCCGGCCGCGCCTTCGGGGATTTCCGGATCGTCCGCGTGCGTCAGCGGCGTGAAATCCTGCGCGCCCGCTTCAATCGCCGCGGCCTCGGGATCAGCTTGCGCATCGGGATGGTGCGCATCGACGAGGCCAACGTGATCGCAGAGAAATTTATTGCTCCCGGGTGCGCCGAGCTGGCCGCGTTTGAAAAGGACGCGAATCTCCGGGGCGGTGCGATTCTTGTTATCGGTTTGAACCTCGACGATCACCGGCACTTTGTTCGGCGCGTAACCTTCGAAGACGATCTGCTCGAGCTCAAGTTTCTCGCCACCGATCCCCCCGCCTTTCTTGATTGCGCGCTCGATCACGTCGCGGGCCACGCTCTGCTTGCGCGCCTTCTCCACGACGGCGGCGAGACGCGCATTCCCTGCCAGGTCGGCGCCGCCCATCTTCGCCGCGACCATGATTTCCTTGACCAGCTTGCCGGTCGCCTGGCCTTTTTTGAGACCGGCGACTTCGCGTTTGGCGTGCAGCCATTGTCGACCCATGGGCTCATTTAACTGCCGGGCACCCGGGGTGGCAAGTGGCGGTAGGCGCAGCCCCATGCATAGATAGGACATGGATCTCGAGTTGAAAAATAAGAAGGCGTTTGTGAGCGGATCGACCGCCGGGATTGGGCTCGCCATCGCCAACCGGCTGGCCCGCGAGGACGCGGAAGTCTGGGTGAACGGACGCAAGCAGGAACGCGTCGACGAGGCGATCGCGGAGATCAAAAGAGAATACGCAGAAGCGAACGTACAGGGAATCGCCGCCGATCTTGGCACGGCCGAGGGTTGCGCGGAAGTCGTTAGGCAACTGCCCCGCGTCGACATTCTGGTCAACAATGTCGGCATCTTCGAGCCGAAGCCTTTCGCTGAAATCAGCGACGGCGAATGGGAGAAATTTTTCGCGGTCAACGTCCTCTCGGGCGTGCGGCTGAGCCGTGTCTATCTCGCGGAGATGAAGAAACACGATTGGGGCCGGATCATTTTCGTCTCGAGCGAATCAGCACTTCAGATTCCGGCGGAGATGATTCACTACGGGACGACCAAGACCGCGCAGCTCGCAGTCGCGCGCGGCCTCGCCGAGACCTGCAGGGGCACGAAGGTGACGGTTAACTCCGTTCTTCCGGGACCGACCGCGTCCGAGGGAGTGGCGGAATTTGTCGGGCAGCTCGCGCTGGAGAACAAGATGAGCACGGAAGAGTTCGAGAAGGATTTCTTCAAGAACGCGCGTCCGACTTCGCTCCTACAACGTTTTCTCGAGCCTAACGAAATCGCCAACGTCGTCGCCTTCGTCTGCAGCCCGCTCGCTTCCGCGGTCAATGGCGCCTCTGTGCGCGCGGACGGGGGCGTGATTAAGTCGATCGCCTAACGAGCCTTCGACAAGGGAGGACATGTATCCTTAGCAGATTTCAACCTGGACATGCGGCCAGGATCTACACGCGAATTCATACGCTCATAATCCTCACGGCAGAAGCAGGGTCAGAAAAGCGGTGACGGCGAAGGCGATGCTGAGCATGACGACGTAGATGCAGCTCCCGAGAAAAAACTTGAAGAGGGTCGCAAGCCAATTCTGGCGATAGACGCGGCGAATCGCGATCAAAAGCTGAATGACAACGGCGAAAGCGAGAAGCGTGCAGGTGATCGGGGTGAGCGCGCCCGGCACTTTCCAATTGAGAAGAAAGCCGACGCCGATGATGAGGACGGTGCTGAGAAAAACAAAAGCGTGGGTGTGGAGCGCGAAGATCAGGTGGTCAACGTAAAAACGCCGTTTGAAGATGTAGAGAATCTTCAGGACAAGCGCGAAGAGCGGAATGCAACAGAGCACCATGGGCGCGATGTTTTGGATGAGCGCCTTGAGGAAGAGGTCGCCGCGATCTCCTGTCGGTCCGATTTTTTCCTTCGCGCGGTCCCGCAGCCAGGCGGCAAAAGGCGGGAGATTTTTTTGCTCCGAAGTTTGAAAAATATCCTCCTGGTCGGGCAATGGGGCGATGGTGGGAGACGGCGGAGGCGAAATCCCTAACGAAAAGCCAGGCGCCGGACTGGCCGGCCCGAGTGCCAGGGGATCCGGGCTGGATGGAGCGCCGTTGAGGGCGAGGTTGAGATGCCCGCCTTTTTTCTCGCCGTGGAGATGCGTGCCTTTGGAAAGAAAATTGATGACGAGAAAAAAAGTCACGCTGGCGATGAGGTAAACCCGCAGCGGATGCACATGACGCGCCCGTTTACCCTCTATGAATTCATTCGTTAGGCGCCAGGGTTTAATAAGTAGCAGGCCGAACGATTGAAAGAAACGCGCGTCCAGATTGAAAAATGCGTCGGCCGTATCGGCCAAAAGCGAGCCGAACGAGCGGCGGTAGTCGATCGCGGGCTGACCGCACTGCGCGCAATACGGCCCCACCAGAGCGACGCCGCAGTTTTCGCAATGAGCCAGCGGCGGCGGTTGTTTCTTGCCGCGAAACCAGCGGCGCCGTGAGGGCCGCCCGAGCTCGGCAACGACGGCGTCCCCCAGAATAAGCGGCGTTTCGTCAGACATGCGGGCAGGTTATTCAACCGCGCGAACGAAGTCCATCGCGTCGCGGCCGCCCGGCGGGATCAATCCCGCAGAAAGAAAAGCGCCGCGGAACCGAGAACGCCGAGGACACAAATCGTGACCGTGCTTTCGATGAAATAGGGGTAAGCCATGAGCGCGATCCCGATAAACATTGGTTTCCAAAGACTCATCCGCCGGCCATAAACAAAGCCGATGAAACCGACACTGCTAAAGAGCGTCCCGGCGATAAGATTCGGCACGGAGAATACGGGCATACCTTTTCGAAGCTATATCCGGGCCAGCGGGACGATTCGTATCTGAAACAAAGCATTGACCCCGGCAAGCGCGCGATGTCACGATGCCCGCGCTTCTCATAAATTCGCAGCGCAACAACCGGAGACATCTCGTGGCCGCCAATCTTTTTCGAACCAAAAGCCCTGAACTCTTGATCCGTGAATCGGAAGCGCCCGAGCGCAAGATGAAGCGCTCGCTTACCGCCTTCGACCTGACCTGCCTCGGGATTGGCGCGATCATCGGCGCGGGAATTTTTGCACTCGCCGGGACCGCGGCCGCGGGCGAATCGGCTCGCGTCGGTGCGTCGATCGTGAAAACGCCGGTGCTCAATTTCATCATCGCTTTCATCAATCACACCGACCTGGTGTTCGGGCGGCCGGCAGCGGGCCCGGCCGTGGCGCTTTCGTTTGTCGTGGCCGCAGTCGCCTGCGGTTTCGCGGCGCTCTGTTACAGCGAGCTGGCCTCGATGATTCCGGTTTCCGGCTCCGCCTACACTTATTCCTACGCGACCTTGGGCGAGATCATCGCATGGATCATCGGTTGGGATTTGATTTTGGAATATGCGGTCGGCAACATGGCCGTGGCCGTCGGGTGGTCGGGGTATTTTGTCCAGCTGCTCGGCAATCTGCCTTTTGGGTTGCACCTTAGGTTCCCGCTCTGGCTGGTGAGCGATCACACCACCGCCGGCACCATCATCGCCAAGGGCGGGGCGGCGCTGAGCGATTATTCTTCCACCACGCTGCCGGTGATTATGGGGCATGCGATCGCTTTCAACTTGCCGGCGTTTCTCATCGTCATGGCGGTGACGGTGCTTCTGGTCTACGGCATTCGCGAGAGCGCGACCGCCAACACGACGATCGTCATGATCAAGCTCGCGGTGGTGGTTTTCGTGATCGCCTTCGGCTCTTTCATGGTCAACCCGACAAACTGGCACCCGTTCATGCCGAGCGGTTTTGGCGGGGTCATGAGCGGCGCCGCGATTGTCTTTTTCGCCTTCATCGGTTTCGATGCCGTCTCGACAACAGCCGAAGAAACGAAAAATCCAAGGCGCGATTTGCCGATCGGGATGATCGCCAGCCTGATCATCTGCACCATTCTCTACGTCCTGATGTCATTCATTCTTACCGGGATGAAAAAGTACACGGTTTACCTGGGCGATTCGGCTGCCGTGGCGACAGCCTTCGCGGCGAAACCCTGGGCGCAGGCGCTCATCAGCGCAGGCGCGCTGGCCGGACTTACCTCCGTGTTGCTCGTCTTTCAGCTCGGCCAGCCGCGCATCTTCATGGCGATGGCTCGTGACGGATTGCTGCCTGGATATTTTGCGCGGATCCACCCGCGCTACCGTACGCCATACATTACTACCATCTGGACCGGCATCGTCGTCGGCGGCGTCGCCATGCTCACGGATATCGGCTCGTTAGCCGACCTCACGAATATTGGGACACTTTTCGCTTTCGCGTTGGTTTGTGCGGGCGTCATGGTGCTGCGTCGGAAAGATCCGAACCGGCCACGGCCGTTCCGGGTTCCATTCGTCCCGGTGTTTCCGCTCCTCGGCGTGTTTTTTTGCGGAGCCCTGATGCTCAGCCTCCCGATCGAAACCTGGATCAGATTCTTTATCTGGCTGGCGATCGGTCTCGTGATTTATTTTTTCTACAGCATTGGCCACAGCCGGCTGCGCCAGGGGATCGACAGCGGAGAGACCGAGAACGACCTCCCGCCGATCGTGCGCTAGGCAACGGCTTCGCAGGGCAGGGTTAGGATTCAGTATTTTGACGGTCGCGTGATCCGGGAGGCTGCTTGCGAGTTCCCTTCAGCTATCACTCCCATTTTCATGCATTACCTTGCCAAAAATGCACTCCTATCGCCCCAGCCTTCGTAACCTTTTCTTCGGTGTCGCCCTGCTGACCTCCACCCGGGCGAAGACGGCCCAAACCGATTTCGTCAAAGGCATGACCGTTTCCTGCCAGACCTCCGGTTGGGAATGGGCCACGCCGGAAATGGCGCGAACCCTCGACGAGCTAAAGTCGTTAGGCGTGAACAGCGTCTCCATTCATCCTTACGCCCAGATTCAAAATGACGGCCATGTCCGCTTCCGCGTGGTCGATGAAAATCGTGAGGTCACAGTCCCGCTCCACTGGGCCCGCGAGCGTGGGCTTTCCGTCATGCTCATTCCCCACATCGCTTACTGGGGAACGAAATTCCTCTGGCGCGGCGAAATCAACTTCCAGACGACCGAGGAATGGGACCGCTTCTTCGGCGATTACGAGGTTTGGATCGTGGAAATGGCGCGGCTGGCCGAAGCGCACGGCGCGGGCACTTTCTGCATCGGGCTCGAGTTCACCAATGCGCAGAAGTTTGAGCAGCATTGGCGAAAGATCATTGCCGCCGTGCGCGCGGTCTATCACGGGAAGCTTACCTACGGAGGCAACTGGGACAGCTTTGAGGACGTGAAATTTTGGGACGCGCTCGATTACATCGGCGTCCTGGCCTATTTTCCCCTAACGAAAACCGTCGACCCGACGACGGCTGAGATCGCGGCCGCCTGGGCGAAAAAATGCGCGGAACTGGAGACGATTTCGAAAGCGCATGGCGACAAGAAATTCCTCTTCGTCGAGATCGGCTATAATGAGAGCGCGCGCGCAGCCGCGGAGCCGTGGGCCTTTAAGATGGGGGGCGACCACGCCAGTGAAATCCAGCGACGCTGCATCGAGGTCGCGCTCGATTTACCCGCGCACTGCCCGGTGATTGCGGGGATGTATTGGTGGAAATGGTTTCCTGAATTGCCGAGTCCTGAAGAAGAAAACTACCGGATGCAAACCCCCGCGATTAAAGCTTTGATCGCAAAGCACTGGCGCAATCAGGGCGCCGCCAGAAGCCAGCCCTTACCGCCGTAGGTCGCCGGGCAGGCGGGGCGACGACAGTAACTCTGCAAAGAGCTGCCAGCGGCGCGCCGGCTGATCCGCGGTCCCGCCCCGTCGCTTAATGTAGTGGCGGACCATATCTTCACCCAGGTTATAATTGATGACATAACTGCGGTAATGCTCGATGAAGCGCACCCGGTGCTCCGCCTGGTCGGGTTCCATCAAGGAGTATTTTTGCAAAAATGCTGCCGCAGCTTTCTGCTCGAACTCTCCATTAACGAGCCGACGGGCGGCTTCGTTACCGGCGTAACTCAAATCCTTAAGTAAGTCCTGCACCGCCTGATACTCCTCCACTCGGGCAGGATCGAGACCGGCGGCGGGCCAGAGGATCGATTTCTCGAACGCCGTCCGCTCTGGCTTGGTCAGCACAACCTCGCGGCCGAAGTTTGCCGTTCCTTCCGCGATGAGCGATTGCGGTGAGTAGAGCGGATAGATGGAGAATTCCACCCACCCGCGATCGCGGACGAGATTCTTCTCGAGCAAGCTATTATAGACATGGTGACCTGGATAACCCTCATGTGCGGCCAGGTCGATCGCGCGGTCAATGTAAGTTGGCAGATCCGTATTCACCTGAATAACGCTGCGATAGTTTCCTTTATACCAATTATAGCCGCCCCAGGGTTTTCCGGTGACATATTCCACCGTAAAACTCTCGTTAGGCGGGAGCTTGATCTGAGCCAGCGTTCGCGCCCGGCATTCCTTGATCGCGAGCTGGAAGACAGCGTCGAGTTTCTCCTTGGGAATGACAAAGGCTTGGTGCCACTTTGCATAACGCTCGCTGAGGGGACCTTCGCCGGGAATCTTCGGTTCCAACTGCGTCAAAACCTGGTCGAAATGTGAATCGGAATAAGTCGGCGCCTCCGCGTCGTAAAGGGCGCGCGATTCCTCATCGAACTTCATCTTCTGGCCTTGCACGATGCGCACTCGCGTCTGCAAAGCAGCCAGTTGCTTGTTCAGGTATTCCAGGCGCAGCCGGTCGATCTCGGCGGACGGCGGCGCTAGCTTCGCCAGCTCATTGCGAAGGCTGGCCAACTCCTTCGCTATCTCGTCCAGTGGCTTTTTCCTGGCGGTCGCTTCTTTCTGCCACTCGGGTGGACCGTAGTAGGCGTCGACGTAATCTTTATCGTGTTCGCCCATGGCGAGCACGAGTTGAGTGTAGCCTTGGGCGATGCTGTCGACCTTGGGCGGATTCTCACATAAAGCGCGGGATATACCTCCGCCGCTCAGAATACAAAATGTCGCGCAAATTAATCCGATGACTAAAGACCTATTCATAAGTTTTGCTCCTGCACTCGCTGCACCATCGCCGCTGCGCTGATCAAGACCAGCGCCGCGATCACCTGATGTGGATACAAGGCGGCGTGAAAAAACCCCCACGTGATGCAGACCGCCGCGAGCGTCTGCATCATTTCGAAGTAACCGGCCGTGGAGGCCCGCGTCAGGCGCAAACCCTCGAAGTAAATCAGGAGCGGTATTCCGCCCGAGATCGTGGCGAGGAGCACGAGCGCTCCGATCGCGACAGTGGGATGGCTCTGCGCCGCCGCCGGCCATAGAAGGGCCGGGTGGAGCTTGCCCTTTGCGAGCAGAATTAGCGTCATGCAAACCAACCCAACTGCCACTCGCAGACTGGCCGCCAGCCTTAAAGATATACCGAGCATCACACCACGTCCTGCAACCGTCGAAAGCCCCCAGAAGAGCGCACACAGCAGCGCATAGCCGGTTCCACGATTCAGCCCCGCCTGCGCAAACGAAGTGCCGATGAGCAAAGGATGCGCAACCGAAAGAACAACGCCCGCCAGCACCGCGACGCCGGCATAAAGAAAAAATCGGCGGCCGAGGCGATCGCCGAAGAACACGCAGGCGCCCACAGTCGAAAACACCGGCTGAATATTGAGGATCACGTTCACCACCGTCGGGTTGCCGGACTTCAGCGCGAGGGTGAAGAAAATCGTTCCCACCGCCGAGCCGGCAAAGCCGGAAAAAAGCAGGTAACCCCAGGTGCGCGCATCGATCTTCGGGATTTCCGCGAGGCGCGCCACGAGGAGTGGCAGAAAAAAAAGCAGGATAAGGACGTGTTCCCAAAAAACGATCGCCTCCGCATCGAAAAGATCGTTCAAAGGGATACGCCAGGCGCTTTCGGTTCCCCAAAGCGCTGCCCCCAGAGCTACGAGCCAGGGCCCATAACTAACGCTGTTTGCCGCGGGACGACTCTTTTGCACGCGCGAAGGGTCTATCGTGCGCAGCCTTCCCGTCAAGCCGCTCCGAGAGCGGCCGCGGCAGCGGCCGTTTCTGGCCTGGTGCCGTCTATCAGCGCAAACGAATGCGTCGTGACATTCTATTGTCGCCTGGCAGATCAGCCCGCTTCAAACCGCATCGGCGAAGCATCCGACAGATTCGCCTGCGAACCGCCTCACTCGAATGAGTGGTGAGAATCACCCGTTGGCTTCGAGTTCGACCAGCACGCGGTACTTTTATCGGATACGAGGAGTTAGTTTTACGTTAGAAGCTTCCGCTCGCTCCATTCTCCGTTTGCCTAACCAACAAAGGAAGCGAATCGATTAAACGCGTAGCACGCTGAAATCGGGCCCGAGCTGCGTTAAGCAGTCGAGTGAATCTCGAAGCCACGCGGGCCGGCTTTATTAAAGACGGAGGGGGCCCGGCGTCATCGCTCCCGTGAAGGGGCTGCGGATTTGCTTTCGGGTTTCCCCGCTCGGATCCGTTGCTGCGGCCAATGAAAACTGGGTCAGTAATTCACAGACCAAGACTCGGGCCCCTTTCAAGCGTTACCGTTTTGATTGACAACGCGACGCGAAAATTAGTAAGATCGCAGGCGAGCGCCCGCTGGATCAGCCAAGTGGGGCCACGCCACGCCAGGAGTCAGGAATGGATCGACAGATAAAACCCCGACTAATCAGACTGAGCAAAATTGAGGCTGCCAAGCTTCAAATCGAGTCCGCCATCTGGCTCTGGTTTATAGACGGCAATATCGTCTCTGTGCAGACATTGGCGGCAGCGGCGCACCGCATCCTTCGCGAGCTAGCGGTACTCTGGGAAGTCAGCGCCTGGCCGATCACCTCCGCGTACCTTCCGCGCTCTCCTGAAACAACGGACGCCTTGCCCGATGACGCAGCCTCTTTTTTCCAGCAGGCCAAGAAAGATGAAACCTACGAAGTGAGTGAGCAATGGACTGAACTCAATCTTTTCGATGTAGTGATAGCCTATGGCAATCTGGCTGGTGATCCCTCTGGGAGCGCCCTAATGTCGACCTTCGTGGTGCGGTTTGGGGTCGAGCGGCAGGACCTCTTCTTGCCCGACGCCTTTTCGCTCCTCGAAAGGAGAGTCGGCGAAACCTTTAATCACAAGAGGCTCGAACGGCTCTCAAGAATGGATTTTCTCAAAGAGTTTCTCGGGTTTCTACAACCGCTCGGATAACGTCGAGTGGTGGCGACGGTGGAATGTGCCTCCAATTAGCGCTGGCGTCCCTTACGTCATCGCCTAGGTGCTGTTAGCCCGTCGAACGCCCACACCGTCGCAAGCGGTTAGGGATCGATGAATCGTGGGGAGAGAAACTGGAAGCGCGGAAGCGCGTCCCTCCGGAGGGACCTGCTTCTGCAGGTCCAGTTTCTTCCTCCCGCGAACGCGGGGCGAAGCTAACGCCAATGCCGGAGCACGCGATGCTGAGGAACAGCCGTAGCATGAGCGGCCGTCGTTTGGATCAGCTCGCGACGGCGTAACGTATCGAGCGCGGTCTGGACGGCGCTCTTGGAAAGTCCGGTGATCACCGCAATCGTTCGTAGGCTTCCCTCGACCGGCCTCCAATTTTGCCGCGCCGCCTGCCCGTAAAGGTGCAGGTAAACCAGATATGCGGCGGGCTGGCGATCGTGGCCGACAAGATCGCGCATAAGAACATCGAGGACGTAATCGTCTATCGCGATATGGACGCGAAAGCGCGGCATATACCCTTTTAGAGCTATACCTTTAAACGGACAACAGTTTCCTCACCGCCAGCACGCGACAGGCTGGACGCACGCGATGACGCCGACCGAATTTAAACGCGCCATGATAAAACAAATTAAATTCGTCAGCATCCCTGCCGCCGATCAGAATCGAGCGCTCGACTTCTACACTGAAAAGCTTGGATTCACGATCATCACCGACCAGCCCTTCGATGACAAACAACGCTGGATCGAGTTGCGCGTGCCCAAGGCGGAAACACGCGTGGTGCTCTTCACGAGCGAGGCCGATAAGAATCGAGTCGGTACGTTCAAGAACATGTCATACGTCTGCGACGACATCGAGAAGACCTACGAAGAACTTATTGCCCGCGGAGTTGAATTCAGCGGACCGCCCCAAAAGGAAGCATGGGGCCACTACGCCATGTTCAAAGACAGCGAGGGCAACCAGTTTCGTCCTTTCGTCTTAAATTCGTTAGGGAGAAAACGGCCGCAGCCTACGCGCAGATCCTCCGCGTCGCCTATTTGCTGAGCAAGTCCTGCGGGATCTTGCCCCCATTCGCGGCCAGCTTCTGCATCACTTCTTTGTGCAGCCAGATGTTCATTGCTGCGGAATCGTTCGTATCCCCGGTGTAATGCAAATCCTGGGCGAGCTCTTTGCGAGCGGAGAGGGAGCTTTCCATGCCGACAAGTTTCATAAGATCCACGATCGAGTGCTTCCAATCGAGTTTCTCTGAATTCTGCGCCGCGAGTTTGTCGAGAATGGCGGCGACGTCTACCGGTTGCGCGGGCATCGACGGACTCCGGGGCGCGGTCGAGGCGGCGGGCGCGCCGGAAGCGGCCGGCGCCGGCATCGCCGGAGTTGGCGAGCCTTGCGTGGCAGGCGCGCTGGCTGGAGCGGGCCCAGGAGCAGTGCCGCTCGAGGCGTGGCTAAAGATTTTGGTCATTAAGGTATTAAAAAGTCCCATGGTGTTCTCTTTCTGGTTGGTGTTTTTAAGTGCGGTTACAATCGTATTCGAATCAGTCGCGGCGGTTGGGTGTTTATCTTTATGCCAGCAGGTCGGGCCTATTTTCCCGTGTCCGTCGCTCCGCTTCGCGCTTGCGCCAGGCGGCGATCTCGGCGTGATGTCCGGAGAGCAACACCTCCGGTACTTTCCAGCCGCGGAATTCGGCGGGGCGCGTGTACTGCGGACCTTCCAGCAGGCCGCTGCTGAAGCTGTCGTCGGCGGAGGATTGTTCGTGGCCGAGCACGCCAGGGAGCAGCCTAACGATCGCGTCGATGAATACGACGGCGGCGATGGCGCCGTTCGTGAGCACGTAATCGCCGATTGAAATCTCTGCGTCGACGAGATGCTCGATCACGCGATGGTCGACCCCTTCGTAATGCCCGCAGACCACGATAAGATGTTCTTTCGCCGCGTACTCCCGGGCAACGGATTGCGTAAACCGCCGGCCTTGCGGCGTCATGAGAACGACGCTGCTCGTCGTGACGGTGCGGAGCGACTCGACTGCGGCGAAGATCGCCTCCGGTTTCATCACCATCCCCTGCCCTCCGCCGAAGGGTGCGTCATCGACGACATGGTGCCGATCGCTCGTCCAGTCGCGCAAATTGTAAAGGTGCAGATCGAGCGCGCCCGCTTCCTGGGCGCGACCCATCATGCTCTCGTCTAAGGGCGCGCGGCAGAGCTCCGGGAAAAGTGTGATGATGTCGACGCGCACGCTCTCAGTCCTCGTCCTGTTCGACCGGGACGGGCGGCGCCGGGGCGCTGCGAAACTCGCGGTGCCGGATTTTACCACCCGCGTAGCCTATGTAGCCGCCCATGCCAAGGACTACTAAAGAGAGGAGCAGAGTTATAATCGTTAGGGCGAAAGCTGCCCTCGGCCATTTCAACGGCGCGACAATAGCGGTCGCGGCGAGCGCGGCGAGGGCATAGAAAAACCAGATAAATTGATCCGCGCGATGGGCGTGGACCTTCAGCCAGGCCTGTCCTTGATCATCGGATAGCGAGAGCGCGCGGTCATAGCCTTCCTCGCCGTAATGCCCGACCGGCCAGGCGATGGCGCCGCAGAGAAGGATGAGGGAAAGAGTCGCAACCTGCGTGCGACGGCTCCGTTGGATGGTCGCGATGAGCAGGCCCATAACCCCAATCGCGAGACCGTAAACCGGGAGTGGGTTGATTAATACGTGGACGTATTCGGGCTGGCGGAGGTCCTGGATGAATGAGGCAATCATGAATTAATCTGGACGCGCAGGGGCGCGTCCCTCCTTGAGGGACATGTTCTGCATGTCCAGTTCCGTTCGCGGCGGTAACTAATCATCAATCCTTTTAGCCTCGCGAATGGGCGCATATTTTTTCCAATCGTAGGCGACAAAATGCCACCACTCGGTGCGCATCCCGTAAAATCCACCCTCGCGCATGGCGCGCTGGAGCAACTTCAGGTGCGACTTTACGGCGGGGTCGTCGCCATGGTAACACAACCTCGCCGAATCCGTGAATTCATCGAACTCTGTCGGCATGGAGACATCGTTTCCGTGCTCGTCGACGAGCGTCGCATCCACGGCGACTCCCCACGTGTGCAGCGAGCCGTTCCCGGCGAGCGGGTCCGCTACGAAGGAGCCATTGTGAGTTTGCTGCCAAAGCTCGATCTGCGCAGCCAGCGGCCGATAGGCGTCCCAGATTTTCAACCCGTAATGACGCGCTCGCAGGTAATTCTGCGCCTGGACGAGTCGCGCGGCGGTTGTTGGCCTAACGAGTGCAGGCAAATCTGCCGGATAAAGAGGATGACCGGTGATGTTGTGCGCCCGGGCGTAACGCAACTCGACGAGGATCGTGGGATCGATCGACCGGATCTCCACAAGGTTATCATAGCGCGGCGCACCCGCGATGGGCGACGAAGCGAAAAGGGCGAGAGCGAGAGAAGGAAACAGCCTCACGACCTATGGCGCCGGCAGGGGTTGGACTTTAGCGAGCCGCTGCAGGAGAAGCCGGGCCGCGCCGTCGGGAACGTCGAAGTGCAGGTCGAGGTCTGTCCCGCTCTGGTCGATCTTGGGCGGTTCCGCGGCGAGGATAAAATCGGAACCAGGCAGGGTGAGCCAGCGAGCGGGCTCGTTCTTTAAGCCCCCGGCCAACTCCCCGGCCGCAGCGGCGTCGTTTGCCCTAATGAACAGGTGCGCTTTCGACGGATGATCCAACACCACGGCAAAGCCGAGCAACTGTGCCGCGTCGAGCAATTCCGGCGGAAAGATCGGCCCGAAAAGACGCGGCAGATCAGCCGGCTTACGCGAGGCCAGGCGGATGGTGCTCTCCGCCTCGAGCGTCTGAAATTCCTTCGATAACGGATCGTCGACCTTCAAATCCGGCGCGGTGCCGAGACGCACCTGCACAAGCTGATCGACTTCGCCTAACGAACCGACGGCGAGCGTTTTCGGCCCGACGCGCGCGACCGTAACGTCCGGCCGTCGCCAGACCGCCAGGCCGCTCACGGCGCTTTTTTCGAAACTTTTGTCATGCGAAATCGCGCTCAGGACGGGGCGGATGTCGCCATGCGTCTCGACAAGCACGTATTCGCGTTGTTGCCCGCTGTATTCGATGACGAGCGCGCGGATCACGCGACTGGCATCGTGCGCGAGATCGAGCGCCGGCGTGCGTACGGCGGGACCAACCAGCCCAGAAAAAATTTTCGGCCAGACGTCAGGCTGCTCTTTCTGCCAGTTTTGACCGATCGCGCTTTTCGTCAACTGCCTCGGGTCAATAAAAAATAGCGCGGCCGTATCCTGCGGAAGCCAATCGCGCTTGGATGGCGACTGCCTCGCGAGCGGGACGATAATGGCGAGCAGGAAGAGCAGCGAGAAGACCGCGAAATAAAACTTCCGCAACTCCTGTTTATCGATCTTACTCGAGATCTGGGCCAGCTCCCGCGTGTGCTCGCCGTGCCGCTCCGCCGCCGCGCGATGCCGCTGCACGTCAGCGAGCAAATGCGGAGCGCTGGGCGGGGCGATTCCGGCGTTGGCGAGGTGCCGGCCGATGTTGAGGTAAGCCGGATTCTTTTTTTCCTCGACCGTCTGATGCCGCTGCCGCGCCTGACGAACCTCTTCCTGCTGGGCACGGCTGCTCTCGTTCAAACTCCGATCGCGGGTCTCGAATTCGCCCCGCACTTTCGCGATATTTTTTTCCGCCTGCGCGACCAGCGCCTCCTCGGCGTCGAGCTTCTCACGCGCGGCGCGGCAAGCATCCGCGCTCCCGAGCCGCGTGTGCATTATTTCCGCTTTCGCCTCGGGCAGGCGGGCGCGTTCGGCCCCGAGCCGTTCCATCTGCTCCTGCAGATCAGCCGGCGGCGGCTCGGTCGATTGCAACGCGGTTAGCTTTTTGAGCAACGCCTGGTCGGCAGCCTCGTGCGTCTCAATCCGGCGATCGACCGTCGCCAGATCCTTGCCGCAATTGTCCGCGACAATCTTCGCCGCGTCACGTCGCGCCACGAGCGGGCGCTTTTCCTCCTCCAACCGCGCGAGCGCGGCGCTCTGCTCGCGCGAATTCTCCTGCCGTTGCAGATCGATCTGCTTGAGCGCCTCTTCAATTTGCGCGATCCGCACGGCGAACTCTTTCTGCTCCTGCTCAAGCTTTCTGAGGGCGACGATTTCGGCGCGCACTTCAGGAAATTTAGCGGCCTCGGAGGTGCCTTCGCGACCGAGAGAGATCTCCGCTTTTTTCAGGACCCGCTTTTCATGGCGAAGGGCGAGGCGCGTGCGTTGCCGCCGCACTTTCAGCGTCAGCTCGCGTAAACCAGTGGAGATGAAACTCACAATTGTGAAGCTACCCGGGCGGTTACTCCTCGGCGCTGCCTAACTTTGCCAGGACGCTGAAATCTTCCAGCGTGGAGGTGTCGCCTGTAATGGTATTGCCGCTGGCAATTTCCTTGAGCAAACGGCGCATGATTTTTCCGCTGCGCGTTTTTGGCAGCGCTTCGGCGAAGCGAACTTCGTCGGGCTTGGCAATGCCGCCGATCTGTATGCCGACGTGCGCGCGCAGCTCTGCCTTCAGGCTCGGGGTCGGCGCGACGCCGGATTTGAGCGTGACAAAAACCACCAGCCCCTGTCCTTTGATTTCGTCCGGACGTCCGACGGCGGCGGCTTCCGCGACCTTGGCGTGACTGACGAGTGCGCTCTCGATCTCGGAGGTGCCCAGGCGATGACCGGCGACATTAAGAACGTCATCGATCCGGCCCACGATCCAGAAGTACCCATCCTTGTCGCGCCGCGCGCCGTCGCCGGTGAAGTAACTGCCTTTGAATTCGCTCCAGTATTGTTTTTTATAGCGCGCGGTGTCGCCGTAAATGTTGCGCAACATTGCAGGCCACGGTCGCCTAACGATCAG
Source organism: Chthoniobacterales bacterium (assembly GCA_038253875.1). Lineage (GTDB taxonomy): Bacteria > Verrucomicrobiota > Verrucomicrobiia > Chthoniobacterales > UBA10450 > Palsa-1392. Next base: position 18,427 of record JBBSGS010000005.1, read on the forward strand.
TTTCCCGCCAACATTCGGGCCGACTTCTTTTCCGCTCTCATCGACGACCGCGGCGTCGATTCCGAAGAAAGGCAGCGTCGCGCTGCCCGGTTTGGTCGGGGTCGCGCCGGGCAGCGGCGTGATCATGATCGCGCCCGTCTCAGTCTGCCACCAGGTGTCGACGATCGGGCAGCGACCGCCGCCGATCGTTTCGTGATACCACATCCAGGCCTCGGGATTGATCGGCTCCCCGACCGAGCCTAACAATCGCAGGGAAGTGAGATCGTGTTTCTTCACCCACTTGTCGCCCCAACGAATAAAGGCCCGAATCGCCGTCGGCGCCGTGTAGAGAATGCTGACCGCGTATTCCTCGATGATCCGCCAGAAGCGATCCGGCTCCGGCCAATTCGGCGCGCCTTCATACATCAAGGTCGTCGCGCCGGCTACGAGCGGACCGTAAACCACATAGCTGTGGCCGGTGACCCAGCCGACATCCGCGGTGCACCAGTAGATGTCCTCTTCGCGCAAATCGAAAACATACTTTGCGGTGACATAAGTGCCGACGAGATAACCGCCAGTGGTGTGCAAAATGCCCTTCGGTTTTCCGGTCGAGCCGCTGGTGTAAAGAATATAAAGCGGATGCTCGCTCTCCAGCGACACGGCTGGGCAATGCGCGCCGACATATTCGAGTTCGCGATGCCACCAGACGTCGCGGCCTTCTTCGATGCGCACTTCGTTGCCGGCGCGCCGGAAAACGATGACGCGCTTGATCGATGTTTGGCCTTTGAGCGCTTCATCCACGTTCTGCTTCAGCGGAACGATCGCGCCCCGCCGATAACCGCCATCTGCGGTGATGACCGCGGTGGCGCCGCAATCGGCGATGCGATCGCGAATGCTCTCCGCGCTGAATCCGCCGAAAACGACCGAGTGAATCGCCCCGATGCGGGCGCAAGCGAGCATGGCGATCGCCGCTTCGGGAATGGTCGGCAGATAGATGATGACGCGATCGCCTTTGCGAATTTTGTTTCGCTTGAGCACGTTGGCGAAACGGCAAACGTCGCGGTGCAACTGTTGATAAGTGAGGACGCGCTTTTCGCCCGGCTCACCTTCCCAGATGATCGCCGCTTTGTTCCGGCGGGGGCCGGCGAGATGCCGATCGAGACAGTTCTCGGCGACGTTCAGCTTGCCACCGACGAACCATTTCGCGAAGGGCGCCTTCCATTCGAGAACCGTCTTCCATGGCCTCTGCCAGGTCAGCTCGCGGGCTTCGCACGCCCAGAACTTATCGGGGTGCCGAAGCGATTCGCGATGTATGCGGCGATAATCATCGAGGCTGCCAATGCGGGCATTTTTCGCGAAGGCGCGGGAAGGTTTGAAGATACGGGTTTCCTTGAGATGGGACTCGATGTTTTTTTCCATGCAGACGAACTCACCCTAACAAGCGCGTCCAACCCGCTCAACGCAAACTTCGGCAGAGAGCGATGGCGAAAATAGCATCTGCCTAACGACCGTAGCGCGGATCCGACCCGCGAGCTTCGCGCAACGGCGAACCACGCCAGAACGCGGTTTTGCGTTTGAGTTCCGCGACCGCGAGCCGACTTTCCCGGCATGAGTGACCACGTTTACAAGAAGCTGGAATTGGTCGGTTCTTCCAGGCAAAGCATTGAAGAGGCGGTGCAGAATGCGGTCTCGCGGGCGAGCAAAACCATCCGCCACATGGGCTGGTTCGAAGTCGTCGAAACGCGCGGCCACATTGTCGGCAACCAGATCGATCACTGGCAGGTGACCGTGAAAATCGGCTTCACCCTCGATGAGGAGAGCAACCCTTCCTGAGAGGTCGAGATACTAATGACTGAAGGAGCGGGAATTTCCGCTCGAATGATCGTAAGCGGCCGCTGCGTTGATCTGGAAATTGTCGTTTCCAACGCCGCCGCGAATATAAGTCTGAAAATCTTCGCGCCCGTACTTGCCGCTGGAACTTCCGTAGAACACCCCCGCTTCGCCGCCGGAGTAACTCCGATTCAACTGGAAGTTCACGACCCCGCCCGGAGCATCCGTCCCATAAATCGGGGAGGAGGCCGCCTTCTCCACTTGCACCGCGCGCAGGAACGCCACCGGCAGGACATCGAGGGCCGTTATTCCCTTCCCGCCTAAATCGCCTGAGATGGGAAACCGCCGGCCATCCAATAAAGTGAGCACCGGCAGGCTGTGAATGAGGATCGCGCCATCCACCGTGCTGAAAATATCGGGGCGGTAGAGGGTGAGCGCCGGCCCCGGGTTCACTTCTCCAGTTATGCGTAACTGATCGATAGAGATCGCGTCGATGTCGCCCGCATCGGGCTGCTGCGCGCACAGAGGCGAGCAGAGGCAAAGGAAACCCAGCAGAACCGGAAGCACGCGTTGGATCATGAGGGAATGCACAGCCGAATCCCCCGGCGTGCCAGCGAAATTTGCGCTTTGCCAGCGATAATTTGCGGCCCCTCGAGAGAGGTTGCCTAACGACCCGCCCCTACTCTTCCTGCGCGGTTTGGTAAATCTTCATCGCGCCAAAGATGAGCAGAGCCGGCTTTAACGCGAGGAGAAGCAACCGCACGAGCATGCCGAAGATCCTGAAGATCGGCAACCGATCCAGAATGAAGCCGGCTGCGACTCCATACATGAGCGCCTGGGTGGGGTTGGCACGGACGTACTCTTCCGTCTGCCCGATGATTTGTTCCCACTGGTCTTTCGTATAACGGAGCCCTCGCTCGGCCATGTCTCCCGCCGCACCGGTCATTTGTTCGCTGTCCATATGCCCTATTCTTCGGATGGTGTGGGTCTTTTGCGCGTCCCAAAATGCGCCCTATCGCAACAAGATCCAGAGCGAGCGTGCCCCCGCCCCGTGGGGAAAATCGGGCAACCGCATGGCCGGCTGGAGATTTCCCGCACGGCGCGCGGCCTTGAGGCAAAAGCGGGCCATTACTTCCAGAGCGCGTTCATCGAGCCGGGTGCAGTTGGTCGAGAGGAGAACCCGGGCGTCGCGCGTCGCCACCTCCAGGGCCGCGAGGAGCAAATCCTCGAAGTCATTCTCGACCTGCCAGGCTTTACCGGTGCGCGACCGGGAAAAAGTCGGCGGGTCGAGAATGATGCAATCGAAGGTCTCGCCCTTACGCACGAGTCGCGGGAGCACGCGCAGAACGTCATCCGCGATAAATTGATGATGATCTGTCGCGACGCGGTTGAGCAAAAGGTTGTCGCGGCCGCGATCGAGCGACTTGCGCGAAAGATCGATGCTCAAGGTGGTGCCACCTGCCAGCGCGGCCACGACTGAAAACGAACAGGTGTAGGCGAAACAGTTGAGCAGGCGCCGAGGCGCATTTCGCCTAACGAACTGCCGGTTGTGGCGTTGGTCGAGAAAGAGGCCCGCGGAATATCCGGCGCCAAAATCCACGGCATAGGAAACGCCCCGCTCGAGCACGGTGCGGTTGAGCGGCAGATCGGCCGCGCCGGAGAGGAGCCGTGGCGCGTGCCGCTCAGCATTCTGCTTCGGCAAAAAGCGCCCAAAAATCCGTGCAAAGGGCTCATGGGAAAGGTTCGACCAGTCCGCCAACTCACGGCGCAGTTGATCGCCTGCCGCCTCGGTTTTATACGAGATCAGAGCATCGGCGCCGTAGCGTTCCACCCAACCGTCGCTCCGGGTGCAGAGCCGGTAGGCATCGGTCTTTTCCGCGGCGAAGTCGCGCACTAACCCGAAGTCGATCCAATCGGTCATATACCCTTTCGCGCTGGTCTTGCCGCGCCGGACGCGCGCGTTACTTTCCATCCGGTCATAGCTCGTCCGAGGAGTATTTCGGATGCATTCCTTTGAAACAACAGCAGGTCATGGTGCGCGTGCCCGCCACCACTTCGAATCTCGGCCCCGGCTTCGATTGCCTCGGCGTGGCTTTGAAAATTTACAACTACATCACCGTCATGCAGACGGACGAGACCAACACTGTCGCCATGGCAGGACCAGCTGCGCGCAAGTTTTTCGAGGTGGTCGAGCGCGAGCCGTTCCCGTTTCGTTGCGCGGTCGAAGGGGACGTGCCGCGCGCGCGCGGGCTCGGCAGCAGCGTCACCATCCGCCTCGGAGTTTTGCACGCACTTAACGCGCTCGTTGGGTGCCCGCTGAAACGGGCGCAAATTTTCGGCCTTTGCGCCGAGCTCGAAGGTCATCCGGATAATGCAGCGCCGGCGGAGTTCGGCGGATTCGTCGCCGCGCGCGGCAACCGGCATCAGAAATTCGCGGTCGATCCGCGACTCCAGTTTGTCCTCCTCATCCCGCCCGTCGAAGTGCAGACCAAGGAAGCGCGCGGGATTTTGCCTAACGAAATCAACCGGGCGCTCGCCGTCGAGTCGTGCGCCAACGCCTGTGCGATCACGGCCGCGATGGCGAGCGCCGACTACGAAAACCTTCGCGGGATCATGGTCGATCATTTGCACCAGCCTTTCCGAGCAAAGTTCGTTCCCTATCTCGATCGCGTGATCGCGGCGGCGGAAAATGCCGGGGCCCTCGGCGGCTTTCTCAGCGGCTCCGGTTCCGCGATTATCTGCCTGACGCTGCGCTCCGCGCCGGCAGTCGCCGCCGCGATGCAGAACGCCTCCGGCCTGGCCGAAGCCGAGACGCGCATCACGACGGCGGATAACGATGGCGTGCGCATCGCCGTTTCCATTCTCATTCCCGATGCGCCGCTGGCTTGAGAACCTCGAGCAATTCGCAATCGCCGTCATCCTCGGGCGGCGGCATGGCGCGCGCGCGGCACTCCTTCGCGGTTTGCTCTATGTGTTGTCGTTAGTCTACGCCCGCATCGTCCAGCTGCGGCTTTATCTTTATCGCAAACGCATCTTCCGCGAACGCGCACTAGGTTGTCTCGTCATCAGCATCGGCAATCTTACAGTCGGCGGGACCGGCAAGACCCCGGTCGTGGAAAAATTTGCGCGCGCCCTGCAGGGGGGCGGGCGCCGTGTCGCTATCCTCAGCCGCGGCTACAAGAGCGTGGCCAAGCCAAGCAAGCGCAGCTGGCTCGACCGGTTGCGCGGGAAAGCGCCCGATCCGCCGCGGATCGTTTCCGACGGGCAATCGCTCCTCCTCGATTCGCTCACCGCCGGCGATGAGCCCTATATGCTCGCGAACAACCTCAAGGACGTCATCGTCCTGGTGGATAAGGACCGGGTCAAGAGCGGCCTCTACGCCATCCGCGAAATGAAGGCCGACACTCTCCTGCTCGACGACGGCCTGCAATATTTGCATCTGAAACATCGGCTCGACATTGTCCTGATCGACCGGCAGGCGCCCTTCGGAAACGAATTCCTCCTCCCCCGCGGCACTTTGCGCGAACCGCCGCCCAATCTGCGGCGCGCGAGCTACATCTTCATCACCAAAAGCACGGGCCAGCCTAACGACGAGCTGATCGCGCGCATCCGGCGCTACAACCGCACCGCCGAGATCATCGAGTGCGCGCATCAACCGCTTTACCTGCAGGATGTTTACACCGGTGAGCAGGAGCCGCTCACTCGCCTAACGAACACCTACATCGGATCTTTCTGCGGCATCGCCGCCCCGGAAAGCTTCGAGCAAGGCTTGCAGCAACTGGGCGCGAAGATCGAGTTGGCGAAACATTTTGCTGATCACCATCGTTACAATGAAGGGGAGCTGCAGAGCTTCATCAACCGGTGTCTCCGGCGCGATGTCGACATGATTGTAACCACAGAAAAGGACGCCGTCCGTTTCCCTCGCCTAACGAAGCCGGAAGTCCCGATCTATTTTCTGCGCGTGGAAATTTTGATCCTGAGCGGGCACGAGACCTGGGAACATTGCGTCGCGCGCATTTGCCAGCCGCAGCCGATGCTTTCACCGGAACGATTCTTTTCGTGACGAGGGATGAATGAATCTGGAAGGCAGGAAACCAGGAGGGTTAACAAAACAAACGAATCAGGAAAGCAGGAAGGAGAAGGCGAAATTTATCGCGCTCCCTGATTCTTTTCCTGCTTTCCTGATTTTTCTTCTTCTTCTTCCTGGATTCCTGGTTTCCAAATTTGATCCTGGCCAATGAGCAAAAAAGCCGAACTAATCGTCGAAGGCCGCACTCTCGCGGTTTCGAATCTCGAGAAGGTCCTCTACCCGAAAGCCGGTTTCACCAAAGGCGAGTTGATTAATTATTACATCCAGATCGCGCCTGTCCTCCTCCCGCATCTCAAGAATCGGCCGCTCACCTTGAAGCGTTACCCAAACGGCGTCGAAGCGCCGTTCTTTTACGAGAAAAATTGCCCTAGCCATCGTCCGGACTGGGTGAAAACGGCCAAAGTCTGGAGCGAAGGCAATCAACGCGATATGCAATATTGCCTCGCGCAGGATTTGCCCACGCTCGTCTGGGCCGCCAATCTCGCGGATATCGAGTTGCACACTTCGCTCTCGCGCAAAACCAACGTGGCGCGCCCGACCATGATGGTCTTCGATCTCGATCCCGGCGCGCCCGCCGACATCGTGCAGTGCTGCGAAGTCGGCCTTAGGCTGCGCGAGACTCTCGGGAGCCTCAAGCTGCAAAGCTGGGCGAAAACTTCCGGCTCCAAAGGCCTGCAGGTTTACGTTCCGCTCAACACTCCGGTCAGCTACGATCAGACCAAGGAACTTTCCCGCGCGATCGCTGAGCACCTCGAGCGGGAGCATCCGAAGCTGGTCGTTTCGAAAATGGCGAAGGCGCTCCGCCAAGGGAAGATCTTCGTCGATTGGAGCCAGAACGATGAACATAAAACGACCGTGAACGTTTATTCGTTGCGCGCCAAAGAGCAGCCGACCGCCTCCACTCCGGTCACTTGGGAGGAAGTCGCGCAAACTGCGAAAAAGAAGGAGGCGAAAACTCTTACCTTCCGCTGCGAGCAGACTCTCGCCCGGGTGAAGAAAATGGGCGATCTTTTCGCGCCGGTGGAAACGCTCAAACAAAAGCTGCCGAAGAAATGGAAGCTTTGAATCTGCCTAACGATAATATGGTGCCGGGGAAAGCGGGCGACACGCCCGCCGCTACACTTCTCGTGGTCGGCGCGGGCCCGGTTGGCCTAACGATGGCCTGCGAGCTCGCCCGGCACGGGGCACGCTGCCGGATCATCGAGCGCGCACCCGAGCGCTCCCAGACTTCCAAAGCTTTGGCTATTTTCCCGCGCACGCTCGAGATGCTGGAGACGATGGGTGTCGTCGATCCCTTTCTCGCCGCGGGGTGTCGCCTGCATGGGCTTTCGCTCCATCATCGCGCAGAGCAGATCGCGCTTATCGATTTCACTTCCGTTGCCAGCCCCTTTCCCTTCGCGCTTGCACTGCCGCAATCGGAAACGGAGCGGCTCTTGAGCGAACACCTCGCCACGCTGGGAATCGAGGTCGAGCGCGGCGTGGAGCTAGCCGCTTTGACGCAGAGCAGTGAGGTCGTGCGGGCGGTCCTGCGGCACAGCAACGGCCGCGAGGAGATTGTCGAGACACCGTGGCTCATCGCATGCGACGGCGCTCATAGTACGAGTCGTCACGCGCTGGGAATGGATTTCGAAGGCGCGCAATACGATGAGAGTTTCATTCTCGCCGACGTGGAGTTGGAATCGCCGCTGGTGCGCGACCGCGTCCACCTTTTCCTCGGTGAAGGCGGCGTTCTTGGCCTTATTCCTTTCGAGCAAAATCGCTGGCGCGTCGTCGCCAACATTCCCCCGGAATCGCGCAATCAACCGTTGCCCGAAGTCACGCTGGCAGACGTGCAGACGCTGATCGAGCAACGGGCCCCTTCCGGGTTCCGGGCGAGCGAGCCGGTCTGGCTCTCGCGCTTTCACATTTCCCATCGCAAGGTCCGGCAGTTCCGCCAACTCCGTGTCTTTCTCGCGGGCGATGCGGCGCACATTCACAGCCCGGCGGGCGGACAAGGCATGAACACAGGCATGCAGGACGCGTTCAATCTCGGCTGGAAGCTGGCGCTTGTCGTTAGGGGACTCGCTCCCGCGCAGTTGCTCGCCAGCTATCACGAGGAACGCGATCCGGTCGCGAAGGAAGTTCTCAATCTCACCGATCGCATCACGCGCATGGCGACCGTGGGCCACCCGGTCGCGCGGAGTGTGCGCGATTTTCTTCTCCCCGTGATGAGCCGGATTGATTTCGTCGGCGAAAAAATCGCGGAACGGCTGGCCGGGTTGGCCGTGAGCTATCGCAAAAGTCCGATCGTCGAAAACCGTGGGCCGGGGAAACTCAAGGCGGGCGATCGCGCCCCGGACGCAGACCTGCGCGATGAGAATAATCAGGCGCGACGGCTCTTCGAACTTTTCCGCGAGCCAAGGCACGTTCTGCTCATCTTCCTCGGGACGGCCGCGACCGCGGCGGATGCCGAGCAGATTGGAAGCGCACTCCGAGGCGCGCCCACAGCCGCCGTCGACATTTATCGCATCACTCGGGGGCGGACCGCCTTGCCGGCGGAATTGCACGACCTCAGCGGACTCGCCCACTTTGCATATGGCCTAACGAATGGCGGTATCGTCCTCGTTAGGCCGGATGGCTACATTGGTTATCGGAACGACGGCTTCGACGCGATGGCGCTGCGGTCGTTTATCTCCCGCACTTTCGTTAGCGCTTAAGCACCGCTGACCACGTAGTGGCCGTGGATCCAGACGCGCTGACCGTGGCGTACCGCGTAGTGCCCCCCGACCCATCTGTAACGTGATCCCCGCGAGTAGTAGGAGGCGCCATGGATGTAATACGGCCGGTCCTCCACAACAACTGCGGTAGATCCTCCGTAGACCACCCGGCCAGGCCCGGCCGGCCCGGCCACATAAGCGGTGCAAGCGCCACTGCTGAGAGCAACCCCGAGCAAAAGAATGAGCGATTTTTTCATAATTGTTTTCTGCAAACGCACGAGGGCCTTTTCATTCCATTCGTAGCGGAGGGAGCTTGAGGATGGGTCGGCGTAAATCTTAAGAGCGTACGATCTTGCTGACCGCTCACTCCGCCGACAGGCAAACGGCGCGATTTACCTGGTCGATTCTTCACCGCTTACCGCCTAAAATCATTTCCTCACATGAGCCGCGTCCGCCTTCTTTCCGATACGCTTGCCAGTCAGGTGGCCGCGGGAGAAGTCATCGAGCGGCCCGCCTCGGTGGTGAAGGAATTGGTTGAGAACAGCATCGACGCGCAGGCACAATCGATCGAAGTGATGATTCGGCGCGGAGGCATTTCGCTCATCCGCGTGACCGACGACGGCAGCGGGATGGATCGCGACGACGCCCTTCTTTGTCTCGAACGCCACGCCACGAGCAAGATTCGCACGGCGGCCGACCTCGCGACCATCGGCACGCTCGGCTTCCGCGGCGAGGCTCTCCCCAGCATCGCGAGCGTCTCCCGTTTTCGCCTAACGACCCGCGAAAAAGAAGCGGTCGCGGGCACGGAAGTCATCGTGTCCGGGGGGAAATTGGAAACCGCCCGTGACGGAGGCGACGCGCCCGGCACGCAGATCGAGGTGCGCTCGCTTTTCTATAATTTGCCGGCACGTCGGAAATTTCTGCGCTCGGAAAATACGGAGACGCGCAACATCGAGCATCAGCTCAATCTCCAGGCGATCGGGCATTCCGCGATCGCGTTTTCCTTTTTGCGCGACGAGCGGCTGGTCTTCCAATTGCCGGCCACGAGAAGTTTGCGCGAACGGATTCGAGACTTGTCAGGCAGCGACCTCCTCGCGCGTCTCCTCGAGATCGAGCCGCCGGCGCGCGCGAAAATCCAGCTGCGCGGCTTCATCGGCCAGGCGGGCGTGAGCCGCGCCACGCGCACGCAGCAATTCGTCTTCGTCAATGGGCGCGCAATCGAGAGCCCGGTGATCAGCGCGGGTCTGAAGGAGGGCTATCACACCGCGCTCATGAAGGGGCAATTCCCGGTCACGTTTCTTTTCCTCGAGCTCCCTCCTTCCGAGGTGGACGTGAATGTGCACCCCGCAAAACGGGAGGTGCGCTTCCGCGATCCGGCGGGCGTGCGCGAAGCGGTAGTGGCGGCGATCCGACGCACGCTGGAGAGCGATCGCAGCACCTGGCAGGAGCAATTTCGCGGGCCGCCACCGACCGATCCTCCGTTCGTTAGGCCAGCGGCGGCACCGGCGCTCGACCCAGAGCCGGCGTTTGCCATCGAGCCGGCGGAGACGCCGCCGCGAGACCAGCGCTTTTTCCCTAATGAGACTCGCGCGGCGGCGCCGGCGCATCGTTTCCAGATCCTCGGCGTGCTCAACAAACTTTACGTCCTCATGGAGAACGCCGAAGGGCTCGTCCTCGTCGATCAGCACGCCGCCCACGAGCGCATCCTTTTCGAGGAATTGCGCCGGCGGATGGAGGAGCAAGGCGTGCCCTCGCAACGGCTCCTCCTCCCGCAGATCGTTTCCTTGCCGCCGCGCGACGCGGAATGGATCGAGCGCAATCTCCACACTCTGCAAAAGATGGGGCTCGGGGTGGAGGAATTCGGGAGGCACACTTTCAAGCTGGAAAGCCTGCCGCCGTTTCTGAGCGGAACGGATCCGGCGCGTCTCCTCCAGGAAGTGATCGACAGCCTGAAATCGGCCAGCCATAGCACCTCTCCACTCCGGCTCGGCGAAGACATGATCGCGAAAACAGTTTGTCGTCACGCGGTGAAAGCGAACGACCCGCTACGCCACGCCGAGGTGGAAAAATTGATTCGCGATTTGCTCGAGTGCGAGCTGCCCTACTGCTGCCCGCACGGCCGGCCGACCATGATCCAGATCTCGTTAGGCGAGCTGGAGAAGAAATTCGGGCGCAAAGTATAAGCTGCCGGCTTAGAAGCGAAGCGCCTTGAGTCCGCCCCATCGGCCTAACGATGGTTTTGACCTGGCCGTGGCGCGGAGCTTAGCGTCCGCTGGGGGAGAAATAAGACGTGCAAGGCGCGTCCGTGTTCCGCAGGATGACCACCATGAACTTCAACAAAAACATCGGAATGCTCTTGCTCGCGGTCTATCTGATTCTCGTCGGGCTGGTTGGCATCTTTGGGATCAGTCTTGGCGGGCTCTCCATTCTCCTCCCCATCCTTGCCCTCGTCGCCGGCATTTGCATTCTCATCGGCCGCTGATCGACGCTCGTTAGGCGACGGGCCCGCGTCACGCTTTGAGCCTTCGTTTACCTGATCCTGGTCGGATCAACGAGAGTTACTTCTTCGGAGGATGCGCGCGCAGGTAAGTAGCGAGGGTGAGGTTGTATTGCGCGGCATAGGCGCGCGCGCGAAGGTTATAACTGAAATTCTGCGAAGTCGTCGCGAAGAGGCGCAGACGCTGCCGGATATACTTTGTGCCATAGGTGAGCTGCAAACGCCGGGAACGCTCCATCCCGGGCACGATCGTTCGCGCCCGATCCACCGCGATGAAACGGAAATCACGCCGCTGAATAGCGGCAGCCGCGTCCCGTTCCGGATGTGCAAATTCCGGATACATCAGATCAACTCCGGAAATCAAATCCTGGCCTGCGAGCGGCCGAGTCAAGGCAAACCCAAGAGCCAGAATCATCAGTGCGAAGAGGCAGCGGTTCACGGCGCCAGTTATCCTATCGCGCGGGAAGGACCAAGACCAGACCTCGCACCCACTGCACTCTCGAAAAAACATCGAAGTAGAGTCATTGATTCCTTCGACACACTTAGAGAAGACAGTACGCCGCACTTAGGATGACAGTGTGGGCGCAGTTGAGTCACAGCATTGGCGCACCGGCCGCAGAGACGAAAGGACGCGCCGCTCATATGGCGCGCCCTTCCGAGTTCCAGCGGTAATTGTTTTCCTACTTGTCGTAGCGCTTCGAGACTTCGGCCCAGTTGACCGTGTTCCACCAGGCTTTGAGATAGTCGGGCCGGCGGTTTTGGTATTTTAAATAATAAGCGTGTTCCCAAACATCGACGCCTAGGACGGGCGTATTGCCCTCCATCAGCGGGCTGTCCTG
>JBBSGS010000006.1:0-27359 GCA_038253875.1 Chthoniobacterales bacterium
GACACCGAAGTCATTTCAAGCGACTGGCTGACCGCGATGGCCGAGCACGCGCAGCGGCCGGAAGTCGGCGCAGTCGGTGCGCGCCTGCTTTTCCGCGACGATACCATTCAACACGCCGGCGTGGTCCTCGGGGTGCGAGGGATGGTCAAGCACGCCTTCTACGGCTTCCCCGCGGAGTCGCCCGGCGTCTGTCGCCAGCTGCAAGTGACGCGCAACTACAGCGCCGTTACGGCCGCGTGTCTTCTCACCCGGCGTGATGTTTTCCAGGAAGTCGGCGGATTTGATGAAGAGCGTCTGCCGGTCATCTTCAACGATGTCGATCTCTGCCTCAAAATGCGCCAGGCCGGATACCTCATCGTTTACACTCCCTTCGCCACGCTCTACCACGAGGAGTCTGCCACCCGCCGAGAGAGCGTGGAGCCGAGCGAAGCGGCGGTCTTGCGCGAACGCTGGCCGGCGGTGGTCGCGCGTGACCCTTATTATAACCCAAATCTCTCGCGCGAACACGCCGACTTTTCGTTAGGCAAATAAAGCGGCTTTTGGAGATGAAGAAAAACGAGGACAACTGGCAGGGGCTGACGCCGGCCGCGCGTGCGACCCTGGCGGTGCGCGATTACAGCACTCGATCGCTCAGCCAGGAGATTGCTGAGGTTGGCGTCGATGCCGGCAAGCTTGTGGCGGCGGACCGCGCCGGACCGGAGATTGCCGCCGTCTGGATACCGGGCGTGGAGGTTTTTGCGCGCACGATTTATCCGCAACGGCATCGCGGGTCATTTGGCGAATTCGTTAGGCGAGACGAGGGACCACTGGCCCGGATCGGTCTCTGGCCGCAACAATGGGCGGCAGCGCGGATGTTTGCCCAGACCGCGAAAGGCTTTCATGTGCATCCGCCCAGCATCCCGGAGGACTCCTCGCCTAACGAATGGTTCCAGCGGCTCTTCGTCACGGAAGCGGCTGATTTTTCGCTCCGTCCTTACGAACGCGAGCAGTGGGACGTGATGTTCTTTGTGCAGGGCCGCGCCGAAATGATCCTGCGCGAGGCCCGCGCCGGTTTGCCTGCGCGCACCATGCGTTTCTTTATCGAGGGCGATAATCACCGCGGGCCTAACAATGCCGCAGTGGTCATTCCCCCGGGGGTAGCGCACGCCTTGCGCGTCGAGGGTTCGGAGGATTTGCTCATGGTCTACGGCACGAGCACTTCCTTCCAGGCGGCGGCGGAAGGGCGGATCGCGAGCGAAATCGAAACCGCGCAGTTACCGGAATCGTGGCAGAAATTCCTCGGATGATTTCGGAACTCCGCCCGCTCCCGAGCTTGGGAACCCCCAATCTATCATCCCGAACCGGCGAAGCGCGGTGAGGGACCTCGCCCATGCAATCGGCAATTCCTGGTTGCCGGAAGCTCTCGGCTGCAATCGAGAGATCCCTCTCCGCGCTTCGCCGGTTCGGGATGACAGGGGGGCGGGAACGCGCCGGAAGCTTTGAAGCGGCAGTTCGACCCGGCGGATCCGGAGTGGATGGACCGGCCGCAGCCGATCTCGCCCGAGCTGGTTTCCGATCTGCGGAATCTGCGCGCGCTCAATCGCTACTTCGGCAGCTACCGCCTCGTTCACCATTTCCTCCGCCGCTGGCTTCGGCCTAACGACAACTTGCGCGTGCTCGATCTCGCCACTGGCTCGGGAGACATTCCGCGTCTCGTGGTCGAGCGTGGCCGCGAAATCGGGGCGAGCGTGCAGATCGATGCCGTGGATCTTCAGGAGTCGACCGTCGAGATTGCCCGCCAATTGAGCGGCGACTTTCCCGAAATCAGCTACCATTGCGCGGACATCCATCACTTCGGCGAGAATGGTTCCTACGACATTGTGCTCTTCTCGCTCGCGCTTCACCACTTCACCGTGGAAGAGGCCGTGCAATTGCTCCGGCGCTGCCGCGATCTCTCGGGCGGCCGCGTTCTGGTCGCGGATCTGCGCCGCGGCTGGCTCGCGAAAGTCGGTGTCGACCTGCTCACGGCGACGATTTTTCGCGAAGCGATGACGCGCAACGACGCGCGTGTTTCGGCCGAACGCTCCTTTTCCTTTCGCGAGTTGCATGATCTCGCGCGTGCCGCCGGCTGGAAAACTTTTGGCCATCGCCGCTTCCTTTTCGCGCGCCAGGCAGTCTGGTTGGACGAATGAAAATCGTCGTCGCCGCCGCGGAGCTGCGGGCGCTTTCTTGCTGCCGGGAGAAGCGACGCGTCCTCGTCGCCACGCTCGGTGCCTTGCACGCCGGGCATCTTTCGCTCGTGCGGCTGGCGCGCGAGAATGCCGGCCCGGATGGAGAAGTGGCAGTGAGCATCTTCGTAAATCCGCTGCAGTTCGAGCCGGGCTCGGATTTCTCGCGCTATCCGCGGCCGGAATCGGCGGACGAGGAAATTTGCCGGGCGGAAGGGGTCGACCTGCTTTTTCGTCCCGCGCCTAACGAGATGTATTTCGGCGACCGTTCGACCTTCGTCGAGGAGACGGCGCTCTCGGAGCAACTCTGCGGTCGCTCCCGCCCGGGCCATTTCCGCGGTGTCTGTACCGTGGTCGCGAAGTTGTTTCATCTCCTCGCGCCGGATGCGGCGGTTTTTGGGGAGAAAGATTTTCAGCAGCTGGCCATCGTTAGGCGAATGGTGCGTGACCTCGATTTTTCGATCGAAATTCTGGCTGGCGCGACCGTGCGGGAGGCGGATGGATTGGCCCTCAGCTCGCGCAATCAGCATCTCAGCGCCGAGGAACGCGCGCAGGCTCCGGTGATCCGGAAGGCGCTCCTGGAAGGCGCAGCCTCGACTGAAAAATCAGCCGAAAAAGTTCTCGCCGCGGTTCGGGGAAAAATCGAATCCGCTCCCCTCGCTCGCATTGATTATGCGGAAATCGTCGGGGCCGACGACCTGCAACCGCGCCTAACGATCGCGCCGCGGTCGCTCCTCGCGGTCGCCGTCTTCTTTGGCAGGACGCGCTTGATCGACAACATTCTTCTCGGATGAAGGAGTTCGATTTTGTGGTCATCGGCAGCGGCATCGCGGGGCTCACTTTTGCGCTCAAAGCGGCCAGGCACGGCCGCGTCGCGATTATCACGAAACGCAAAGGCGTTGACTCGAATACGGCCTGGGCGCAGGGGGGCGTCGCTTGCGTAACGAGCAGCGAAGATTCATTTGCCCTTCACATTCGCGACACCCTGGAAGCCGGCGCCGGGCTTTGCGATTTACAGGCGGTGGAGACGGTGGTGAAGGAAGGACCGGAGCGGGTGCGCGAGCTGGTGGCCCTCGGTTTGCACTTCGACGAGCGCGATGTTTCCGGTCATCGCGAGCCCGATCTCGGCCGCGAAGGCGGGCATTCGAAACGCCGCGTGCTCCACGTGCATGACGTGACCGGTTTTGAAATCGAAACCACCCTTCTCAACGCGGTGCGGCAATCGTCTAACATTGAGCTGCTCGAGAATCACATGGCGGTCGATCTCATCACCGCCGCGAAACTCGGGTTCGCGACCGAGGATCATTGCCTCGGCGCCTACGTGCTCGATGAAATTTCGGGCGCGGTGGAAACGATCCGGACCGATCGGCTGCTCTTGGCCACGGGCGGTTGCGGAAAAGTTTATCTCTACACGACCAATCCAGACATCGCGACGGGCGATGGCGTCGCCATGGCCTGGCGGGCGGGCGCGGTGATCGCGAACATGGAGTTCGTGCAGTTTCATCCGACCTGCCTTTTCCATCCGCAGGCGAAATCGTTTCTCATCTCGGAGGCGGTGCGCGGGGAAGGCGGGATTCTACGAAATCGGAAGGGGGAGGATTTCGTTAGGCGGGTGCACCCGCAAGGTTCGCTCGCGCCACGCGATGTGGTCGCGCGGGCGATCGACGCCGAGATGAAACGCTCGGGTGCGCAATGCGTTTATCTCGATATCACACAGCAGCCGCGCGAGTTTTTGCAGGAGCGCTTCCCGCACATTTACGAGACTTGCCTGCGCCTTGGAATCGACATGGCGAAGGAACCGATCCCGGTCGTGCCGGCGGCGCACTATCAATGCGGCGGGATCAAAACGAACGTCGATGGCGCGACCAGCTTGCCGGGACTTCACGCGATCGGCGAAGTCGGTTGCACGGGATTGCATGGCGCGAATCGGCTGGCGAGCAACTCGCTTCTCGAAGGTCTAGTCATCGCGCATCGCGCTTGCGCCGCACTCGTCGCCAGCCGTCCGCCGGCCCATCCGGCTGGTGCGATTTGCCTGCCGGAATGGCAATCGGGCGAGGTGCAGAATGTCGACGAGCTGGTCGTGATTTATCACAACTGGGACGAGATCCGGCGCTTGATGTGGGATTACGTCGGTATCGTAAGGACGGATAAACGATTGCAAAGGGCGAGTGCTCGCCTGCGCAATTTGCAACGGGAGATCCAGGAATTTTACTGGAATTTCCGGATCACGGTCGACCTCCTCGAGCTGCGCAACCTGGCGACAGTCGCAGCCTTGATCGTCGACTCAGCGCTGAGCCGAAGGGAGAGTCGAGGCTTGCATTTCACACTCGATTACCCGGAAATGAATGACGCAACGTTCCGCCGCGACACCTTGCTCAGCCGGGGTGAAGTAAGTCTTGGAATGGTTCGTGCTAAAATGAAATGAGGAAACACGCTTGCCTCGGCGGGCGTTTCAGATAGAACCAAGAGCGCCCATGCTTACGAAACGAGCGAAAATTCTCTGCACCGCGGGAGCATTGGTCGCGGCGAGCATGCCGCTTCTTCGGGGCCAATCGCCCTATGAGAGCAGCGCCGATTTTGCGAAATACGCGATGAAGTTGCGCGCGCAAGCGCTCCTCAAAGTCGAGCCGCAAGTTTTTGTGCCTACGACCTCGCGCTTCTCATCCTCCCGTTATCCTTGGAAAACGGACATCGTCACGACGATCTTTTGGATTGGGGAAAATCCAAGCGTAAACAACCCGGTTGCCAACCATAAAAGTTCATGGGATTCCGCCTGGACTCAGAACTATGGCGGCTACGACGATCCCGATCCGTCGCGCCGGCACGATTACATTCCGGTCAATTTTGTACCGCGCCAGAATCCCTTCTACTGCGCGCTCCCCTACAACGACGTCACGCACGGACAATTCAAACCGGAGGCGCCGATGGTGGTGCCCTGGTTCCGGCAGGCGCTCGTGCAACAAGGGCATTCCGTCTGCAAAGATCGCTGGGTGGCGATTCGGCGGGGCAGCCGCGTTTGTTACGCGCAGTGGGAAGATTGCGGACCGTTTCGGACCGATCATTGGCAATATGTGTTTCGGAACGAGCGGCCGCGCCCGAATCTCAATCACGGCGCCGGCCTCGATGTCTCGCCGGCGGTGCGGGATTATTTGGGGCTCGGACCGACAACCTTGACCGACTGGCAGTTTGTGGAAGTGCGCGACGTTCCGCCTGGCCCGTGGGGACGCTACGGCGATAACAACAATTTCGTGATCGCACGCCGGCAAACGGAACAACGGTTAGCCGAGCAGTACTCGACGAAGAAAACAAAGGCGCAGAAGTAGTGTAGCGGAGGGCGTGTCGCCCGCAGAGCGTCCCTAATGGCGCGTCAGCTCGGCCATCAGCTGCGCAAATGTTTTCTCGATTTCGCGGACGCGAATGAGCAGTGGGTCGTAATGCTTTCGCTCGGCTGAACAAAACGCCCGCAGAGGCTGAAAGACCGCGCCGATTTCCGCATAGAAAAGGTCGATCGCGTGTTGCAGTTGCTGCTCGATCGCCGCGACCAGTTCTTCGCGCTTCGAATCCATTTGGCGGTGATATTCGGAGAGGATTTTTCGCCGCCGGCCGAAAGCCACGAGAGTCCCGGCAATAAACGCCGACGCCGCGACGATTCCGGTCACGTCTGCGACCGCGGCGCTGCTCATGGCCGCGATCACCGTTACGAGGCCGCCGGCCGCCGCGACCCCGGCGGGCACGCGCAACCAGTTCGCAGTCTCGCGAAACATGCGCTCGAGCTGTGCTTCCATCCCGCGCCCGGCGATCCGCTCGACGAGCGTCAGTTGAATCGATTGCAACAGCGCGCGCCGTTGCCGCGCGAAATCGGGAATCGTCTGGCTCATCTGCACGCGCGCGTCGCCTTTAAACTGATTCTCCATCGTGTCCTGCAACTGCGGCCAGAGGCTGCGCAGGTCGGTCTCCAGCAGCTGCAGGGCGTTCTCGACCTGCGGTTGAATCAAGTCGCGCATCTTGCTTTCGAGATCGGATTGAAATTTTTCCTGCCACTGCGCTTTCCCGAAAACCAGACGCCAGGTGCGCCAGAACGAAAGGTTGTGCTCCAGGAGTTCCTGTCCTTCGGCTTCGCAGCGGCG
This sequence comes from Chthoniobacterales bacterium, assembly GCA_038253875.1. Lineage (GTDB taxonomy): Bacteria > Verrucomicrobiota > Verrucomicrobiia > Chthoniobacterales > UBA10450 > Palsa-1392. The sequence continues at coordinate 6,335 of JBBSGS010000006.1, forward strand.
GCAGGCCTGTTCGATCCCGCGGAGGAAACCGCCGACCTGCCGCAAGGTTTGGCCTTTGCGTTCCGCGAGGATGTTCTCAAGCCGGCCGAGCTGCTCTTCATCGCGCACGATCGTGGCCAGAAGATTGCGCACACGCAGGCTGCTGTCGGAAAGAATCACGCTCGCCGTCTGGCAGGTCGAAATCAGTTTTCGCAACCCATGCCTCGATTGATCGACCATCAAATTAATGTGCTGCTCGAGTGGCTCGAAATGGCTCTCCTGCCAAAGGCCCGCCTTGTCTACGCCGCTGGTGCGTGCGAGCAGCGCCTTGCGCGCCGAGACGGCGAAAATCGGCGGCGCGAACCCCAGCTTTTCGTTAGCCGTTTCCCGCAGATGTTTTTCGATGATTTCGACCTCGTTAGGCTCGCGCAGATCGGCCTGCTGCAGAACGAAGACAATATTTTTGAGCCATTTCTGGTTTACGAACTTGAGCAACTCCCAGGCAGAGGCGCCCCAGGGATTGACCACAGAAAAAACGAAGAGCACGAGATCGGCGCGAGGGATGAAGTTCTCCGTGATCTCCTGGTGCTCGGCCACCATCGTATTCGTCCCCGGGGTGTCGACGATGTTGAAGTTTTCGAGAAACGCAATCGGCTGGTAGCGCTCGGTCACTTGCGCGGAAACATCCACTCTCTCCTCGCGCGCGCCGTGTTTAAAGATGTAAACGCGATCGGTCGCGGGGAGAACGTCGACCTTGCAAAACTCCTGGCCAAAAAGCGCGTTGAGAAGCGATGACTTTCCCGCTTTCACCTCGCCGACGACGACGAAAAGCAGCGGCTCGCGCACGTCCTTGAGCATGTTCTGGAGGGTGTCGAGCATGACCGTCTCGCGCTGCATATCCGCGGTGAGCTTGAGCAACGCGGCCAGCCCCGCTTCCGTGCGGTTGCGGAACTGCAGATAAAGGTCGGCGACCATGCCGGCAGTTATGGATTCGTTAGGCCAGCGCTGGGGGAGGGCGTCGCGGCGGTGGCGGCGGCGGGACTGGCCGCCAGAGAGGCCGGCGTCGGTCCTTCTGTCCCGGGTTCTTTCGGCGCCATCGGTTTGCCCATCGCGATCAACTCGGAAACGGTCACGAACTTGAAGCCCTTGGCCTGCAGTTGATCGAAGGTCTGCGGCATGGCCTGGATCGTCCCGGGGTGAATATCGTGAGAGAGAATAATCGACCCGGGCCGGGTTTCCCTAACGATTCGACTCGTGACCACGGAAGAGCCCGGCCTTTTCCAATCGAGCGGATCGACGTCCCAGAGAATAATGCGGTAGCCAAACTCGGAGTGGATCCACTGTTTTTGCCGGGCGGTGATGGAACCGTAAGGCGGCCGCAGGAGGAGGGGCGAGTGTCCCATGGCCGCGCGAATGGCGTCATCAGTTTTTTGGATTTCGCGCCGGACCGCGGCATCCGCCATTTTCCCGAAGGCCGGATGACTCCAACTGTGATTGCCGATCTCGTGCCCTTCGCGCACCGCCCGCTGCAAAATCTCCGGGGCGCGCTCGACATTTTGGCCGATGACGAAAAAGGTCGCGTGAATGTGATGCGCCGCTAGAATTTCGAGCAACTCCGGCGTCAACTTCTGGCTCGGCCCGTCGTCGAAAGTCATGGCAATGTAAGGGCCGTCGACGTGGACCGCGCTGTAGCTGATCGCCGCGATGGCGACCGGCGGCGGCGTTGCCGTAACGGGAATCTTCTCGAGTTCCTTCGGTGGCGGAGTGAGCGTGGTTTGGGCGGTGAGCGGCCGGCCGAGGAGGAGCAGGGAAGCGGCTAGCATTAGCCAACGATGCCGAAAGAAGGGCTGCAATTTCAAGGGCGGAGAGATTGCGCACTACGTAGCAGAGGAGCAAAGCAACGCAAGAGTTGCCCCCTCCGCGCGGGCCGCGCGCCGGCGTCCATTTAAGCGCGATCTTCGCGATTTGGTTTTAACTTTGGCAGTCATCCTGCTGATTAAACAGGTCAGCAGCAATCTCCCGTTGTTTACGCTCACGTTCATCCAAGGAGGAGGTCTGCCGTCGATTTCACCACGGAATGAAGATTCTCCTCATCGAAGACAACCCCGACAGCCGCCGAAATCTGCGCCGGTTAATCGAAGCGCGTGGACATGAAGTGACCGCCTGTGGCAGCGCGGAAGAAGCCGAAGCGGAGCTCGCGAAGGCGGCGTTTCCGTTCATGATTCTCGACTGGATGCTACCCGGGAAAAGCGGGATCGAGCTTTGCCGCATCCTGCGCGCCCGCCCCGATGGTGACGAAATGTACATCCTCCTCGTGACCGCGCGGGCCGACCCGGAAGACCTCGAGGAAGCGATGGAGGCGGGCGCCAATGATTACCTCACGAAACCGTTCGATATCCGGCGCATCAACGTGCGGCTCTCGGTGGCCGAGCGTCATATCCAGGGCCTTCAGGAACGGAACCAGGCGCGCCTTTCCCTCGTGGAATCGGCCCGCCGCAAGACCGAGATCCTCGAGAACACGAGTGACGGCTTTGTCTCCCTCGACCAGGATTGGAATTTTACCTACCTCAACGCGAAGGCGGCGGCCATGCTCCGGCGCGAGCCGGGAGCGCTGCTCGGGCGCGACTTCTGGGAGAATTTTCCCTTCGCGCTCGGCGCCGCCTTCGAAGAAAATTACCGGCACGTTCTCCGGGAACAAAGTGATGTCGAATTCGAGGCGGCGGATGAAAGCGGCCGCGCCACCTTCGAGATCCACTGCTATCCGAGCGGCCACGGCATTTCGATATTTTTTCGCGACATCACCGAGCGCAAACGAGCCGAAAACGAGCGCATCACGACGAGCAAGTTGGAGTCGTTAGGCACGCTCGCGGGCGGGATCGCGCACGACATGAACAATGTCCTCACGGTCATCTCCGGCAACATCGGCCTCGCCCAACTCGAAACCCCCACCCACTGCGGCAATCTTCTTTCCTTCCTCGGCAAAGCGGGTCAGGCCGCGCAGCAGGCGGCCCGGCTTTCCAGCCAGTTGCTCACTTTCTCGAAAGGGGGCGCGCCCCTCAAGAAGGTCGCTTCGATCGCCGATCTCCTCACCCGAGCGGCGGAATTTTCTTTGTATGGATCAAACCTGCGGGCCGCGATCGAAATCGAAGATCACCTCGGCAAAGCGGAGATCGACGCCACCCAAATCGAACAGGTGATCAACGGCCTCATGATCAACGCGCGCGAAGCCATGCCGAACGGCGGCGCCGTTTTCGTGGGGGCAGAAAATTTCACCGTCGCCGCGGACGGCCCTCTGCCTCTGCCCACGGGCCGCTACATCAAAGTCACGATCACCGATGGGGGGAGAGGCGTGCCGCCGGAACTCGCCACCAAGATTTTCGATCCGTATTTCACGACCAAGCCGACTTCGAGCGGGCTCGGGCTGGCCATCTGCTATTCCATCATCAAGAAGCACGGCGGGTTCCTCCATCTCGAAAGCAACTCCACTGCGGGCGCCACCTTTGCCTTTTACCTGCCGAGGTCGCGCGCCCGGGTGGTGAGCGATCCCTTGCATCAGCCTAACGAAGCTTATCCCTTCACTCAGCAACGCATTCTAGTGATGGACGACGAAGCGGCCATCCGGGAACTGACTTCGCAGTTGCTCTCGACCATGGGTTACGAAGTGACGGCCGTGCCCGACGGCTCCGAGGCGGTGCGGCTCTACGAACGAGCGGCGCGCAAAGGGGAAGCCTTCCAGGCGGTGATTCTCGATGCGACCGTGCGCGGCGGCGTCGGCGGCGTCGAAACCATCGAGCGCCTGCGCGACCTCGATCCTGACGTAAACGCCATCATTTGCAGTGGCTACTCCGATGCCGCGGCCATTTCGGAGTTCCTCAGTTATGGATTCCGTGGCGCGCTTTCGAAACCTTTCACCCGCGGGGAACTGGCGGCCGCGCTGCAGAAAGCGCTGGCGGACAAAAGTGACGCCGGCGTTTTCGCTTGTCGTTAGGCCGATCAGTTGGGGAGCTTTTTCAGTTCTGAGACGAAGGCGCTCGCTCCGCCCGGTTGGTAGCCCAGTTCGCCCAATTGTTTCCCCTCCCCATTCAAAACGAGGATAGTCGGAAAGCCCTGTATCCGGTATTTCTCAGCGAGCTTTTCGTTCTGCTTTTTCACTTCGGGAGCGAGCCGGCTTCTCTGGGGAAAATCCACCGTCAAAAGAACGAGATGCTCTTTGGCGTAGGACTGAAACTCCGGCTGGGTAAAGACCTCGGCATCCAGTTTCTTGCACCAGATGCACCAGTCGGAGCCGGTAAAATTGAGGAGCAGGAGTTTGTGGCTGGCCTTTGCTTCCGCCTGGGCTTTCTGAAAATCCAGGAGCCAAGCCGATTCCGCCCGCGCGGAAGAGAAGCTCAGGCAGGAGAGCACGGCGCCGAGGAAAGCGAGACGAAATGTTTTCACGCCAGACCATTCGTCGATTCCACCGCGCCCGCAACTGAGACGGGGTCACAAGCCGCCGCCGACAGGCATACCGCCCGCGGACATTTCTGCCCGCGAGCGATAAAAAATTGCCCTGTGCTCAAGCCGGGGAGGCTCGACAGGTTCGTTAGGCAGATTAGCTGCTTTTCAGGTGACCCGAGACGAGCTTCGTCATCTCGAACATGCTCACCTGGCTCTTGCCATTGAAGACCGGTTTCATCGCGTCATCCGCGTTGATCTGCGTCCGTTTCTTTTTGTCCTGGAGGCCGTTTTTCTTGATGTAATCCCAGAGCTTTTTCGTGAGCTCCGAGCGCGGGAGAGGCTTCGATCCGACGATCATGGAAAGCTTTTCGTCCGGCTGCACGGGCTTCATGAAAGCGGCGTTAGGCTTACGTTTGGTGGGTGTCTTTTTCGCAGTGGTTTTGGGCATAGAGGCTGATTAATCGCTCGGCTGGGTGAGAGCAATACTAATTTTCCCCCGCAACGAAAAAAAATCCGCGCCCTCAATTCGCTCGCCGTACCGCCACAGCCGCGAGATCATCGGGCAACGGCGCGCCCAAATCGGGGGCCGCGCGTTGAATGATACGCATGAGCAAAGCCTGCGCGCTGCTCGTCTCGCCGGTGAGCGCGGCGCGCAGCCGCTCCGGCGTCCAGCGTTCCGTTTCGTTTTGCGACGGGCCGTAGAGTCCGTCTGTGTAAAGGAGAAAACCATCACCCGGCTGCAGCTCGATCGCGGTCTCCGTGAATTGCGAACGCTCGAGCAAGCCTAACGGCGGCGCCGACGACAGCACCAATTCCGCCGCGCCCATCGCGCGCGTGACGACGAGCGGCGGATGCCCCGCGCCTACCACACTGGCGCGTCCCGTCACGGGGTCGAGTGCCACGCACATCGCCGTCATAAAAGAGCGCGCGCCGAAAATGCTGCGAAAATCGTTGTTGACCGCTTTCATGATTTTCGCCGGCCGTTTGTGTTCCACGCTGCCGTGTTGAAAAAGCAATTTGGCCAGAGTGGTGAGCAAGGCCGCGGCCGCGCCGTGACCGGTCGCGTCTGCGATCCAAAAAAGGACGCGGCCGTCATTCATGCGAAGCCAGCCATAGATATCGCCGCCCACCTGAATGACCGGACGATAAGCCGCCGACACTTCCCAGCCCGGCAATGCGGGAGGCTTTTGCGGGATGAGCGATTGCTGGGTCAGGCGCGCGGCTGCCAGATCACGCTCCAGATTGGCGCGCCAGGCTTCCAGCTCACCATTTTGCCGCTGCAACTGCTGGCGCAAACTTTGCAGCCGCAGCTGCGTTTCGATGCGTGCGCGCAACACCGGAAGATTGATCGGCTTGGTCACAAAATCATTCGCGCCCGCTTCGAGACAAAGCACCTCGCTCTCCTCGCCGCCGTGACCGGTGAGCATGATCGCCGGCAGCTGCGCGATCCCCGCGTCGGGATCGGCCCGCAATCGTTTCAAGACCTCCGCGCCATCCACTTCCGGCATATCGAGGTCGAGCAGGAGGAGCACGGGCGAGTCCGCATGCAGCAGCGCCAGCGCCTCCACGCCACTGGCCGATTCGCGGCAATCATATCCGGCCTCGCCTAACGCCCGCACCAGCATTCGACGGCTGGCGCGATCGTCGTCGATCACCAGAATATGCGCGGCGGTATTTCCCATTCTTTTGTGATTCGAAAGAAACCGCCGCGAATTTGTATTTTTGTGGCGGAGCAAAGGCGGCGCGAAATTCAAATATCCATTGTCACTCTCAATCGATTGCACTAGAAACGGGAGCACTTCGTTCAAGGCCATTTTATGAAACCATCGATCGCGCTTGCGCTCCTCACGGCACTCTTCATTTCCGCCTGCTCCGAACCGGAGCCGCCCCCGCGCCACCGGACCGCCACCTATCGGTCGACCACGCAAACCCAGTACCCGCCCGTTCAACAACCCTTCAACCCCGACGCGCAACCGCCCCCGCCGCCGCCCGATGTTGCTTCCACCCAGGTTCCGCCGCCGGAGACGGCCGCCACCGCGGCGCCCGTCAAGCCGACCAAGGGCGACATCCCCTACGGCATTCCGGTGCCTGATAAAGCGGGATTCGTCACCAGCCCTTACGCGCCTAACCAGGGTTACGTCGACGTCCGCGGATTTCCGCCCGGCACGGAAGTGCGCGATCCCTACACGAACAAAATCTTCCTCGTCCCCTAACGAGTCGGTTCTGGCCTAACGAGTCGTCGCCTTTCGCCGACATCGTCTCGGCGTTCGTACTGCGCGCCACGGCACTGGACATTTCGGCGCAAGTTGGGATTCTTCCCCTTGCTTAAGAGTGCCGGCTGATCGCGCGATGACCGCGAGCCTCTTCGCATTTTCATGGATGACCTACGCATAAAACGCGCGCCCCGGATCGAAACCGAGATCACCGTCTCGGGCGACAAGAGCATTTCGCATCGCGCCGTCCTCATCGCCTCGCTCGCCAATGGCCCCTGCGTTCTGCGCGGATTTTCGCGCAGCGCCGATTGCATGAACACCGTCATGGCGATGCGCGCGCTCGGGATTACGATCGAGCAGCCGGAGCCGGAAGTGCTCATCGTCCATGGCAAACGGCGAAAATTGACTGCTCCGAAAGACGAAATCGATTGCGGAAATTCCGGCACGACCATGCGCCTGCTCGCCGGCATCCTGGCCGGTCAGTCATTCACCAGCCGCCTCGTCGGCGACGGCTCTCTCTCGCGCCGCCCGATGGGCCGCATCATCGAGCCGCTGCGCCTGATGGGCGCGAACATCGATGCTGAAGGGGACCGCGATACCGCACCGTTACGCGTCACAGGCGTGCCATTGCATGGCATCAAATACACCCTCCCGGTAGCGAGTGCGCAACTCAAGAGCGCGCTCCTTTTCGCCGGCCTCTTCGCCAAGGGAAAAACGACCGTGGAAGAGCCGGTGCAGACGCGCAATCACACCGAGTTGATGCTCAATTATTTTCTCGTTCGCACGCAGAAGGAGAACGGCAGCGTCAGCGTTTTCGGCGATCACGTGCCCGAATCGCGCGATTTCAGCATCCCGGGCGATATTTCATCCGCCGCGTTCTGGCTGGTCGCGGCCGCGGCTCAGCCGGGCGGTCACCTTCTGGTTAGGAAGGTCGGTTTGAACGAAACCCGCACCGGCCTTCTCGGCGTCCTCGTGCGCATGGGCGCGCAAGTCCGCGAAGCGATCGAGGATGTCGACCAGGTGGAGCCGCGCGGCACGCTGGAAGTGACCGGCGCCCATCTCAAAGCCACCGTTATTCAAGGCCGAGAGATTCCGCAATTGATCGATGAATTGCCCATCCTCGCGGTCGCCGGCGCGCTTGCCAGCGGCACCACCATTATCCGGCACGCGCAGGAATTGCGGGTCAAAGAAACCGACCGCATCGCCGCCATCGCCCACAATCTCCGCTCCATGGGCGCCCAGGTGGTCGAGCTCGACGACGGCCTGGAAATTCACGGCCGCGCTCCGCTGCACGGCGCGCCCCTCTCCAGCTTCGGCGATCATCGCATCGCCATGGCTTTCGCCGTCGCGGGGATGTTCGCCGATGGCGAGACCGTTATTCAGGATGTCGATTGCGTCGCGACGTCCTATCCCGGTTTCGACAAGATGCTGAGCGAACTGACCAACCCAAAAGGCTTTCGCACCACAACGCCGGTCATCACCTCACTCGCACCTTCGCGGCCCGGAGAGTGAGCGCTCGTTAGGCAGATTGCGCGCATGCCCGCCCCGGCCGCCCACCGCATTATCGCCATTGACGGCCCCGCCGCTTCGGGTAAGAGCAGCGTCGCGCGCGAGCTCGCGCAACGGCTCGGCGTCGTGTACGTCAACTCCGGCGCGATGTATCGCGCGATGACCTGGCACGTTCTCCAGCAGGGCGTCGCGACGGATGACGCCGCGGCGATCGAGCAACTGGCCGAACGCGCCAGCATCCTCTGCCGGCTTCGCGGGAACGATTCCCTTATGCTTATCGATGGCATCGATGCCGAGCCTTTCCTGCGCGAAGATCGCGTAAACGACAACGTCTCCCGCGTCAGCAGCGTGCCGCGCGTGCGCGAAATTTTGGTTGATCACCTCCGTCGTTATGCAGCAACGAACGACCTCGTGATGGAAGGCCGCGACATCGGTTCGGTCGTCTTTCCAGAAACGCCTTTCAAGTTTTACATCGACGCTTCTCCCGACATCCGGGCCAGCCGCCGCGCCGCCCAAGGCCAGCACGATCGCATCGCCGCGCGTGACATGGCGGATTCCTCGCGGCGCGCCTCACCCCTCACCATCGCCGAGGACGCACATGTCATCGACAGCTCAAATCTCACGATCGACGGCGTGGTTGGCGAGATCATTGGGCGTTTGAAATTAAAAGGCCTAACGATCGCTTCGTGAGCGCCTGGTACGTCTTCGGCTACAATCTGACGCACCTGATCGCGCGGATCTTTTTCCGATTTCGCGTCATCAATCCGGAGCGCGTCATTCAGGAAGGGCCGGTCATACTGGCGATGAATCATGAGAGCTATCTCGATCCTCCGCTCGCCGGGATCGCCTGCCGGCGGGCCATCTACTTTCTCGCGCGCAAATCGCTCCTCGATCTCCCGCTGCTCGGCCCCATTCTCCCCAAGCTCAATGTCATTCCGGTCGATCAGGAGGGCGGTGATCGCAGCGCCCTCAAGGCCCTCATCCGGGCGCTGCGCGCGAATCATGGCGTACTCGTTTTTCCGGAAGGCTCGCGCACGCTCGATGGTGACTTGCAGCCCGCATCGCCCGGCGTCGGTTTCGTCATAGCGAAAACTCTCGGCCCCGTCGTGCCTATGCGCATTTTCGGGGCGCATCGCGCTTTGCCGCGCGGCGGCCGAAAGCTGCGCCTTTGCCCGATTACGATTGTGGTCGGCGAGCCGCTCCGTTTCACGGCCGCGGATCTGGTGGGAAACAACCGTGAAGTTTACCAGCATCTAAGCGAACGGGTCATGGATGCGATCGCCGCGCTCAAGCTGGAGCAGGTGTAGCGGCGGCCGTATCGACCGCAGAGAGGGCGCGTAGTCTCCTGAAATCAACGGGGCGCTTCAGTTTTCGCCCAGCGGGCGACACGTCCGCCTTCACAGTTCGACGGTTTGCGGCCTCTTGGCGCCGATCGATATTCACGCAATGGATTTACCCGCGCCCCCGAATGGATTGAAGCTGATGCTGCTCATCGCCGTTCTCTTTGGCCTCGCCGCGATCTACGGACAATGGCAACATTTCCGCCGGGCCACGGTTGAAACCGCTACCATCTCCCCTTTGCCTAACGTCTCACCCAGCCCTTCGCCTAACGAGCACTAACGAGTCGCCGATGCGCCCGGGCGCGGCTTTGCTTCGAATAAGCTGGGGGCAATCCGGTCTCACATTTTTATGAAAAGAATTTTGCTCCTGTCGTTGCTCGCGGCGTTTTCGGTTTTCGTCAGCTCCTGCGGAAAACAGCAGACTGAAGCGGACCGCAAAGCCGAAATCGATCGCCAAGTGCAAGAGCGTCTCGATGCGGAACGTCAAGCCGCGGCGCAGAAGGATATCAAGCAGCGCCAGGCCGAACTCGACGCGCGCGAGCGGGCGCTCGCAGCGAAAGAAAATCAGCCGGCTCCGAGCGCAACTCCCGCGCAGGCCGAGTCGCCAGCCGCTGCAGACAACACGGCGATAGAGACCGCGAACGAGACCGACGACGCCGGCTCTTATTCCACCTTTTACCGCAAGCTCGATCCCTATGGCGAGTGGATGGCGACGAGTGATTACGGCTACGTTTTCCAGCCGCGCCAGGCCGCGCAGACGCGTGATTGGCGCCCCTACACCAACGGCCACTGGGTTTACACGGACGCGGGCTGGACCTGGATTTCCGACGAACAATTCGGCTGGGCCACTTATCACTACGGTCGCTGGGTGCGCCTCCGGGGCACCGGTTGGGTTTGGGTTCCCGGCGACGAATGGGCCCCAGCCTGGGTCTCGTGGCGGACAGGGAATGATTTCGTCGGCTGGGCGCCTTTGCCTCCGGAAGCACGCTTCGACCGCCAGACCGGCATCCATAATTGGGCGGACAATTATTACGACATCGGCCCCGAGCAATATGCCTTCGTTCCGGCGAACGAATTCGGCGGCGCGCAGAGTGCGAGCGTAATCTTGCCTAACGAGCGCAACGTGACAATCATCAACCAGACCATCAACGTAACGAACATTACCTACAATAATTCCACGGTGGTGGACCGCGGCCCGAGCTATGAGGATTTGCGGGCTCGTAGCCGCCATCCGATCCAGCGCTTGCGACTGGAGCGGACGCAAACCTTTAACGACGAACGACCGGTCGTGCGCGGGGAAGTAGTGGCGATTCCAGTGCGGGACTTTCATCCCGCAGAGCGCAGCGCGCGCCCGCAACGGGTGCAACGAACGATCGCCCAGCCCACCGTGGAACGCGGCTGGGAAGGAATTCGCGACGGGGAGGCGGCGCAAAAAGCGCGCGCCAAGATGGAAGCCGAAGCGACGCCGCCGTCCAATTTGCCGCCGAGGAAAATTGCGAAGGCGGCAGCTCCGGTCGCTGCTGCCACGCCGAGTCCGACCGCCACGCCTCCTCCCGCCACCGCAATCCCGGTACAGCCACTCGTTAGGCCAGCCGCTCCCGCGCGGCCGGTTAGGCCGAGCACGACTGCCTCGCCTGCCGCTACCGTTGCTCCACCGCCTCAACCCGCCCTGAACCCGAGGCAGGAAGCAAGGAGGGAACGTTTGCTTGAGCGGCGGAAAGAAAAGCGCGAGGAAACAAAAGCTGCTGTCGGGGCGGAGCCGACGGCAACCTCTTCGCCGGTCGCTTCCGCCACGCCGGTAGCCAGCCCAGCGCTTTCCGCATCCCCGACGCCCAGCGCAACGGAAACTCCAGCCCGCGGAAAGAGCAAGCGCCGGCCGAGCCCCTAACGAATCGTTCCCGGCCCTCAGGCGCAGGGGCGCGTTTGATCTTGGGCGTTGGAGTAGCGCAATTTAAGGGATGCAACCGGCAAATACAGAAGGCGCAAACCTGCCCGTGGAAGAGACGTTGGATCCTGACGATTGGGCGGAGCTCCGCTCGCTCGGCCATCGCATGGTGGACGATATGCTCGCCTACCTCCGCACCGTGCGTGATCGCCCGGTCTGGCAACCAGTCCCGCCCGAAGCTAAAACGCATTTTACTCAACCCATGCCTTTGCAGCCTCAGGGCGCGCAAGCGGTCTATGATGATTTCAAGACCCACGTGCTCCCACATTCGTTAGGCAACATTCACCCTCGCTTCTGGGGTTGGGTGATGGGGGGCGGGACTCCTTTCGGAGCGCTCGCCGAAATGCTGGCGGCGACGATGAATCCAAATGTCGGCGGCTTCGAGCAGGGGGCGGTTTATGTCGAACGGCAGGTCCTGGATTGGTGCAAGGAAATGCTCGGCTATCCGCAGGAAGCAAGCGGCTTGCTGCTGAGCGGAGGATCGATGGCGAACCTGGTCGCGCTCGCCGTGGCGCGCAACGCCAAGGCGGCCTTCGATATCGCACGAGAAGGTGTTTCTGCCGCCCCGAGAAGCCTCACTTTCTATGGCTCCGTGGAAATGCACAGCTCACTTCGCAGAGCAATCGAGCTCCTCGGGCTCGGGAGCGCGGCCTTGCGGCGGATTTCGGTCAACTCCAGTTACGAGATCGACGGACCGGCGCTGCGCCAGGCTATCTCGGAAGATCGCAAAGACGGCTTCCATCCCTGCTGCGTCATCGGAAACGCCGGCACGGTCAACACTGGCGCGACCGATGATCTCGAGGAGCTGGCCGATATTTGCCAGGGTGAGGATTTGTGGTTTCATGTCGACGGCGCCTTTGGCGCGTTAGCCGCCCTCGCGCCTGATCTACGCCCTCTCTTGCGAGGAATGGAGCGGGCAGACTCGCTCGCCTTTGACCTCCACAAATGGATGTTCGTACCCTACGGCGCCGGTTGCGTTCTCGTGCGCGACGCCGGCTTGCACCACCAGACCTTCTCTTCTCCGGCGGATTATCTGACCCACGCAGAGCGGGGTGTGGCCGCCGGTCCGGCCTGGTTCTCCGAATACGGCCCGGAATTGTCGCGAGAATTTCGCGCCCTCAAAGTCTGGATGTCGATCAAGGAACACGGTCTGGAAAAATACGGCAGGCTCGTTCGGCAGAATGTCGAGCAGGCCCGATATCTGGCTGAACTTGTGACCGGGCATCCGGATTTGGAGCTGCTTGCTCCGGTGCCGCTGAATATCGTTTGCTTCCGTTACACCCAACGTTCGTTAGGCGACGACCAGCTCAATGAACTCAACAAAGAGTTACTCATCCTCTTGCAGGAAAGCGGGGTGGCGGCTCCTTCGAGCACTGTTCTGGGCGGAAGATATGCACTGAGAGTGGCGATCACCAACCACCGCAGCCGGCGCGAAGACTTCGATCGTCTGGTTGCCGCCGTCGTCGAACTTGGCCGCGAGCAGAGCGCTCGGCCGGTGGCCATCGCGTAGCAGCAGCGACATATCGAGCTGAAGGAGTCACGTGCCGCTCCTCCGGAGGTTGGGCTGGGAGAGTTGGCTGGCCTATAGACATGCCGCGCCTACCCGCTTCTCCTTTGACGCACTTTTTCGGCCGCTAGGCTGTGCCTTCTCTTGGGGAAAGGGTGAGTGCTCTCACGCGGCATCCGATATAGCCCACGCGCTCGGGACGGTCCGCGGAAAGTGCCTAACGAGTCGTCTGCGACAATTTTTGTGCGTAGGCGAGGGTGTCGATCGCGTCCGGCGTTTTGTCGCGACGGATCGCTTTGATCCGCGGAAACCGCAGCGCCAGGCCGCTCGCGTGCCGTGTGCTCGGTTGGATGGAATCGAACGCGATTTCCAGCACCGTATCGGGCTTTACTTCGAGATAACGGCCGCGGTCGTTCACGGCGTTCTTCCGAAAGTGCTCGGTCAGTTCCGCGATCTCTACATCCGTTAGGCCGCTGTAGGCTTTGCCGATCGGCAAAAGCTGGCCGCTCGCCTCGTCACGGACCGCGAAGGTGTAATCGCTGAGCACATGATTGCGTTTGCCGTGACCGAGTTCGGCCACCACAACCACGACATCGAGCGTGGCTAATTCCTTCTTCAGCTTGAACCAGGAGAGACCGCGCCGGCCCGGAGTGTATTGGCTTTCCGGATCTTTGATCATCAGCCCCTCATTCAGACGTCGCCGCGCGCTTTGAAACGCCGCCTCGATTTCTTCCGCCGATTGTGCCGGCGTAACTTCTGCGATCTGGAACTGCGCTGGAATCGTTAGGCCGCGCAAAAAATCGCGCCGCTCGCGCAACGGCGTTTTGAGCAGGGAACGCCCATTTAACCAAAGCAGATCGAAAGCGACGAAAACCACCGGCACGTCAGCGGAGGCGGCGGCAAACAAATCGGCGCCGTCGCTTTTGCGACCGAGGCGCTTTTGCAGGTCGAAGAATGTCAGCTTTTTGCCCTCGGAGAAGGCCATGATCTCGCCGTCGAGCACAACCTCGTCCGCGATGGCGGCAGCGCGCTCCGCGATCTCCGCGAATTGCTCGGTGACTCGGCGCAGATCGCGCGAAAAAATTTCGACCCGCCCGGCGCCGCGGTGCAGTTGCGCGCGAATGCCATCGAATTTGTCCTCCACGTAAACCGCCGACTCGTTAGGCGAGCCGCTGGCAAAGCGCGCCCAGATCGCTTCCGCGGTCGGCTCCGGGCTCGCGAGCATGCACTTGATCGGCCGAAAAAGCGTCAACTCCGCGTCCGCCATCTTGCCCCCGGAAGCGAGGCGCGCGGTCTGGCCGATGTCGCCGAGGAGCATGTGCGCTTCTTTCACCTCGTCGAGCGGTGCGTCAAAGGCGCGCGCGATCGCTTCCTCGACGAGGCCTTCGCGCAACCCGATGCGGAGGTCGCCGGTGAGGATTTTCACCACGTATTGGGCTTCGAGGGGCGAGAGCTTCGCGAGCCGCGCCTGGAGGATCTCGGTCTTGCCGACGGGTCCGCGGATGCGGTGCAGCTCGTCGAAAAGAGAGCGCGCTTCGCCTAACGAAAACGGCTCGGGCGCGGTCCGGCCTTCGAGCGCTTCATAGGCGGCTTTGCTGGCGTCGCCGTGGCTCGTGGCGATGCGACGCATTTCGGCGTTGCCGCGACGGCTGGCGCCGAGGAGGGCGCGGTGAATGATCGCCCAGCCGGTCTGCACGGTTCGCTGATCGGTTTGCGCGAATGGTTTGCCGGTGAGAAAAATCGCCGCGCTGGCCAGCTGCCCGGCGTCTAAATTACGCAGGTAATCCGAGAGCAACCGGATCTTTTCCAGTTTCGCCGGGGTCGCTGCGATCTGCTCGCCAACTTCGGCGAAAGCAGCGAATTCGGATCGGGTAGCGCACTCGTCGCGAGTGCTGGCGACGATATCCTCGCGGTTGTGAACTTTTTCTGACGCGCCGCTGCCTTGAGATGATTGCGCCGCTCGAGAAGTTCGTTGCGGTGGAACACCGCAACCAGCACGCGAGACGCGTGCGCTACCCAGCGGGGGACCTGCCCGGAGTGGCAACTCGAGTTGGTTTTGCGCACTCAGGGCCCAGGCTTCGATACCGCGGTCGCGCAGGTCGCGGGCAAATTCCGCGGCGAAGCCGTGCAAGGTGAGGACCCGTTGTGGTTGCACGAGTTCGACGTAGCGGAGGAGGTCGGTGTAATCGGCGTGATCGGAAAGCGGGAAGGCCGCGTCGACCTGGTAGCGGTAGATGGCATTCGGCTCGACCGCCCAACCGCTGATCAGGGCGACGCGCTTTTTCTTGATCCGTTGCAGCATGCGCGAGCGATTCGCGCTCGGCGGGCAGATGAGGACTTTGCCCGCGGTCGCGGCGGCGTCGTAGCGCTCGTAGTTGCAGAAGGCCTGGCCGAATTGCTCGTAGATGCGCGTCATGCGAAAGACCGAGCCGTGCAGCATGGGCTGGAGATTCGCTTCGGCGAGCGAGCAGAGGATTTCCTGCGCTTAGCCTAACGAATAGCCGAGGAGCACGGGCGTGGCGCCTTCCTCGAGCGCTTCACGACAAAAGGCGACAATCTGTTGCACGACCAGCTCGGTCGGCGGCAGGCGATAACGCGGCAGGCCGTAGGTCGTCTCCATTATAAGGGTGTCGGCTTGCTGCCACTCGGTCGCTTCGGCCGATCGGCCCGGGCGGAGCTTGAAGTCGCCGGTGTAAAGGAGCGTGCCCGCTTCCGCGCGCAGGAAGAATTGCGCCGAGCCGAAGATGTGGCCGGCCGGCAAAAGAGTGACCTCGAGACCGCGTACAGAAGTCGGCGCACCAAAAGCGAGGATATGCTCGTGACGCCGGCCCGGAAGGCGCGCCTGCATCAGGCGGGAGGTTCGCTCCGAGACGATCATCTCGTCATGCGGGGCGATGTGATCGCTGTGCGCGTGCGAGACGAAAGCGAACGGCTTCGCGTCCCAGGGATCGAGCCAGATGTTCTCGTTAGGCAAATACACGCCGCGCTCATATTGTACCCGAATCACGCTGGGATTTTAACTCTGGACGCGCGAGGGCGCGAACGAAGCGGGAGGGCGCGCCATCTTTAATCCTGCACGTAAACTTGCACTTGCACCTTTCTGGAATCGCCGCGCCCTCCGGCGGTGTATGTGCAAGTGAAAGTGTAGGATTAAAGGAGAGAAATTGACACCGGCGATCTCCTCCCGTTTCATGCTCGCGTCGTGAAGCTCCCGCTGGCTCTTCTCTGTTTGGCTATGGCCGGGTGCGCTACGAACGCGCCACGGCCCCATCAGGTGGAACACCTAAAGCCGCTGCCGGTCGCGCTCGATCCCGACTTTTCGTTCCGCAAAACAATTCAGTATTTGCTCGACCCAACCTTGAAAACGACGACTTCGCCGCAGGTCGATGCCTCGGTTGCCTTCGAACGATCCTACCGCGTTTACGGCGCGATCACGGCTCTGGATGCGAGGCAGCGCTACGGAAACTATTACACGATCTTTTGGCGCGCCCGGCGCCGGGCGGACGTGACCGTGCGCCTCGAGTATCGCCAGGAGAGGTTGCACGCTTTTACGCAGGCGCGGGAAGTGACTTACCCGAGAGCGCACGGCACCAACCGGACTGTCTTCGCGATCATCGGCGACGATTTTATCGATGATGGACGGGTCATCGCCTGGCGGGCGTCGCTCATCGTGGACGGCCGAATCGTGGCGACGAACCGATCTTATCTCTGGGAGTAGCGTGCAGGGCGGCCGAGATTTGCGCCAGCGCGGCGTCTCCCGCCCACGTCGGCGGGCAAAACAAGGCGCTCGCTGCGGGGCGCTGTTTGACAGTGCTCCGGCAAAATTTTACCTTTTCTTCTAGTAGTGGAATCCTCGATTCAAGTAGGCGTTAACGGCCCCGCAGTTTGGGTGCGCGTCGCCGGCCGCGGCAGTTTTCTGAATAGCGGCGACCTCAAAGAGTTCGCCCGCGCGATGGTGAATAAGGGCTATCGCGAGTTCGTCTTTGACCTGGAGAATTGCGTGATGATGGATTCGACCTTCATGGGAACAATGGCGGGGATGGCACTGCGCTTGAAGGAGCTCGGTCAGGGCCGGCTCCATGTCGTCCACTGCGGAGGGCGCAACCGCGATCTTCTTTCCGGGCTGGGGCTGGATCAAATTTTCGACATTCACGCCAACGGCACTGCCGCCCCACAATGTCAGGCGCTCGAGAGAGATGGCCCGGCGACCCCGGCGGAAATGCAAAAGCGCGAGCAAGCCGGGACGATGCTGGCCGCGCACGAAGCGCTCTGCGAAGTCGCACCGGAAAATCTCACTCGATTCAAAGACGTTCTCGAATACCTCAAGCAAGACCTCCATCAAGAGAGCCCAGCGAAGTAGCCCGGCGGCTCCATGCGTTTTCTTATTTTCGGGCTGCTTGTCGCTGCGTTGGTCGGCTGGCTTATTACCTATCAACGCCAGCGCTGGCGCATCCGGCAGCTGGAGCATTCGAACGAGGAAATTCAGGTCGAGGAAAGTCTGGTCTTCGATTTTCTTCACGGCTTGGGGGAAGCCTTTCGCGACGTCATCCGGCCGCACGATCTGCATCGGCTGATCGTTGAGAGTTCGACCCGCATCCTCGACGCCCACGGCGGTGCGCTCTACATGGCCGATCGGACCGGGCAGCGGCTGGTCCCGGCTTTTATCTCGAAGGGCTGCCCGCCGCTGATCGAAGTGCCCGATGGCATTTTGCAACAGGCAGCCTCGACGCCGATCGCGCTCGAGAGTTATTTGCGCTCGCATTCGATCGGCGCCGAGGAGGGTTTGGTCGGGCGCATTTGGAAAAATGGTGAAGCACTACTGCTCGCTGATCTGGGCGACGCGCCGGAGCTGTCGAAACTGCGCGCCTCCGCATTGGGCGCTTCGTCGGTGATGGTGGCGCCGCTGCTCTACGGCCGGCAAAACCTCGGGGTGCTAGCCGTCGCGAACGGGCCGATGAGCGCCCCTTTTAGCCCGAGCGATTTCATTGTTTTCAAATCGATCGCCGAGCAATCCGCCTTCGCGCTCTACAACGCGATCGTCTATTCGGAAGCGAACGAGAAAAAACGCCTCGACCACGACCTCCAGATCGCGCGCGACATTCAGCGAATCCTTCTTCCTTCGGAAGCGCCGGTCGTGGAAGGCTTCCAGATCGCCGGGGTGAACATTCCGGCGCGGCAAGTGAGCGGCGATTATTTCGACTACATCAAGGTGGACGACGACCGGCTCGGGGTAGTCATCGCCGACGTGTCGGGAAAAGGCGTGCCGGCGTCATTGATCATGGCGATCTGCCGAAGCGCGCTGCGAGCGGAAGCGCGAGGCAGCCTCTCGCCGGCCGAGGTCTTGCGAAAGGTGAACCGCCAACTCTATCCCGATATCAAGGAAGATATGTTCATCAGCATGGCTTACCTCATTCTCGACCACAAAAAGGCCACGGTGACTCTCTCTCGCGGCGGCCACGATGCGCCGCTCCTCTGTCGCGCCGCGACTGGGGAGGTGACGGTTTTGAAGCCGCCCGGCATGGCCCTCGGAATTGACAGCGGGGATGTCTTCGATAGGATAGCAGCCGACATTTCCGTTCCCCTCGAGCCCGATGATTGCATCGTCCTTTACACCGACGGCATCACTGAGGCGCTCGACGCGAATGGCGATGAATTCGGGCCGGAAAGAATGATTCATTCCGTCCAGGCAAGCGCGCGCGATGGTGCCGAGGAATTGATCGCGCGCCTCACCACCGATGTTCGCACCTTCGCCGGGGGCCATCCGCAAAATGACGACATCACTATAATTGCAGTCCGCAAGACATGAAAAACCGCAACCCCGATACCGAACCACGCACGATCAACGTGGTCGACGGTGACGTGCCTAACGACGGCGCGACGACGCCTCAGCCTAACGATGCCACGAGCGAGAGCGACGACGGCGGCGCGGGCCTGCAGGCGGATCTCGATCGTTTCCGCGATCTCGCGCTGCGCAGCCAGGCCGACTTCGATAACTACAAAAAGCGCGCCGCTCGTGAGAAAGAGGAGGCGATCCGATACGCCAACAGCTCGCTGCTCGAGCGTCTCATCGCGATCGTGGATAATTTCGAGCTTGGCCTCTCCGCGGCGAAAAGCGAAAGCGCGCAATCCCCCATCCTCGCCGGCATGGGCATGGTTCTGAAACAATTGACCGATTTCCTGGCCGACAACGGTCTCCAGCCGATCGACGCCGAAGGACAGATCTTCGATCCCAACCTGCATGAAGCCATCGCCCACGAAGCAAGCGACAGCGCGCCCGAGGGGAGCGTCGTTAGGCAAATGCGGCGCGGCTACAAGCTAAAGGATCGGCTGCTGCGGCCCTCGACGGTTATTGTCTCCAGCGGGCCAAAAAAGTAGCCGACGCCAATCATTCCTAATCCTGCTCTTGCTCCCGCTCCTAATCCCTCAGTTGCGCGCGGTGTTAGATTTCCGAGGGAAAAATTAAGGCAGGAGCAAGATTAGGATTTAATCCATGACCACGAAGCGCGATTACTACGAAGTTTTGAGCGTCGAGCGCAATGCGTCCGGCGACGAAATCAAGCGCTCCTACCGGAAGCTCGCGGTTAAATTTCACCCTGACAAGAACCCCGGCGACGCCCGAGCGGAAGAGAACTTCAAGGAATTGGGCGAAGCCTACGACGTCCTCATGGACGAGCAGAAGCGGGCCGCTTACGACCGCTACGGCCACGCTGCTTTCGCCCAGGGCGGCGTGGGCGCGCGAGGTGGCGGCTTTCACGATCCGTTCGATATCTTTCGCGAAGTCTTCAGCGGCGCGGGCGGCGGAGGCGGCGGAATCTTCGAGACTTTCTTCGGTGGCGCACAAGCGGGCCGCGATGGCACCCAGCGCGGTTCCGACCTGCGCTACGACATGCAGATTACACTTGAGGAAGCAGCGTTCGGCGTGGAAAAGGAAATCGAAGTGCGCAAGCAGGACTCTTGCGAGCAATGCGCCGGCAGCGGCGCGGCGCCCGGTTCGCGTGCCATCACCTGCACCATGTGTCACGGACGCGGGCAGGTCGTCAGCGCGCGCGGATTTTTCCAGGTTTCGCAGACTTGTCCGCGTTGCCACGGCCTCGGCGAGATTGTCGAGAAGCCGTGCCGCGCTTGCGACGGCGAGGGACGGGTCGAGAAAGCCAGCCGGATCAAAATCAAAATTCCGGCCGGGATTGCGCACGGTTCGCGTCTGCGTTCTTCGGGCAATGGAGAAGCAGGGGTGCGTGGCGGCGAACAGGGCGACCTCTACATCGTCGTCCATGTGCAGGAGCACCCAATTTTCCAGCGTGAAAACGACAACCTTTTCTGCGAAGTGCCGATCTCATTCCCGACCGCTGCGCTGGGGGGCGAAGTGCCAGTGCCGACGCTGGAAGGGAAAGCGAGCCTTAAAGTGCCAGCGGGAACGCAAAGCGGTCAGAGTTTCAAGCTTCGTGGCAAAGGAGTCGTCCAGGTCAACGGCCGCGAACGGGGCGATCTTTACGCGCGCTTGCTTGTGGAAGTGCCGGCTGATTTGAACAGCGAGCAACGCCAGAAGCTCGAGGAATTCGCGGCTCTCTGCGGCGACGAAAACAGCCCGCTGGGCAAAAGCTTCCTGGAACGCGCCAAGGAATTTTTTCGTTAGGGGCGAGAGGAATCTGGAAGCCGGAAAACCAGGAGAAGAGAGATGAATCAGGAAGGCAGGAAAGCAGGAAAAAAATTCGAGCTGCCTCACACGCGCCGTTCATAGAAAGCTTCACTCTTCGGTTTTTCCTGGCTTCCAGATTCTTCTCTTCTTTCCTGTTTTCCTGCTTTCCTGATTCATCTTTTCTGAGCGATGCACCGCTTCCATCTTCCTCCGGGCGAATGGATTCCCGGCGCTCTCAGACTGACCGGCTCCGAGGCCCACCACGCCCGGGACGTGCTCCGTCTCCAGCCAGGTGATCGTGCGGTCCTTTTCGATGGACGTGGCCGCGAAGCCACCGCCGAGGTTGTTGCCGTTGATTCCGAGACAATGCAATTGCGCACACTGCATGAAGCTGTTTCAGAGCCGCTCCGCTGCCACATCGCCCTCGCACAGGCGATCCCGAAAGGGAAGAACATGGAC
>JBBSGS010000007.1:0-24304 GCA_038253875.1 Chthoniobacterales bacterium
AGCTCTCGTTAGGCGACGATCTCTCCGGCGCGATCCATTACGCGGAGGAAGGCTTTCCGGTGACTGAATTGATCTCCTATTATTGGAGCCACAGCATCCCTCTTTTCAAAGGCTTGCCGGGCGCTTACCTCGAGACCTACACGCTCGACGGCAAAGGCCGGGCGCCGGCGAAAGGCGACATCTTCAAAAACCCCGCGCTCGCGCACACCTTGCGTCTGATCGGCGAGAAAGGCCGCGACGTTTATTACAAAGGCGAGATCGCGGACAAGATCGACGCCTTCATGCAGGCGAACAGCGGCTACCTGCGGAAGATCGATTTCGAGCAGCACACCTCGACCTGGGTCGATCCGGTCTCGACAACTTACCGCGGCTACGATGTCTTCGAGCTTCCGCCTAACGGACAAGGTTTGGCCGCGCTCGAGATGTTGAATCTGCTCGAAGGCTACGATCTCAAGGCGATGGGTTTCAATTCGCCCGAAACTCTGCACGCCATGGTCGAAGCGAAGAAGCTCGTCTGGGCCGATCGCGCGAAATATTACGCCGACCCCGATTTCGCAAAGGTCCCGCTCGCCGGTTTGCTTTCGAAAAGTTACGCGGCGGAACGGCGCAAACTCATCGACTCGGAGCACGCCGCGAAAAGCGTCGCTCCCGGCAATCCATCGTTAGGCCAAAGCGACACCATCTACCTCTGCACCGCCGATGACGAGGGCAATATGGTCAGCCTGATCCAGAGCAATTTTCGAGGCATGGGCAGCGGCATCGTTGTCCCGGGGCTCGGGTTCATGTTCCAGGATCGTGGTCAGCTTTTCTCGATGGAACCGGGCCATGCGAATGTTTACGCGCCGGGGAAACGACCGTTTCACACCATCATTCCTGGCTTCGTTATGAAGGATAAAAAGCCTTGGCTCGCCTTCGGCGTGATGGGCGGTGACATGCAACCGCAAGGTCACGTCGAGGTCCTGACGAACATGATCGATTACGGGATGAACGTGCAGGAAGCGGGCGACGCGTCGCGCTGGCAGCACGAAGGCGACGCCGAGCCGACCGGCGAAAAACTGGAGCCTAACGGCGGCTACGTCGAAGTAGAAAGCGGCGTGCCCTACGAAACCGTAAGGGCGCTGCGCGCGAAAGGGCATGACGTGCGATTCGACGTGGGTGGTTACGGCGGGTATCAGGCGATCAAGGTCGAGATGCACGAGGGCGAGCGTGTCTACGTCGGCGCGAGCGAGAGCCGCAAGGACGGGCAAGCGGCAGGATATTAGCGAGGACTAAATGACGAAGCCCGAATGACGAAATCCGAATCAATAACGAAACCCGAAGCTCGAAGGGGGACACACATTTCGTCATCGATCATTCGGCATTCGCTCATTCCTTCGGGCTTCGTCATTCGGATTTCGTCATTTTCCTCGTTGTTTCCCCACGTAACTTCACGCACCGTGCGCGCGTGGCGCACGCGCTCGAAAACCCACCGCGGGCGGCCGATGATCAGCTTCTCCGCGCCATCGGCGTTCCCGGTCTGACCGCCAACATCGTCAACACCACCGTCGGCGCCGGCATTTTTGTCATTCCGGCGCTGATTGCGGGCTCGTTAGGCGCGGCCTCGCCCTTTGCCTTCCTCGTTTGCGCGCTCGCCATGGCGCTCTTCGTTACTTCCTTCGCCATCGCCGGCAGCCGCGTCTCGCTCACCGGGGGACTCTACGCCTACGTCGAAGTCGCCTTCGGGCCGTTCATCGGCTTTCTCGCCGGCGTGCTCTTTTTTCTCACCGCGATCCTGAGTGTTTCCGGAGTCGTTAGTCTCTTCTCTGCTTCGGTTAGCGTGCTCCTGCCGGCGTTGAACACCGGCATCGGGCATTTCTTCATCAGCCTGCTCGTTTTCGTCGTGCTCAGTTGGATCAATGTCCGCGGCGTCCGTGGCGGCACTTTCGCCGTCGGAACGGTCACGATTGTTAAGCTCGTTCCTCTCCTCTTCTTTGTCGGGGTGGGAATTTTTTTCGTTAGGGGAAGCGATGCCCTCGCCTTAGCCCTGCCCGACCCGAAGTCTCTCGGGCAAGGAGTGCTTCTGCTCATTTTTGCTTTCGCCGGAATCGAGGTCGCGCTCGTCCCCAGCGGCGAAGTGAAGAACCCGGCGCGCACCGTGCCGCGAGCCATTTACCTCGCGCTCGGGATCACGACCCTGCTCTACATTTTGATCCAGCTCGTCGCCCAAGGCATTCTCGGCGGCGAGCTCGGAAAATTTACGACGGCACCTTTGGCCGAAGCCGCGGGACGTTTCGCGGGCAACGCCGGTCGAAGTTTTCTCGTCGTCGGCGCGACGATTTCCGCCTTTGGTTTTGTCACGAGCGACGTCCTCAGTTCGCCGCGCATCCTTTTTGCGCTCGGGCGCGACCGCTTTCTTCCGAAGCTTTTCGCCCACGTTCATCCGCGTTTTCACACCCCGGATGTCGCCATCATCATTTATTGCGTGATCTGTCTCGTCCTCTCGCTCATTTCTTCTTTCCAAGAGCTTGCCATTCTTGCAGACGTCGCCGTCCTCATACTGTATTTTCTCTGCTGCGCCGCGGCGCTCGAATTGATGCGGCGTGATGTACGCTCGGACGGCAAACCGTTTGGTTTCCCGGGCGCCCGGATTGTGCCCCCGATCGCGATTGTCATTGTTATTTGGATCCTTACTCATGCGACCCGTGAAAAATTTCTCATCACCGGGATCGTCTTGTTGATCGCGTCGATCCTTTTTCTATTTCGTAGGAAACCTGACCGCCCAATGGGCGGCGACTAGCCACAGCATCTTGTAGGGGAAGTTGCCGCCCCCCGCAAGATAGCGGTTATTTTTCCTTGTCACCGCCGGACGCGGGGCGTATGCAAACTTCACACCGCATGCACCTCCAATCGCTGGAACTTTTCGGGTTTAAATCTTTCGCCGACAAGACCGTCTTCAATTTTCACGAGGGCGTCACCGCCATCGTTGGCCCGAACGGCTGCGGAAAATCCAACGTCCTCGACGCGGTGCGCTGGGTGCTCGGCGAGCAATCGGCTAAAGCGCTTCGCGGCGGCGAGATGGCCGACGTTATTTTCAACGGCACAGATTCGCGCAAGCCGGTCGGTTTTGCGGAAGTCTCTCTCACCTTTAGCGATTGCGCGACGGAGCTGGGCGTGGACTGGCACGAGGTGCGCGTCTCCCGGCGCGTTTACCGCGACGGGCTTTCGGAATATCTGCTCAACAAAACCGTCTGCCGGTTGAAGGACATCCAGGCGCTCTTCGCCGACACCGGCGTCGGGCGCAGCGCCTACTCGATCATGGAGCAGGGCCGAATCGACCAAATTCTCAGCTCGCGCCCGGAAGATCGGCGCACCGTCTTCGAAGAGGCTGCTGGAATCACGAAATACAAAGGGCAAAAACGTGAGGCGTTGCGCAAACTCGAAGCGACGGAAGCGAACCTCCTCCGGCTCGGCGACATCATTAAGGAAGTGAAACGGCAGATCGGCTCGCTCCAGCGGCAGGCCGGAAAGGCGCGCCGCTATCAGGCGTTGATGGCCGACCTGCAGGTGCTCGATACGCACCATTGCCGCGCGCAGCTCGATTCGTTAGGCGAGGAACTGGAAATCTCGCGCACCGCCACCGGCCGCTTCGACGAGCAACAGCGCACAGCCGAGCACGAGATCGAAGAGCAGGAAAACGCGGTCGCTGCGCAACGCGCGGAGATGGAAGAGGTCGATGCGCGGATCAACGAAGCACGAACCGATGTGCAGCGGCTGCAAAACCAGATCGCGTCGCATCGCAACCGGATCGCTTTCAATCACGAACGCGCGCAGGAATTGAGCGCGCTGATCGAGCGCTACGAGCGCGACATTGCCGCGGCCGAGACGAAACTTGCGCAGCAGGAAAGCGAGATTCACAACACTGACGCGCTCCTCGAGGAAACGGAACGCCTCCTCGCCACCAAGAAGACCGAACTGGCAGAGGCGACGGAACGCGCCGCCGAAGTGCGCCGCACGCGCGAGTCGCAGGAACAGGCGCTGCAAACGCTCGAACTTTCCATCTCGAAAGCGGAAAACCGGCTGGCCGATCTGGAGGAGGAAATTTCCAGCACAACGGAGCGGAGTTCCGCGACCGCGCCCCGCCTTGCCGAACTGGCAGCGTCGTTAGGCGAAGCGGCCGTTGCACGCGATGAACTGGCGAAAGCTCTCGAAACGATCCGCGCGACCGTCAACGAACAAAGCCAAAACGTGCAGGAATTGACCGCGAGAATTCCCGCGACGGAAGAAGAAGTTGCGAGCCAGCAACGGGCGCTGCGTGAGGCCGACGCCGAGCTGCTCGCCGGCGAGCGCGCCGTCGCGGAACGGCAATCGCGCCTCGAGATTTTGCAGCAGCTTAACGACGAAGGCGAAGGTCTCGCGCAGGGCTCGCAGGCGTTGCTTAAAGGACTGGGCGACCCTGACCGCATCCTTCCTGCGCTCACCGGCGCGCTCGCTTCGCTCATCGAAGTAGAGGAGAAATTCATTCCCGCGATCGAGGCGGCGCTGGGCCGCAACTTGCACGCGATCGTGCTTCAGAACGATGCGCTCGCCACCGAGATCATCACGAAATTAACCGACCAAAAACTCGGCCAAACCGCGCTCATCGCGCCGGAGCTGCTGCGTTCGATCGCCCCGGACGAACGCCCGTTGCCCGAAGGCGCGATCTCCTGGGCGACCGCAAAAGTTCAGGCGCCATCAGAGCTGCAAGCGATCGTTAGGCACTTGTTAGGCGGAGTCGCGCTTGTCGAGAGTCTCGCGCAGGCGCACGAGTTGAAAAAGCAGGCGCCGGAGCTGGCTTTCGCCACGCTTGCCGGTGAACTTATCTCCGCCCAAGGCGTGATCTATGGCGGGCGCGTCAACGAAGAGAGCAGTTCGCTCTTTGCCCGCAAAGCACAGATTGCCTCGTTAACGGCGGAGCACCGCTCGCTGCTCAAGGCGCGGAAAAATCTGAGCAGTCATCGCGAAGAAACCGAGCGCACATACGAACACGCGATGCAGCATTTGGCACAAATCCGCGGCCAACAACAACAAGCGCGCGCCGAGCATTCCGCCACCGCGATTGAGATCGCGACGCGCGAGCGTGAGCTGCACGAAGCGAATCGCAGATTCGACGCGATCGAATGGGAAAAGACCACCCTCGATCAGCAGTTGGCGAGTTCCGCCGAGCGTGTCACTCAGCTCGAATCCGAAGCCGCCGACCTGCGCGCAACCTGCGAAGCCAAGCGCGAGCGACTCGACGCGACGCAATCCGCCGCGGAAACGGCGCGGTTGCGCGATACGGAATTGACCGAGCAATTGAACGAGTTGCGTCTCGCCGTCGCGACGGAACGGCAGCGGCACGAAGGGCTGCGCAGCCAGCGCCAGCCGATGACCGCGCGCCAGGCGGAACTGGCCGAAGTCATCGCCACCCGCCGCGCCGACATCGTCGCCTATCAATCGCGCCGCGACCAGCAGGCGATCGAAACGGCCGCCGCCGAGGATGCGATTGAGGCCGATAGCAGCGGATTTTCCGCCGCGGAAGCGACCGCGAACGAAATCGCGGCCACCCGCGCTGCGCATTTGAACGAAGTGAGCACGCTCGAAACCGACCTGCGTGCGCGCCGAAAATCATTGAGCGATCTGCACGATGCGCGCGGCAAAGAGGAAGTGCGCCAGACTCAGATGCAGTTGAAGATCGAAAACATCGCGGAGCACGCTATGCGCCGATATCAGGTGCACCTGCGCGAATTCGCGCCGGACCGTTACGCCTTCCACAAAACGCTGCGCGCCCAAATTAAACGCGGCCAGAAACCGGAAACCGAAAGCGCCGACTCCGAGGCGACCGAAGCCGAGTTGACCGCGATCATCGCCGAGCTCACCCGCCAGCTTGACGCCATGGGCCCGGTTAATCTCGACGCTGTCCATGAATACGACGAACTGGAAGAGCGCTACACTTTCCTCGAAACGCAAAACACCGACCTAACGAACTCGCGCCGCGAACTGCTCGATGTGATCGCGCGGATCAACCGGACGACCGAAAAACTGTTCGCCGAAACTTTCGCGCAGGTGCGGATCAACTTCCGCGAAATGTTCGCCGAGCTTTTCGGCGGCGGGCGCGCGGATCTTGCCTTGCTCGACGAGAACGATGCGCTCAACAGCGGCATCGATATCATCGCGAAACCACCGGGCAAACAACTGCAAAGCGTCTCGCTCCTCTCCGGCGGCGAGCGCACGATGACCGCGGTTGCGCTCCTCTTCGCCATTTACATGGTGCGCCCGAGTCCGTTCTGCATCCTCGACGAAATGGATGCGCCGCTCGACGAATCCAACATCAACCGTTTCATTCGCGTGCTCGAACGGTTCGTTAGTCAGAGCCAGTTCATTATCATCACGCATAACAAGCGGACGATCGCGAAAGCGGACATTCTTTACGGCGTGACGATGGAAGAGCGGGGCGTGAGCAAGCTCGTCGGGATGCGCCTGAGCGCCGCGCAACCGGATGCGCAAACGACGCGGGCGAGAGAAGAGTCGCCGGCGCAAGAGCAGCGCCCGCTCGACCTCGACGACGCCAGCCGGGAGAACATGGCGCTTTCTCGTTAGGCGCGGCACCCAGGGCTGGGGATGTGGACTGAACCTGGACATGGGGAAGCATGTCCCGCCGGAGGGACGCGCTTCCGCGCGTCCAGGTTCTGCGCTCGGCAGTCGATGTGAAATCCGCGATAGATTCGCCGACCTGACTACATGCAAACGCGCCTAGCTCTTGGCCTTCTTTTCGCGCTCGCCGCGATTCCCTCATCCCGCGCTTATGGACCCGAGGGTCATCAATTGACAGGCGCGATCGCCGATCGACTGCTCGTGGGCACGCCCACGGGCGCCAGGGTTTCGGCGCTGCTCGACGGCTACACCTTGCGCGACGTCGCGATCATTCCCGACACGATCAAGCAGTGGGATGCGAAGGGCGTCGATGACCCGATGGTGCAGCGCTATTTTTCTTCCCATCCGAAAATTGCCGCGCAACTGCGTGCCTTCTGGAAAGCAAATCCGCCGACCCACGACGAAAAATCCCTCGTCCCCTCGCATCACTGGTTTCATTACACCGACGTGCCGCTTTCCGACCCGCTAGAGAAATATGGCGATGGCAAGGTTGGCCGCCGCGACTGGGACATCGTGCACATGATGCGTTATTGCATCGCCGTCTTGCGGGGTGACGAGCCGGAGAACAACGCACGCGCCATCACCAAACCGGTCGCCCTCATTTTACTCGCGCATTTTGTCGGCGACATCCATCAGCCGTTCCATGTCGGCGCGGAGTATTTCGACGCCCAGGGAAAACCGGCCAACCCCGAGCGGCCCGGCCAGACTTTCCCGGACGAAGGGGGCAACACCCTCCATCTCGTTCTCAACGAGACGCCGCCTCCCTTCGTCTCCAGGCATCCGAAGCTTCATGGGTTTTGGGACAGCGAAACCGTTTTCGCCAGTCTTCCGCAACTTCCCCTAACGATGCCGAAAGAAGAGCGCCGCGCGAAGATGGACGCAGCGGAAGAAGCACTCGCGACGCGGCTGGCGACGGAGGAGCCGAAGCACTGGCGGCTGCCGCAGGATTTGGTTTTGGAAACATATCCGGAAACTTGGGCCGACGAAATCCTCCCGATTGCAAAAGAGGCGCACACGCGGCTGCGCTTCGAGCACGTGCATCCAGGGCTCGACCATGAAAAAGATATGGTGGCCCAAGGCGACGCCGTAGAGCGCACCATGCCGGACGGGATTTCCTATCGGAAATGGTCGGCGCAAGTCGTGCTCGACGAACTGCACCTGGCCGGCTGGCGGCTGGCGGATTTGCTTAAGCAAGCGCTCAGCTCCGCGCCCGCGCGGTGAAGAATAGCCTAACGAATTCGTGACGCCGCCGTTGTCCCTATCCTGGTGTCTAAAAAGGCTTCGAGCATGAGCATGAGCACGCTTACGAACAGGTAGCGTCCGTCGGCGCCGCTCGCCTAACGGGAAGCGGCGAGCGGTTTCCCAGCGTCGCCCGCCGGCAGATTGGCCGCTTTCCAATCCATCGCCATGCGGATGCGCGCGCGCCCGCTCGGATGATCGAAGAAAATAATCTCTTCCCACGGACCGGGGTTGAGCTTGCGATAGGAGCCGAGCTTGAGCGCGACCTTCGCGAATCCGTCAGCCTCGCGCGCGGTGTTGATGCCGAAGGCGTCGGCCTCGCGTTCGGTCATGCGCACCGCCGAATTCGAGAGCGGCGTGAGAAGAAAAAAGTAGGCCGAGAAAATCAGCCCGAGCAACGGCAGGCCCGCCGGGTCGGCGAGCCCGCGCACCCGCCAGCGTTCGCCCCAACGCCGCACGCACCGTTCGAAAAGAACGCTCAGCAAAGCGAAGCCGACCAATATGAAAACGCTGTAGTAGAGGACCAGTTTCAGAGCGTGATTGAGCACGTAATGTCCCATTTCGTGTGCCATCACCGCGCGGATTTCCGGGAGCGTGCATTGCTTGAGCAGGTTATCGTTTAGGGCGATTCGCGCCGTCCCGAAAATCCCGGCAACATTCGCGCTCACGCGATTGCTTTGCCGCGAGGCGTCGACTTCGAAGACCTGATGAACCGGAATTTCGTTGGCCGCCGCCATCGCCAGAATCGGCTCGCTGATTTTCGGATCGACGAGCGGCTTGTAGGTGTTAAAGAGCGGTTCGATAAAAATTGGCGCGATCATCATTCCGAGGACGAGGAAGACCACGCCGACGCCCGTCCCCCAGAGCCACCAGGTGCGCGGGGCGCGCCGGAAGACCGCGTAAAGCACGACGAGGAGAAGAGCCGAGGTGATGATTGTGACCGCGAGCCCGATGAGCTGTTCGCGAAACCACGGCCCGAACGTCTGCGTCGCCAGGCCGTACTGGTGCTCGCGAAAATAGCCGGAGTAAACGTCGAGCGGAAACGAGAGCGTCGCGACAATGACGACGTATGGAATCGCGTAGAGCGCAATCTGCAACGCCTTGAAGCGGGAGGTTCGCTCAGCAACATCGCGCAGTCTTGCGGAAAGGCCGCTGCTTAAAAGGAAAAGAGCGATCGCGGCGCCGAAGAGAAAATTCCAAAGGATCAGCCAATAGCCGCCTTCGAAATAGGCGTCCGACTTCGCGCGCTTATCGGCCGGGACCGAAGCCAGCCAGGCTCGCGTCGCCGCCGCTGGGTCGGCTGGTTTTTGCATTTCCGCCGGACTCGTTAGGGCGCCGGGCGTGGCTGGTGCGGGAGCAGCGCCGGCGACAGTAAGGAGAAGAGAGCCGGCGAGCAGCAGGATGAAGATTGTTTTCATCTGTCACGAATAATGCCGGTGGAAACGAAAGCCTGTTCTCACTTCCTCGACATTCAGCGCCGCGTGACTAATCTGCAAGAATGCGGCGCGCAGGGGAAATTTTCTTCATCGCTCTGCTCGCGCTCCTACCGGTCGCCGGCCCGGCTCAAAGCACGGCGCCCGCCGCTTCGCTTTACGGTCCCTACCCGGCGAATTACCAGGAGATTGTGACCGCCTGGTTGGACGCCGCCCTGGTTGATCCCAAGAGCGTAAAAGTGAAGTGGCTCGGTGAACCAAAGCCGGGCGAACTCGCAGTTGAGAATAATAAAAAGGTCGCCGGCTATCTCGTGGAATTTTCGGTCAACGCCCGCAACATTTTCGGCGCTTACACTGGGTCGCAAAAACACACCGCGCTGCTGCGCGACGGACGAGTGATAAGCGCCACTGGTTTCGTCGCTCGCTAAAATCCCCTAACGAATATGCCCGCATACGTCATTGTCGAGATCGAGGTGACCGACCCCGTCGCCTATGAAGATTACCGGCGGCAGGCCGCCGCGACGGTCGCATCCCACGGTGGAAAATATCTCGTGCGGGGAGGCGCTGCCGAAGCGCTCGAGGGCGAACCGCAGCCACAGCGGCTCGTCGTCTTGGAATTCGAAAGCGTCGAGCGCGCCCGCGCCTGGTGGAATTCGGAAGAATATCAGGAACCGCAAAAGCTCCGCCAACGCTGTGCCAAGACGCGGATGATCCTGGTCGAAGGCATGTGAGCAGCAGCGCGCGGCCTCAGGGCTGCGCCGGGCGCAGCTGCAGGATGGGCCCGGCTCTCTCGCGTACCGTCACGTTGAGCAATAACGGACCAGCGGTGGCGACCACGCGGGGATCAAAGAAGAGGGTGGTCTGGTCCGGAACCGGCTCCTCGGAGGCGGCATCAATCGTTAGGCTGAAAACCGGAGAGCCGGGCCTTCCCCGAACGACTGCTTTCTCCAAGCTGGGTCCGCCGACCGGCGTCTCCTCCCCTAAAATGCGGACGGCCGAGATCTCGGCGCCATTCGCGGGCAGGGACGCCAGTCCGACCGAGCCAGCTCGCGGCACCAGGGTGAGAGTGAAGTTTCGCGGACTTGTCGTTAGGCTGCCGCTTCCCTCGAAGCGCACTCCATCCGCGTCGAAGCCCAGACGCGAAATCGTCGCCTTGTTATTCCCAGAGCGAAGATCGGCGACAAGGTTCGTTACTTCCGGCCAGGGCGGAGCGGGATTCAATTTCAAATCGAGAAACTGAGCGGTTCCGTCAGCCTTTGGATTTTGCAATGTCCCGGCGATGTCGACCTTTCCAGTCGCGAGCCCGCCGCTTACGCCAAACGCTCGCAACTTTTCCGGCAGCGTTGCCGGAAAAAGCGCTAGGCAATCGAGACTAAACGAAAGCGCCTTCGCCGGATTGATGAGCGAGCCGTCGGCCCAACGCTTTTTCTCCAGGCGTAACGGCAGTGAAGTGCGCGCGACGATGGGAGCGGAAACACCGAAAGTCGCGCGGAGATTCGCCTGCGCTCGTCCCTGGTCGTAGCGCAAATCGAGATCGATCGCATTCGAACTCGGCGCGGGCGTAAGATTTTGCAAATGCCAGTCAGTCGTGACCTGAAGCGATGCGACTGGTCCGTAGGCCGCCAGTTTCCCCGCGAGAACTCCGCTCGTTTCGGTCTGCTCCCCCACCGCGTCGGCGAACTGGCCGAGATCGAGATGATCGACCGCGAGATCGACGTCGAACTTTTGCCGCTCATCAAAAGCTTCGAGAAAACTGCCAGTTTTGCGCCAGCGATCGACGCTGAACGGCAAAAAAAGCGTCCCTTCCGCCCGCGCTGTCCCGTCGAGCGTTAGTTCGAGAGCTTGCAGCTCGACGAAGTTCGCGCCGAGCATCAGGAATCCGCCTAACGACACCCGGTCGTCTGCAAGTTTGAAAGTGCGGAAAAAAATATCTTCGGGCGAATAAGTGCCCTCGAGGGTCACGTCGAGCGGAGCGCGCAACGGCGCCACCGGCAGTTGCAGCCCGTGCGCGAAAACCTGCATCGTGCCCGAATGCGCAGCCGCGGTCCCATCCCCCGTCCAATCGAAAGTGATGCCGCCACCGATCTTCGCGGCGCGCCACGTTTTTGGAAACAATGGCGCGTAATCCGCCAGGTCGTTGATCGCGCCGGTGAGGCGCGCGGAATAAGTGTGGGGCGCGGCGAGATTCGCGCTGCCATGCGCGCGCAAAAAATCGTCAGCGTGACGGACCTCGAGACTGCCGATGGTCGCCTCGGAGCCCATCAGTCCCGCTGTTCCGCCTAACGAGTCGAGCGAGACCCCGCGAAAACGGACGCCCTGGCCGCGAAACGAAAGACTCCCATGCGGATCCGGATCAAGCGAGTCAAGCTCGCCGCGTGCGGAAAGCGCGCCGGAAAAATCTCCCGCCTTCGCCCCGAAAAGCTGGGCAAAGGAATTCGCGTCCGGAATCGTCGCGTTCAGTTGTCCGCGGAATTGCAAAGCCGCCCACCCGACTCGTTTTTTCGGCCAGAGTAGTTCACCGTTCACGGTCAGTTGGTTCTGCCGTTGCTGCATGTAGAGTTGCTCGACTTGCAGTCGCCGATTGTAATAGGTTGCGCCAAAAACAAGGCGATCCCCGCGCCGGGCACGCCAGGCGAAATCAGACGCTTCAATCCAAACGGAGGCGGTGGCGTCGAGAAACTCCCCGGGGTTGCCGCGGAAGGTGAATTTCGACGCGCGCACGGAGCCGGTGAGCGGTTCGAGGAAGCCACCCGCCGCGGAGATTTGCGCGAGCGAGATGTCGGCCGCCGAGCCGGCGAGATCAACGTTGAATTTTTCTCCACCGCCGCGCCCCTGAAAACTGGCGCGTAAAGAACCACCGAAAGCGTCGAGCTGAAAGTCGAGACCGATTCGGCGATTCGTTAGGCTGGAAAGGTCGATGGTAAGCGCTTCGAGATCGAGTCCGCGCGCGAGCGCCACGCCGGCAATCGTCAGGCGATCGTTCTCCCACGAAGTGGCGCCGCGCAGGTTGGCGAATGTCTTACGCAGGAGGGGCGAAGTGACGAAAATCTGATGCGCGGAAAATTTGCCGGCTTCAATTTCGCTCACGCTGAGGTTGACACCGCGAAAAGCGAAAGCGGTCGCCACGGTCGTGACGTCGAGATCGGCATCGTGGATGCGAAAGTCATCCGGGAGAAGCCGCTGCAGGTTGCGCCAATCTAGCGTCTCCCCGCGCGGCTGCGTCCCCTCGCGAATGCTCCCGCGCAGATGATGAAAGGCGATCGCATGGAGGAGCCGCGCGCGTCTGGCGAAAAACCAGCCCCGAAAGTTCAAATCGAGAGTGAGGCGCGGGACCTGCAGATCGACCACCCGCGCTTTTTCCTGGGTTGAGGTAATCCGGAGTCCATCGATTCTTACTGCGCCGAGGAAGGGCGCTTTGATTTTCGCGACTTCCACGGTCATGCCTTCGTGCCGCGCTGCCCACCAAAGCCAGGTGCGGATGCCATGCGCAACCGCAAACGGCGCAACCATCGAGGTCACGACTGCGGCGACGAAGACGATTCCAATGAAAATGAGCAGGCGCTTGGGCAACGACATCAGTATGCAGAGACCGCCGCCCGCCTAACGAATCTTCAACCGGCCGGCGACGGCGCCGGAAAGATCGCATGCACCGGCTGGGCGGGGTGGAATTTTTCAAGCAACTGCCGGGTGAAGGCCTGCTCCGCGGCGGCTGGGAGGTCGTGGGACTTCTGGCGCGCGAGATCGGGGAGCGCGGCCAGTTCCTGCTCGATGTCGTTAGGCGAAATGCGATTCCAGAGACCATTCTCGAAGGTGAGGACCTCGACCTTGCGCTGTTCGAGCGAGAGGATCTCGGCGTGCGGCAGTTCGACCAGCACTTCCTTCGGGGTGACGTTAACGCTGAATTTCTTGCGCAAATCGAAGCCGGCTTTGACCGCAAACGTCCCGTGCAGTTTGATTCGTTTCGTGCTGCCCGCCCACGAGTGCAGCAGCTCGTGCTCTACTTCCACCTGGCGATCGAGGACGGCGAGCTGGGCGATGGTCGTGGTTTGTTCGAGGTAAACGCGATTGTTGACGGTGACGCGCGGCTGGAGATGCGCCAGCCTAACGAATTCGGCGCGCGCCTCGCGCCCGATTTGCTCCAATCCATCGACACTTTTTCGAGTCGTTCGCCCCGGCCAAGTCTCGATCCGATAAAAGAGAAACGCCGTCAGCAGAGCCAGAATCAAAACGATGAGGGCAAGTGCGAGCGGAAGACCGAGGCGCTTTGCCGAGGTCTGGGGGCGATCCGTGGTCGACTGCATCACCCCAAAAAGGTACCGCCCCCCACACCCGAAGGGCATGAAGGGCGGCTGTTCCCCCCAGAACAATCATTCAAATCTGCGGTTCAGATAAGCGACCTAACCTGGGTGCGCAAGAAACTTTTTTGTGTGATCGAATAGGAAATGGATTCAGCCCGCTTTAGCGTGCGCCAGTGAAGCTTGGGGTGCGCTACGAAACGACTTATCGTTATGCTGCACCGGTGCGTTTTTCGCGCCACGAACTGCGGCTTTTCCCGCGGAGTGATGTCTTTACACACTTGCTCCGGATGAAGCTTGCGACGAACGACGGTGCGGATGTGCGCTTCGGCCGCGACGTGTTCGACAACTGCGTGGCGGCCTGTTCATTTTCCGGAGCGGCCACCGAATTGCGTTTTGAGCTCGAGCTCGATCTGGCTTTGCAAAAGAAAAACCCGTTCGATTTTTTGCTCGCTCCCGAGGCGGCAACACTCCCTTTTTCCTACCCGGCGGCGCTGAGTCGCGTACTGGCTCCTTTCCAAAAAACGGAGGCGGATTCGCATCTGGAAATTCCGCGCTGGGAAAGACCCAGCGCCGCTGCTCCGCGGCCAACCGTCGCCGCGCTCGTGGACTTAAATGAGCGCCTGCACGAATGCGTCGGCTACGAGCGGCGTGAAGAAGGCCCGGCACGCTCCCCCGACGACACTCTGCGTCTCGGCAAAGGCGCCTGCCGGGATGTCGCGCTCCTCCTTGCCGCGATGCTCCGCCAATGCGGGCTGGCCGCTCGCCTAACGAGTGGATATTTGCGCGAAGCGGATGCGGGAACGCGCCGCGCGGAAGGATCGCTCCACGCCTGGACAGAGGTCTATCTCCCGGGCGCGGGTTGGATCGGGATGGATGCGACCAACGGGATTTTTTGCGACCACAATTTCATCGCCGCGGCGGTCGGGATCGAACCGGACGACGTCACACCGATCGATGGTTCTTTTTATCAAAGGGAGCCGACCGGCGTGCGCATGACCAGCCGGCTGGCGCTCGTTAGTCTGTGAGGTGGCGGTCTCATGCTTCGCGATCTGCAACTGCGCAATTTCCGTTGCTTCTCCTCGATCGCGGCAGAATTTTCCGCCGGCTTCAATTTCATCGTGGGAGCGAACGGCCAGGGAAAAACGACCTTTCTCGAAGCGGCCTGCGTTCTCCTGCGGTTGCAATCACAACGCGTCTCGACGCTCCTGCCGGCGGTGCGCGCCGATGCGCGATCGTTTGTCGTCGCCGGCCATGTCGACGGACATCTGCTGCAATTCTACTACAGCCCCCTGCGGCGGAAGGTCGCGTTCGACGGCGTCGAGCAGCGGGATCTGGCGGAATATCTGCAGCTCGCGCGGGTGGTTTCTTTCGCCAATAACGACCTCGAATTGATCCGCGGCCCGGCCGAGGCGCGGCGGCGTTATCTCGATTTTGTCGGCAGCCAGGTGGAGGCGCGCTATCGCCCGGCGTTGCGGGCGTACGAGCGGGCGCTCCGCGCGCGCAACGCGCTCCTGAAATTGCCCCACTCACGACCGCGCGAGCTGGCCGCTTACACCGAGCCACTGATCAGAGCCGGAGAATCGTTGCGCGAGATGCGCTCCGCGCTCGTTAGGCGACTGCGCCCGGCGGCGGAGGCGAGCTATGGCGCGATCAGCCAGGGCGAATCGCTCGCCTGCAGCTACTCGCCCGGGAATGAGGAGGATTTCGCCGCGCAGCTAGAGCGTGTGCAGGCGGAGGACGCGCGTTTGCGCCTAACGACTGTGGGACCGCATCGTGATGATCTGCAACTGCAGGTGCGCGGCCTGCCGGCAGCGCAATTCGCCTCGGAAGGCCAGCAGCGGACCGCGGCGCTTGCTTTGAAACTGGCGCAAGCGCGGATCTTCGCGGAGGAGGCGCAAGCCCCGCCCCTGCTCCTGATCGACGACATTTTCGGCGAACTGGATTCCTCCCGCCGGAACGCGCTCCTGGCCGCTTTGCCTAACGACTCGCAAAAGCTGGTGACGGCGACGAGTCTTGATTGGCGGGAAGAGGAATGGGGGGGCCCGACGTTGGAGTTGGCCGATGGGGCGATCGGGCGACTGGAACCATAGCGCCCGAAATCCACCCTCAGGTGAAGGCGCCGGCAAAAACGCAGAGTAAGACGGATCGGTGCGAGGGCTAGTGCAGTTCCGTGTTTAGCCTAACGAATTCTGGAAACGCAACCCCCTTGCGTCTTCGCTCGGGAGTGGAGCGCGACGCACTGTCGTCGCGATGACCTCGCGCTGACAAAGCAGCGCACTCCCATCGCGCTCACCCGGCATCCGATCCAGTTCACCAGTGCAAAGTATCAGGAGGCCGCGAGACAGAGCCTGGACATGCGGAAGCATTTCCCTCCGGAGGGACGTGCTTCGCGCGTCGGCTTCGCTCACGGATGGCGGTCTCGATTCAAGTGATGCACTGTACTGCGAACGTGGGCACGAAAGTTCACGGGCTGCGCGGACTTGCGTCGGAACGCTCGGGGTTTCTATTTTCTTATGTCCCGCCCCACCGGAAACTCACGCAGCTTCGCCGGCCAGTTGCTCGTGGCGCATCCCAATCTCCTCGATCCGAATTTCCGGCGGAGTGTGCTCTTCATTTCCGCGCATGATGAGGTGGATGGCGCCGTTGGGGTGATCATCAACCGCCCGCTCGATAAACAGGTTTCCGAATTGATCTATGACAAAACTCCTACAGCGCTGGCGGACGTACCGGTCTTTCTCGGCGGGCCGGTGGCGACGGATCAGCTCATGTTTGCCGCTTTCGATTGGAAAGGGGCCGATTCGCTCAGCCTTAATCAAAACGTCGCGATGGAAGCAGCGCTCGATCTCGACGGACCTGAGCGCGAGTCGATCCGGGCGTTTGTCGGCTACGCGGGTTGGACGGCGGGTCAGCTCGAAAAGGAGCTCGAGCAACAAGCGTGGCTGCTGCAAAAACCAGACCGCGCGGCCCTCGCGCCAGAAAAATTGCCCAGGCTTTGGTTCGAGATCATGCGAAATCTTGGGCCTTGGTTTAGGATGCTCGCGGCCGCTCCGGACGACCCGTCTTTGAACTAGCTTCGCGCCGTTTCTGATGCGAAGCAGTGAGATATGATCATCGGCATTCCGAAAGAGATTAAGCAGCAGGAGAATCGGGTGAGTTTGCTGCCATCCGCGGCCTACCAGTTAACGAAACGCGGTCACACTGTTTTGGTTGAGAAAAACGCGGGCGTCGGCACTGGTTATCCGGATACCGATTACACTGCCGCCGGGGCGCAGATCGTCGACAACGCGCGCGACCTCTTCCAGCGCGCGGAGATGATCGTGAAAGTGAAGGAACCGCTGCCCGCCGAATACGAGCTCCTGCGCCAAGGGCAAATCCTTTTCACCTATCTGCATCTCGCGGCAAACCGGCCGCTCACCGAAGCGTTGTTGAAGTCCGGAGTCACAGGTGTGGCTTATGAGACGATTCAGGCCGGAAATCGCCTGCCTTTACTCGAACCGATGAGTGAGATCGCCGGGCGCATGTCGGTGGTCATGGGCGCCTATTTTTTGGCGAAACATAATGGCGGCAACGGCGTCCTTCTGGGCGGTGTGCCGGGGGTGTTGCCTGGTCGCGTGGTCGTGCTCGGCGGCGGCACCTCGGGTGTCAATGCCGCGCGCATGGCCACCGGGCTCGGAGCCGATGTGACGATTCTCGAGGTGGATCTGGAACGGATGCGTTTTCTCGATATCACGATGCACTCGGCCCACACGCTCTATTCCAGCGAAGCCCATTTACAGGAGTTGATGCCGTCGGTCGATCTCCTAATCGGAGCCGTCCTCGTCCCGGGAGCGAAAGCCCCGAAGCTGATCACGCGCGAGATGTTGCGCGCGATGCGGCCGGGCAGCGTCGTGGTCGACATCGCGATCGACCAGGGCGGTTGCGTGGAGACATCACGACCGACGACCCACCTCGACCCGGTTTACGTCGAGGAAGAGGTGATCCATTATTGCGTCGCAAACATGCCCGCGGCCTATGCGCGCACCGCGACCCAGGCGTTGACCAATATCACCTACCGATACGTCGAACTTCTCGCGGATCTCGGCTTGAAGGAAGCTTGCGAGCGCCAACCCGCGCTGGTCGGCGGCATCAACACTAAAGACGGAAGGTTAACGCACCGCGCCGTCGCGGAAGCGCACGGGATGAAATATGAGCTGCCCTTCCCGGCGGTCGAGGCCGGTGCCTTCCCATCCTGAGGCGGGAATTCAGCGCCAACGGGCGATTGAGCAGAAATTAAATTCCACAGGGCCAAAAACTTTGCTTGCCCCGAATCAATAGTTAACCCAACGTGGGCGTTCATTCACAACCTATGAAGAAATATATCTGCATCCTGGCTAGCGCTGCGCTCCTCGTGGCGTGCGAACAAAAATCTGAAACCGCGGCTCCGGCCGCATCACCCGGTGGGACTACGGAGAACAACACGACTGTCGTGAATCCTACGGCGTCTCCTGCGACCTCGACCGACACCACGACAAACAACAATACGACGGTGACGACCTCGCCTGCGGAATCGACCCCGATGGCGACTGCGACCCCGGCTGCGGAGACCAGCACGACGACAGAGACGACGCCGTCGACCTCGCCGACTCCGTAATCTCGTTTTAACTTCAACCGCAGAACCTTCCTCTGAGATCTCCAGAGGAAGGTTCTTGCTGTACAAGTAACGCGGACGATCTCAGGGTAACGAATGAAACTGGACGCGCAGAAGCGCGTCCCTCCGGAGGGACATGCTTCGGCATGTCCACGGATGAACCCCTTTGCCTAACGACATTGGGAGCCGTCATGAGCCGTCGGCGTGCTCCAAACGCAGAGCCGGAAAGGCCCTCGGCTACGAAGTCGAGAATTCGACCAGGAACGATTCGTTAGGCGCGAACCCATTCTGCGGTCGAGCGGACAAAGCGTTCGCTCGGGCTTGCGACGAACTGTTCACTTTCCGGCCGCCACAAATACGATTCGATCGAGATCGCATCCCTCCCGATGCGGATGAAGTTAAAAGAATTCGCCTCCCCTCGACCGCGCGTTGAGATGCTGGTTCCGGTCTGCGCGATGAGGGCCGAATGCCCTTCGATCCGATAACGCTGCGCGGTCAACCCAGTGTGCTGGAGATGCAAATGCCCCGAGAGAATCAGGTCGACCCCGGCCGCCGCCAATCCGCGCATGGCCATGGCCGATCGCCCGACCAAATGACTGCGGGACCCGGGCGGCAAATCGAAAGGATGATGTGTCACCACCACTCTGGTGACTTTTGGCTCCACCTCCGCAAAAACGGCGCGGGCCTGCGCGATCTGTTTCTCGTTGATCCGCCCGTATTTTCTCGTTAGGGAACGCGCCGTGTTGATTCCCAGCACCGCGATTTCCTCGTCCTTATAAAATGGCGCTAGGTCGGCCGTGAGGTAGCGCCGGTAACGCCCCAGTGGACTAACGAAACGGCGCACCACATCCCAAAGCGGGATGTCATGATTACCCGGCACGATCAGCCGCCTCCCTGGCAGGCGCTCGAGAAAAGCACGCGCCGCCTTGTACTCGAGGCGGCGGGCGCGTTGGGTAAAATCGCCGGAAACAACCACCAGGTCGGGCGAGAGGCTCTGCGCGACCGCGATGATTGGATCGACCAATAAGCTGTTCACCCGTCCGAAATGCAGATCGGAAAGATGTAGCAGTTTTCTCATTTCGCCCCCAGCTCCCGCGGCGCGAGAACGCAGAGCTCTTTGGATCCGACTCGGAAATGCAGCGGACTTTCCAGTCTCTCCAGTTCGCCATCGACCGCCGCGCGAAATCGCCGCCGGCGCAAGGTCTCGATCGTCACGTCCGACGTGCAAATGACCTCGTAATCGATCTTCGGGCGCAACCGCCGAAAGAGCGCTCTCAAACCGTGGCGCAAGATTGTCGCCCGGCCGGCCATGCGCGCGACGTAAAGCGCAAACTTTCTATCCTCCAGACACTCCTTGCCGGCGAGCGCGAAGGCCTCCATTTGAAAGGCATTCGAACAGATCATGACCAGCGGCGTCTCGCGCACCACTTCGCCTTCTTCCGTCGCCAGCCGCACTCGCAGGCGCGGCGGCGGCTGAAAGGCAGTCAGCAAGACGGAGGCGTA
Organism: Chthoniobacterales bacterium; assembly: GCA_038253875.1. Classification (GTDB taxonomy): domain Bacteria; phylum Verrucomicrobiota; class Verrucomicrobiia; order Chthoniobacterales; family UBA10450; genus Palsa-1392. Next base: position 19,749 of record JBBSGS010000007.1, read on the forward strand.
GGCGCTGATTTGATTGCGACCCCAGCGCCGATACATCTGCCGGCGCTTTAAGAGCACGGCCGGGTGAATTCCGATGCTGGTGTTGTTCAGGATCAGCCGGCCATCCAGATCGAGCACCGGCGCGCGCACCGTTTCCCCGTCGAGGATCACCTTTGCCGCCTCCTCCGGTTCGACCGGGATGCCGAGATTCTTGGCGAAATAGTTAAACGTCCCCAGCGGGATGACTCCGAGCGTTTTTCCGCTTCTCAACGCCGCCTCCGCGACACAACAAATCGTGCCATCGCCGCCGGCCGCGACCAGGACATCGCAATCGCTCGCTGCCTTCTCTTCGGTCACCTCATTCAACCGGTCACCCATTGCGGTCGTAATGTGAAACGGGCGCCCAGAGTCCCGAAACACTTTCTCGATTGCCGCCCGCGCCTCATCGGATTTCTGCGAACCCGACTTGGCGTTTAGAATGACCTCGATCGCTCCCCGCATGTGTGCGCTCAGACGGTCGCCACCTCCAGGACATTGTCCTTTTCAGCGGAGTATTGATAAGGTGGACCGGTGACGATCGGCACCTCTTCGAAGTTATGTTTTGGCGGCGGCGATTCAGTTTGCCATTCCAGACCGGTGGCCCGCCAGGGATTAGGCCCCGCGGTCCGGCCGCGTTTCAATGACCAAAAAAAATAAAGAAGCGGCAGCACATACCCCACCCCGAGAATGGAAGCGCCCGCGGTCGACAACACGTGGAAGACCTGAAACTCAGGCGGATAGGCGTGATAACGCCGCGGCATTCCCAGATAGCCGAGCAGGAACTGCGGGAAGAAGGTCAAATTGAATCCGATGAAGGTAATAATCGCGGCCATCTTACCCCAAAATTCCGGATAGAGTCGTCCCGTAATTTTCGGCCACCAATAATGGAGTCCGCCCATAAACGCCATCACCATTCCGCCGACCATGATGTAGTGAAAATGCGCCACGACAAAATAAGTGTCCGTGACATGAACATCGACGGCGAGCGCGGCGAGGAAGAGTCCGGTCAAGCCGCCAATCGTAAAGAGCCCGATAAACCCGAGAGCATACAGCATGGGAGTTTGGAAGCCGATCGACCCTTTATGCAGAGTCGCCGTCCAGTTAAAGACCTTAATCCCCGACGGGATGGCGACGATGAAACTTAGAATCGAAAAGACCATTCCGGCATAGATCGATTGCGAGCTGACGAACATATGATGACCCCAGACGAGGAAACCAAGAATGGCGATCGCCATGCTCGCGCAGGCGATCCAGACATACCCAAACACCTCCTTGCGCGAGAAACAGGTAATCAACTCACTGATAACTCCCATTCCGGGAAGAATCATGATGTAAACTGCCGGGTGCGAGTAGAACCAGAAGAGTGTTGAAAGAGCACCGGGTCACCGCCCAGCTTGGGATCGAATATGCCCCCGCCCCAAAATCGCTCCACCGACATGAGCGCCAGGGTGATGGCGAGCACCGGTGTCGCCAGAACCAGGATTAGGCTCGTCGCATACATCGACCAGATAAAGAGCGGCAAGCGAAACCAGGTCAGCCCCGGCGCGCGCATCTTGTGAATGGTGACGATGAAGTTCAGCCCGGTGGCGATCGATGAAAAACCAGCGATAAAGATTCCCGCCGCCATGGATATGACATGTAAGTTTGCGTAAGTCGTGCTGTAAGGCGTGTAAAACGTCCATCCAGTGTCAACTCCGCCGTGAATCAGTGACCACAAAGCGAGCGCGCCGCCGACGATAAAGATATACCAGCTCATTAAGTTGAGCTTCGGGAAGGCGACATCGCGTGCACCGATCATCATGGGAATAACGAAATTCCCAAGACGGTCGGGATGGAAGGGTGAGGAAAAACCAGACCATCAGGACGCCGTGAATCGTAAAGAGCTTGTTATAGGTCTCGGAAGTAACGAGGTCTCCTTGCGGTGTCAGCAGCTCGACCCGCATCATGGCGGCAGCTATGCTGGCGATCGTAAAGAAGATAAGAATCGTCCAGAGATAGAGTAGGCCGATTCGCTTATGATCCGTGGTTAGCAGCCAGGAGCGGACTCCATGTTCCCGATTGAGGTAATTGACTGGCGCCATCTCTCCAAATGTTCTGACAACGGTGGCTGTGGCCGTAACCGCCTTCATTCCTTGCCCTCCCGATCCATAGCGTCAAGGCGAAAGCGCAAATCGTTCGAACCACAGTAGAAAGATCGCTGGCCAAAGCCCTCTTCCCCGCCCTCCCTTCGGGGGAGAGGACTGAGGTGAAGGGACCAAAGCCCGAAGCTTGGCAAAAACTTTACAATTTCGGAGACCTAAGCGCCATGAGCCGAGCCCGCTCCCTCCGCCGAAACTCCACTCCTTATGAGCGCATCCTTTGGAGACATCTTCGCAACCGTACCGTGGACGGCTACAAATTCCGGAGGCACCATCCCATAGACCGATACGTCCTCGATTTCTATTGCCCGGAAGCTCGTCTAGTTGTCGAACTCGACGGATCAGCCCACAGTCACGGGCGACGCCAGCGCAAAGATCAGTAGCGATCCGACTATTTCGCTCAAGCCAGAATACGCATTCTCCGTTTTTGGAACGACGAAGTCCGGAAGAACCTCGATGGAGTTCTCGAAGCCATCTGGTTCGTACTTGCAGAGCAAAGCGGGAGAATCCCTCACCTCAATCCTCTCCCTTTTGCAAAGTGCGAGAAAACCGCTTTTCGTATCGCCATGAGTTTGCCGGGATGAAAGGCTACGCTCCGACCAAACAGTCGTCTCAAATGAGGAGGGCCCAAAAGATCTTGTCAAAGAGGCCGAAGTGACGACGCTTCCCGAGTCCCGGTTAACAGCATAGCGGTGGACCACTCGACTCTCCTCGCCCGCGCTGCGGGGGAGAGGATGAAGGTGAGGGGGAACAACCGCTGCCTCGGGCAAGCCGCACGAGCCCCGAGGCCGGCGAGCGCGAGCGATGCGCCCATCAGACGCAGGAAATCGCGCCGATGGAGCGCGTCGCTCCACTCGGAAGCGCCGCGCGGAAATTCCCGATGCAGCCAGTCTTCGAACTCCGGCGTTCGCGCAAGTTCCTCAAGACTACGCCAATATTTCGGCTGTTCGTTTTTCATCGGTGGCACGTGGAGCAATTCGTTAGCCGACCACTTGTGTCGACTTGATTTTGCCTAACGAGCAACTTCCCTTGCTCCTTCTGGTCGAGCGGCGGCCGCCAATGCAGGTTGTATATCTCCGAGGCTGAACGGACAAAATTTTCCGGTGTGCGGTGACACTCCAGGCACCACTTCATGTAAAGCGTTTGCGTCCGCCAGGTGAGCGGCATCCGGTCGAGTTCGCCGTGACAGGTGGAGCAGCCAACCCCTTTGGCGATGTGGGTGCTGTGGTTGAAATAGGTGAAGTCGGGCAGGTCGTTGACCCGGTTCCAACGCAGCGGGCGCTTTGTCGTTAGGCTGGCGCGTACCGGCGCGAGGAGGGGCGCCTCGGTCCAGAGCTGGGAGCGGCAGGTCATGCAAATTTGCGTGCTCGGGATTCCGGCGAAGGCCGATTTCTCGACCGAGGTGTGGCAGTAGCGGCAATCGATTCCGTCGTCGCCGACGTGGTGTTTGTGACTGAAGGGGACAGGCTGGTTCAGCGGCACATCGACGTAGGTGGTGTAAGGCGACCAGAAAATCGCCGAGGTCGCCCAGCCCACGGCGCAAATGAAAACCGCGAGGCCGAAAAGAATCACCCGGGCGTGCACATTGGCCTTGCGGGAAAATATTTGGGCCATGAAGAGCGCTTGCTCCCGTTAACCTCCGCTGACCTCAAGTTTCCTCTCCGCCCGGCCGGCGGTGAAAAAGCGCAAAGGCTCAGGCATGAGAGGGAGTTGATCGGGAGAGGCGCTTTCTGCCATTCCTTTCGTCGCCCGTCGGCGCCAATTTTTTACCGCGCGCAGTTTTGCCGGCACTCGATCCTTTTCGACCGAAACCTCCGCCTATTCATCCGCCGCCGCTTTTTTGCACGAGCGCCGCGATCCCTTCGCGGGTGAGACGGAAGATGGTCCAGTCATCGTTAGGCCGAGCCTGCAATTTGCGGTAGAACTGGATGGCCGGCTCGTTCCAGTCGAGAACCGCCCACTCCATCCGGCCGCAATCGCGCTCCTGGGCAATTTCCGCCAGCCTAACGAGCAAAGCCTGACCATAACCCTTCCCCCGCCCGGCCGGCCGGACGAACAGATCTTCCAGATAAAGTCCTCGCCGGCCCATCCAGGTGGAAAAATTATGAAAGAAAAGCGCGAAACAAACCGGCTCGCCCGCTTCTTCGCCAAGGATCACTTCGGCCGCCGGATGCCCCCCGAAAAGCGCTTCGGCCAAGCCTTCTTCCGTAGCCACGACTTCGTTGGGCGCGCGTTCGTACTCGGCCAACTCGTGGATCAGCGCGAGAATCGTCGGGACATCAGCGCGCCCGGCGTCACGGATACGGAATTGCTCGTCCATCTGGCGATTCAGCCGCGCGTGAAGGGACAAGTCAACATCGCAAGCCCGGCGGGCGACGGTGTGTCATGCACTTTTCGAGA
>JBBSGS010000008.1:0-23754 GCA_038253875.1 Chthoniobacterales bacterium
CTCCCGAGCGCCGAAACCCGACAAGTCCTATGACCATGCAAACACCATCCAAAGCCAAGCAACTCCTCGAGATCGTTTTCGAAGGGCACGAAGTCCGTTACGCCCTCGTTGAAGGGCGGCTTCTCTTCGTTCAAAACGATATTGGCGCCGCCATCGATCTCAGAAAGAGTGCCTTAAAAAGGGCCGTCAGACTCCTCGATTCGGACGAAAAAGGGGGGTCCATTTTTGTCACCCCCTTTGCCACTCAAAAAGTGAAGGCGGAACGGGTCCTTCTCGACACAGATGGAGGACCGCAGCATTTCGCCAGCCTCACCGAATCCGGGGTCTATCACTTGATTTTAATGAGCCGGAAGCCGGCCGCCAAGCGGTTCCGAAAATTCTTCACCGGCGAGGTTATGCCACAGATGGTGAAATACGGCTCCTACATCCCAGGCGCGACGCCCTCCGAACAGCTTGCCTGGTCTTTTGGCACGAGGTCAGCCGGCAGGCGCGCGCCATGGGGGTGCGCACCCGCAAATTCTTCACCGCGGAGGGCGATAAAACCGCCTGGCCCGTCCACATCCTGATGCGCGCCCTCGGCAACTTCCAGCCACACCTGCCACTTTAGAACACAAATTAGTCAGTACTGACCAATTTGGTCTTCCTGCCACCCTAACGAGTCCGTCTCTCAACTCTCAACCCTCAACACTCAACTAAATTATGACCTCACAAATCGATCGCTTAATCGTCAGCCGCGGCCCCGCCATGGTCACCCGCGGGGCCGGCTTCTTCTTTTCCAAGGACGACATCGTTGTCGATCTCTCGAAGGACACCAAGCCGATCCCGAGCTCCGCTTTCGGGCCGCTCACCGAAATCAACCAGGGGATCAAGGCGAGCGCCAAGTTCATCCCGATCGGCGAGTTCGAGCATCTCGGGATCCTCTGGCCGTACGCGACCACGCCGGTGGGCAGCTCCATCTTCGGCCCGGCCGATGTCCCGATCCTCATCCAGCCGCTCGACACCACCCAAAAGCAGACCCGCTTCAAAGCGAGTGCGTTGAGCAAAATGCCGGACCTCAATTTCACCGCCACCGACACTTTGCTGGGCGACGTCGAGTTTCAGATGGTGGGCGCGAACAATACCGCGGTGGACGATCCCAACCGCCTCTTCGTCCAGGAAACGAACGCGCTCAATCTGGCCGCGCTCCCCTACGATCCGAGCGCGCTCATCATCCAGGCCTACCAGAATTCCTGGCTCAGCGCCGGCACCTACACGCTCACCTACGGCGCGGCCACCAGCGCCGTCCTCGCCTTTGGCGCCAATGCCGCCGCGGTCGCGGCTGCGCTCAACGCGCTCGCCTCCATCACCGCCGCCGGTGGGGTCACGGTCGCGGGCGATTATTTGAATGGCTTCGTCGTCACTTTCACGAGCAACGGCGTCCGCACCGCCATCACCGGCACGACCACCGGGATGCCGGGCGGCACGGTCGTGCGGGAGGACGTCATCACCGTCGGCGCTGCCGGCACCGCCGAGGTCACCAAGTTGCGTCTTTTCCCCTGGGCCAACTTCGTCGGCCGCGAGGGCGTCAAGGTCGCCTTCGCGCTCACCCTCACGGAAGACACGAGCGACGCCATCGGCCATTACGACACCATCTTCAGCGGCCTGAGCGTGACCGCGAGCGCGACGCCGCAAGGGGTGGACGACCTGGCTGCGCTCCTCGCCGCCGATGTCCAGGGCGCGAACGCCGTCCGCGGGAAGAAACTGCAGAGCGCGCACAACCTCGATATCTTCGGCGACGGCGTTTACTTCCGGCTCTACGGCTCGGGCCTGAAAAAGGCGGGCCTGGTCTACAGCTCGAGCAAACAGCGCGTGCCCGACATGCAGTGGGTCGCGAGCCGCACCATCGGCGCGGGCGGCGCGCTCAATCCGCTCTTCTTCATCGGCACGGCCGCGCCCGCGTAGGAAACGACGAATGTCGAGTGGCGAATGACGAATCATGAATTCTTTCTGCGTTCGAACTTCGACATTCGAACTTCGCACTTCCCATGAAGATCTTCTTCGCCGGCCTCCAGCTGACCGACCTCGCCGATTACCCGGCCCAGCAGGTGAGTGTGAACGGGCAGACGGTTTTCGAAGCGGTCGATATCGTGCGTGCCGCGGCCGCGCGTTTCTTTCCTCGAGGCAATGACAAGGCGACGCTCTCTTTCACCGTCCGGCGCGAGTTCGCGACCAATCGCGAGTGCCAGGTCTATCTCCTCACTGCCTTTGCCACGCTCCCGAAATTCGGCCAGGTCCAGGTCACTTGCGGCACGCCCGACGAAACCGCCCAGGACGTCTTCATGGATAACGCCCTCCTCTCCGCGCAGCCGCAAGGCTCGTTCAACGGGGTGGAAGCGATCGTGCAATACACCATCCAGGGCGGCAAGTTCTACACCGGCACCCCGCCGCCTTTCCTCATTGGAGTGCCCGGCGACGTGATCGAGCGCGGCACCCATGCGATCTCGAGCGGCGCCGATAACGTCACCGTGGTTTTCCCGAGCTCCTTCGCGCCGGGCACGATTGTGCGCGTCTTCGCCTCGATCGTGAAGCCGACTTCGACCGGCTCGAACATCTTCGCCACCGTGCGCGACGACAGCGTGAGCGTGAGCGGATTCACGGTCGATCTCTCCGGCCCCACGCCGGACGCGAATCACAAGCTGAGCTGGATGGCGATCAATTGATGAAAAGGCTGAAGGATGAAGGCGGAAGGATGAAAAAGAAAACCATGATGAAACGCGCGCTCGCACTTTCTCTCTTCCTTTCATCTTTCATCCTTCAGCCTTCAGCCTTCTCTGCCGGCGACACTCCAATCAAGAACGCCAAAGTGAGCGGGACGAGCGCGATCACGGGCGGCACCTTTAACATCCAAACCGGCGTGGTCATGACTTTCCTCGCCGGTTCCACCCTCGACGTGTCGTTAGGCACGCTCACCCTCGCGATCAACCAGATCGGCTGGACGAAAGTGTCCAAGACCGGGTCGAGCCTGCTCGATCTCGCCACCCGTAGCGCCGCCGATCTGAACAGCGGCACAGTTGCGATCGCCCGTCTCCCCACTGGCACCGGCTCGAGCAACGTCGCGGTCGGTGGCGTGATCACGGCCGCCGGCCCGATCGGCGACGCCACCCATATCCCACAAATCACCTACAACGCGGCCGGTCAGCTCACTGCGGTCAGTACCGTCCCGGTTAGCGGCGGCAGTGGGAACACGGGCAGCGCGACCCTCACCTATGTCTCCGATGGCGACAGCAACGGGGTCTTCTATTTCATCGGCTCGAAGTTCGGCAGCCAGGCCTGGGCCAACCCGCAGACCGCCGGCAACATCAGCGTCACCGCGAGCAATCTCGCCGGTGGCACGGTCGCGGCGATCGTCGATCGCGCCGTCTCCGACGTCTTCGACAACAATAACCTCTCGGGGCCATGGTTCGTGTTCGATCTCGGCGTGGGCAAGAGCCTCATTCCGAATAAGGCGAGCTTTCGCGCCTGGACCGGCTCGGGGTTATTCTACGACTCCCCCCTTGATCTCCAAGGCAGCAACGACGGCGGCACCTGGACGGCGCTCGTCACCGGACAGACGACCGCCGGAACGAGCAATGCCTGGACGAGTTTCACCGTCACCGGTTCCACCGCCTATCGCTATTTCCGCCTCATCCGCACGGGCGTGACGAATTATTTTTCGATCGGCGAATTCGAACTCTACGGCGCCTTCACCTACCCGCCGGGCACACCCTACGCGCGGGTCTATAACAGCGCCGCCATCAGCCTAACGACCGCGACCAGCACCGCGCTGACCTTCAATAGCGAGCGCAACGACACCGACTCGATTCACGACACCACGACCAACACCAACCGGCTGACTTGCAACACCGCGGGGCGATACGTCATCGCTGGAACGGTCGAGTTCGGGGGGAATGCGACCGGCCTCAGATTGATCATCATCAGGATCAACGGCACGACTGAGATCGCGCGACAATTCCTAGCTGCTAACGCGGGCACGCAATCGATGTCGGTCTCGACTCTCTATACTCTGGCCGTGACCGACTACGTCGAGCTCGTGGCCTACCAGTCGTCAGGCGGCGCGCTCAACGTCAACGCGGCCGCCAATTACTCCCCGGAATTTTCCATGGCCAAAGTCGGCGACTAAGGTCCTAAGCAGATGGCCAGCCAGTTCGACGTCAACATCCGCACCACCGGCGACACCTCGGGCGCCGAGAAAGTCGAGCAATCGCTCGAGCGGGTAGAGCAAAAAGCGGCGGCGGCCAATACCGGCGCGGCGCCGGGCGCAAGCGCTCCGCTCGATCGCTCCTCCTATAACGCGCAGCTCGAGCGCGAGGCTTCGATCCGACAACAGATCCTCGGGACCGAAGCGGAAATCAGCGCGAAAGAAACCGAGCGCCTTGCCCTCCAGGAACGGCTCACCAGCCTAACGACCCAGCGCCAGATCCTGATCGATGTCGAAACGGAGCGGGTGCAAGCGCTCGCCGCTGGCGACAGCGAGCGCGCGGGCGCGCTCGCCGCCGATCTTCAGCTCCGTCAGCTCTCTCTCCAGCTCCAAACCAGCGGCAACCTGGCCGAAGAAGAAGCCCTCACCATCGCGCGCCAGCGCCTCGCCGCCGAAGCCGAGATCGCCGCCGCCCAGGAAGCGCAGGCCGGCGCCAGTTTGCTCGCCGGCGTCAACATCGGGAAGGCCCGCAACGAAGCGATCACTCTCGGCCGCGAGCTCGCCTCCGGAGCCGGCAGCGGACGCACCCTCAGCGCATTGCTCGGCTCCTTCGGCCCGCAGATCGCGATCGCCTCCATCGCCGTCTTCGCCCTGGTGAAAAACTTCGGCAAAGTCCAGGAAGTCATCCAGGCGATCAGCGACGGCATCCAAGGAATCAGCGGGAAGGACATGGCGGCCGCGATTACCAAGGCCGATGAATTCGGGATCGCGATGCGCAAAGCGGGCGAGGAAAGCTCGACTCAGCTTTCCGCCGGGATCCAGCGGCTCCAGGACGAACTCCTCATCCTGACCGACAAATACCGCGAAGCCGTCCTCGCCAATGACGACAAACTGGCTGCCTCGCTGCAGGAGCAGATCGGCGCGAAGAAAAGCCTGCTCGACTTCGATCGGTTCTCGCTCGACATCGCCAAAGCGACCGAGGGCATCGAGGCCCTCAAGGCGCGCGATATCAAGGCGGCTACGGATGCGCGACGCGAAGAGCTGGCCCTGCAAAAGGAAGGCTTCGATCTCGACCGGCAATTCAAACAGGCTCGCGATGCCGGTCTCTCCGATAGTGAGAGGCTGACTGCCTACAGCTCCCGGATCGATGAGATCAAGGGCAAACTGCAGGGACTCGGCATCGCGGCGGATTCGCCCAACGCTGCCTTCAACAAATCGATCGGCCTGGCCGACGAGCAACGAAACGAGATCCTCAAGCTCGCGATCGAGTGGCAGAGTCTCGGCGGCAAAGTCGGGGAAGTGAGCGAGCGGATCGGCGAGGTGAAGGAAAAAACGGACGCTCTCGGCCAAGGCGTTATCGCGAATTTCCTCGATCCCCGCGGCGACGCGGAGAAGACGGCCGAGAACCTGAAGAAGGTAAAAGACCAGGCGGGCCAACTCAGCCGCACGCTCAAAGACGCCAAAGACCCCACCAGCGTCTTCGAAAAATTCCTGCTCGACACGATCGCCAACGGCAAATCCTCGATCGCCGTCATCCAACAGATGCAGGCGGCGCTCAAACAGCTCTTCGCGACGCAAGCGGCCGCGCCCAAGGCTGCCATTCCCCCGCCCGGAAACCCCAACCAAAATCCGAACCAATCACCGGGCGATTACCTGAAACCGGGGGAAAACCTGCTGCCGGTCAATCCCGGCCCGTCGCCCACAGCCAAGCTCGACAATGAGCAGACCGGCGCCGGCGGCAACCTTGACCAAAGCCTCAACGCTCTGCAACAAGAGCTCGACCAGCGCAACCAACAGCTCGAGCAGGTGACCCCGGTCATTCAAAACCAGATCCCGGAGGCGATCGGCAAATCGACCGACACGATCACAACCGGATTCAGCGACCTGCAGAGCGCGTTAGCCGATGGCACGGGCAAAGTGCAAAGCTCCGTACAGGACGCGGCCGGCAAGATCGGCCCGCTCTTCGAGCCCGTCGCCACCTCGATCGGCACGGACATCCCCGCTGCCATCAGCGCCGGCACTACTGGAGTAGTGGCGGCCGTCAATGCAGCGACCGGAGCGATCGCCGCGGATTTCGCGCGCCAGATCGGGAATATCAGTCTGCGCCTCGGCGCGGTGGAGCGGGGAGGCTGATGCCTATCGATTGGTCCCTGCAGCGCGCCAACGCCGGCCTGTTCCAGAGCTTCACCAACTGGGGCATTCGTTCCGGAGTGCGCGTCTCGATCAACCAGGGCGTCGGCACCCTCACCCTCGGCTTCGGCGCGACCGACCTCCTCGCCGCGTCCCCCTTCGACCCCGACGAAGAACTCCTCATCCTGCGCCAGGGCCTCCCCTGGTTCCGCGGCCGGATCACCGGCGAAAAACGCGGCGCCTACGGCTCCAGCGAAGGCCTCCAGGTCATCCTCTCCGACCCCTGGTGGTATCTCGAGAAAATCATCTACACCCAGGTAGCAGACTTCGTCGATAGCACCGCCGCCAATCCCGTGCCCGCCAATCCGGCCGGGCTGCAGCTGAGCGATTTCACCCTCGTCACCAAAAGAACGAGCGACATTATCGTGAGCGAAGATCAAAGCGGAACCTTGGTCGATTCCAAAGCCCAGGTGATCGACGCCCTCAACTACGCCATCGGCAAGGGCGCTCCCATCGCCATCGGAACGATCGACGCCGGCATCGCCATCCCTCGCGACGAGCTCAAGGACGCGACCTGCGCGGAGATTATTCTCAAGAGCCTGCGTTGGACCCCGGACATGACCGCCTGGTGGGATTACTCGGTCACCCCGCCCAAGCTCAACATCCGCAGCCGCGCCAATCGCCCTCTCTATAATATAGACATCGCCAATCAGATCGTCGCCGCAGTCGAGCTCAACCAGCGGCGCGACCTCGCCCTCAGCGGCGTCACCATCAATTACATCCGGAGGAACCAGCGCTCAAACTTCGAATTCGTCACCCTCGATACCGACACCGCAGGCCCCACCCCAGACGGAATCGGCGCCCTCCTCTTTACCCAGGAGCTTTACGGCAGCTACCTCGTCCAGACCGCTGCCGGCCCGCCGCCTGTATCTTTGCTCGTCGCGGCCGAACCGATCCCGGCCGGCCTCGCCTTGCAACTTTACAACACCTGGGGCGTGGCGCCCTGGGAAGGCAGGATAAACCTCGTCGCCGACGACCTCGCCGATGTCCTCTGGCTCAGTCAAACCGCCAGCGTTCTCAACGGCAACCCCGCCTGGGCGCTCGCCACCATGGACATTCAACAATCCAGCGAAGACGTCTTCTCCGGCCGGACAGAACTAACCGTCGGCCCGCCCCGCCAGCTCGGCCCAACTGATTTAATCGGCCTCGTCCGCAAGGGACGCACCGTCCAGCCTCCAGCCGGAGCGAACACTGGAGGTTATCCCAAAAGCGACCCCTTACCGCCTGGCAGCCCCGATCCGCGGATCCAATTTGGGCCGCCCAACCAGCCCGACGTGATCCTTCGTGCGCACGGGCAGCATGGCACACCCAGCGGATTGCCGGTCGCAACCACCTACGACACCGTAAACATCTATGACGCCCAAGGGGGCACGCTCCAGTTCACGGGCAACTTGAACAATCAGCCGCTTATCATCTCGATCCCGAACGTTGGCGATACCACGAACCAATATGGAGTGATCATCGGGCATGGCAGCCCCACCGATCAGGTCGATCCGGACCCGCCGCCCTTCGGCAGCTATCCACCACCCCCGGTTCCCCAAACCTTTAATGTCTATCTCGACCAGCCGCGTCATTAGCCGAGCGGATGGCGGATTTCGTTTACAACCTGCCCTTGGCGTACGGTCTGGCAAGGCAGCTTCCGGGGGGCTTTGCAGGCGGCCTGCCGGCATCCGGAAAAGCCCTTTCCGGCACCTTTCAGGCCTCGATTTTAGGCCCTTGTGCGGAAGCCCCAAATCCCGAAAATTCTCAACTGCTTGTCAAAACTTCTCAACTGCAATGGAAAGCTACACTGGAGCGCGCCCCTCTGTCGGCGCGAGTTTCAAACACGCGATGACAGAGCATCGCGCTCCAGGCTGACGACAGGGGCTTATTCCCGCGGCTCGATTTTGCCCGCTCCCGTGATTTTTTTCTCGACCGATTTCGGACTGCCGCCGTAGGTGACTTTGCCCGCGCCGGTGATCGCCGCGCGCAGCGAGTTGGCGGCCGTGACGTCTGCTTTGCCCGCCCCGGTGACGGATAACTCGATGTCATCCGCCGGCAAGTCAGCCGCCTCCAGCTTACTTGCCCCCGTCAGGTTGGCCAGGAGCCGGCCGACCTTGCCACTGAGCGTGATCTTGGTAGCGCCGCTGGTGTCGATGGCGAATTGCGCGCCGCTCAGCGGCTTCGCTGTGAACTCGACCGCCCCGCTCAATTCCGCGGTAGTGAGCGACGGACTCGTGACCACGATCTTGATTCCTTCAGAGGGAGCGAGCGGTCCCTCCATATCAATCTTGAGCTGGTTGCCTTCTGTGCTGGTGCGGATGTGAGATAGGAGATTTTCGTCCATCGTTATGCTGAAAGAGGGCGGGCCGGGGCGCCATTCCAGCTCATAATAACCGCCCGCGGCGATCTGGGTGAAAGCGGTCACGGCGCGCGACTGGGTTTTGATTACGCCATTGCCGCGAATGCGATGCCAATCGCAGCCGGCCGTGACGAAGAGAAGGAGCGAGAACGCGGGAAGCAGGATCTTTGTTTTCATCAGTTGCTCTTAAATGAGATGCCGCGGCCGCTGTTTTTGGATTCAGGAAATTTACAAAACCGGCCTAACAAGAAGTGGGCACGCGCTGGGCCAGCGCGACGCCATGTGGGATGGCCCCGGCGACAAATCCGAGGCACTCGACCGCGCCGCTCGGTTTCCCCGGAAGCGCGATGACTAACGATTGTTCGACGACCGCCGCGAGGTTGCGCGAGAGAATAGCGTTGGGTGTGATCTTCATCGACTCCGCCCGCATCACTTCGCCAAACCCGGGCAGCTCCACCCGCATCAAGCCACGGATCGCTTCCGGCGTGACATCGCGCGCCGCGATCCCGGTGCCGCCAGTCGTAAGGATAAGTCCGCAGCCCTGCGCGGCGAACGAGCGGATGGCTTCCTGAATGCGACTGATTTCGTCGGGAATGATCGCTTCACCCAGAACGTTCCAGCCGTTTTGTGCCGCGGCCTCTTTCAAGGCCGGGCCGCCCAGGTCGTCATATTCGCCGCGGCTGGCGCGATCGGAGATGGTGATGATGCCTACAGTGATCTGCATTCTCTTTTTGGACAGGATTAACGGGATTTACAGGATGAAATCGGAAAGGGGCGAGGGATCTGCGAACCACTGCTCCCCAATCCTGTTAATCCAGTAAATCCTGTCTCGTCTTCGTCTTGGAGACGAGCTGCACGTCGCCGATGCGCATCTGCTTATCGACCGCTTTGCACATGTCGTAGATCGTGAGGAGCGCGACGGCGACGCCGGTGAGCGCTTCCATCTCGACGCCGGTTTGCGCAGTGGTGCGCGCGGTGCAGGTCGCGGCCACGCCGCTTTCATCGCTCGTTAGGCCGACCTCGACATGACTCAAGCCTAACGTGTGGCAGAGCGGGATCAGTTGCGCGGTCTGCTTCGCTGCCTGGATGCCGGCGAGACGCGCTGTGGCGAAGACATTGCCTTTAGTGATGCGGTCGGCCGCGATCAGATCGAGCGTGGCCGGTTGCAGCTCGATTCGGCCTGCGGCCACTGCTTCGCGGCGGCTCAACGGCTTGGCCGAGACGTTGACCATGCTGGCGTTTCCGTCGCTCGCGATGTGGCTGAGGCGAGCCATTCGTCAGCCGCCGATCGCCACCATTTTTCGGCCCGGTTGATAAGTCGTGCGGAAATCGTGCTGCTCCGGTTTGCGCTCGACCACATCAAGAAAAAACTGCCGCAACTCGTCGTCGCTCGCCCCCTCGCGGAGCGGCTTCATAATGTCGAACTCAAGATAACTTCCGAGACAAGGACGCAACTTTCCGTCGCAGGTGAGGCGGAGTTTGTTGCAGCTCTCGCAGAAATGCAGGTTCGTCATCGCCCCGATAAAGCCGATGCGCTGGGCGCGGCCAGGGAGTTGATAGTAGATGGCGGGGCCGTTGGTTTTAAATTCCGGCTGCGGAATGAGACGGCCAAACTCCGCTTCGATCGCGCGTTTCGCTTCCGCTACCGGAAGGAAATTCTCTTCCGCGAGCACGTCGGTGGTGCTCACGGGCATGAGCTCGATAAAGCGGAGAAGAAGATTTCGCTCTTCGGCAAAACTGACCAGGCTGGTGAGGCCTTGATGGTTGCGGCCGCGCATCAAGACGCAGTTGATTTTCACCTGCGGAAAGCCCGCGGCGAGGGCGGCGTCAATCCCGGCGAGCGCCTCGGGCAGGAGATCGCGCCCGGTGATTTGCGCGTACTCCGCGCGGTCGAGGGTATCGAGCGAGATGTTGACGGAACGAAAGCCGCAAGCCCGGACCGCTTCCGCCATCCTTAGGCCGGGTTCCACTTCACGGGTCAGGAGGGTGGCATTGGTGGAGAGGCCGATGTCGCGTAATTTCGGGATCTCGGAGAGCCGGCGGAAAAGCTGAATCACGTCGCGCCGAGTGAGCGGCTCGCCACCAGTCAGGCGAATTTTCGTGACCCCGAGATCGGTCGCGATCCGAATCAGCCGGAGGGTTTCCTCGAAAGTGAGGATGTCGTGCCGGGGAAGCCACTCCTGCAATTCCTGGGGCATGCAATAGGTGCAGCGCTCATTGCAGCGATCGGTAATGGAGACGCGCAGATACGAGATGCGATGCCCAAAGCGGTCCTCCATGAAGCGAGGCTACGACGGCGGGTTTGCCCGCGCAAGATGGTGCGACGACGAAGCGGTTGACCGAAGTTTTCAGGTCAACGATGCTTCCTTATGAAACGTCGGGCCTCTCGTTCATGGGCGCTCCTGGCGTTGCTGGCCACGAGCGCGTTGGCTCTTAGCAGTTGCTCCACCGTCCGCTCGCGCATCGAGGAGAATCGCGCCGGTTTCGAGCGGCTTTCGCCTGCGGATCGGGCGCTCGTGAGCGAGGGAAAAATCCGCGGCGGGATGTCGCAGGAAGCGGTCTATATCGCCTGGGGCCGGCCGGAACAGAAGGCGGTGGGCGAAGTCCATAACGTGCCGACCGAGACCTGGGTTTATCTGATTGCGAGGGCGGGGCCCAGCTACGGTTATGGTTACGGCGGCGGATTCTACGGCGGATTCTACGGCCCTCTCGGCTATTACGGCCGGCATGGTGGGCGCCACTTTTACGGGGCGTTTTACGATCCGTTCTACGATCCATTTTATTACCCGTTCTCCGAGACGATCACGGAGCCGGTCAAAACGGTGTCGTTCCAGCGCGGCCGAGTGATTGCGTTTCAGTATCTTTCGTCCGTTTACTGAGTAGGCGGTCTGTAGACGCTTCGCTCTGCGAAGCGCGGCTCTGCGGGTGCATTCGCAGCCATGCCGACGCCCGCGCCTCCCAGAGGGAGGCGTCTACAGGGCAGCGCTTACGCGCCGCTCTGGACCAATCGCCTAACGAGATCTTCCACGGTGACGATGCCAGTGAGTTTCTGCCGCGCATCGACCACCGCGGCGAGGGTAAGACGGGCGGCACGAAGCCGGCGAATGATGCGGTAGGCGGATTCGTTCTCGGCCGCGGTTACGATCCTGCGGGTGTAATCGCGTAGCGCGCGTCGCGGCGCGGGATCGAGGAGGACTTCGAAGACGTTTACCAGCCCCAGAGCCTTGCCTTTTTCGGAAATCACCGGCACGCGGTCCGCGCCTGTCCTGGCACTCAATTGCAATAGTTCCGGCAAGGTCGTGCTCGGCCGGACGGAGATGACTTTGCGCAGCGGGCGCATAACGTCGGAAACTTTCACGGTGCGAAAATCGACGACGTTATGGATCATCGCCCGTTCCGCCGATGTGAGCGATCCCTGGAGCTCGCCCTCCACGGTCAGTTGTTTCAAATCTTCCCGGGCTGCGAACATCCTCGGCGTCGCTTCTTTTTGCGGCAGGCAGAGCCCGCCGAGGCGCGCTCCCAATTCCAGCACCGGCCAAAAAACGCGCGAAGTGAATTCGAGCAGGCCGGCGAGGGCGGCCAGCGCGCGATAAGGAAAGCGGCGAAAGAGCGATTTAGGGAGAACGCCGAGCATGAAAAGATAAATCGGCCCGGCCAGCAAAAGCGCGACGGCATAACCCCCCGGGCCTAACGAAAACACGAGCCGCCGGGTGAAGAGGAGGAGCCCGGCGATGTCGGCCAGATTCGTCACCAGCAAAACCGTGACGAGGAGTCGCTCCGGCTTTTTGAGCAATCGATAAAGGAGCATGGCGGCGCGATTGCGCAGCTTGACCTGATGGCGCAGCCGCACTTGATCGAGCGAGAGAAGCCCGGCTTCTATGCCCGAGAAGACGAATGAAATGATCCAGCAGCAAACGATGACCAGCCAGGCGATCATAGCGGGAGGGCGTCGTCCGCCGCGGGATTTTCCGCCGCCATCGCAGCGGTCCTCTCGAGCAGGACCTCCTCGATTCGGCTGTGGCTGACCCGGCGCACGGTGAAAACGACCCGCGGCATTTCCAGCTTCGCGCCGACGTTAGGCAAATAGCCGAGCCGGTTGAAAACATAGCCGCCGACCGTGTCGATCCCCTCCGCTTCCAGCTCGAAGCCGAGATGCTCGGTCAGGTCGTCGAGCCGGGCGTTGCCGCTGACGAGGAAGCGCCCTTCCTCGAGCGGCTCGATGTAAAGATCGGCGTGGCCCAGCGGAGCCGCGTCGCTAATGATCTCCTCGATAATGTCGGCCAGAGTGATGATTCCTTCCGTCCCGCCGAATTCGTCGACCACAATGGCGAGCCCTTGCGGATGCGAAATAAAGCGCCGGAGCAAGTCGACCGCCGCCATCGTTTCCGGGACGTAGGAGGGCGCGATCAACGTCTCGGTGTAAGGCCGCGAAGGATCGAGCAGGAAACTTTTCACGTCGACGATGCCGACGATCTGGTCGGGCGTCTCCGCATAAACCGGCACGCGGCGATGCCGCCGTTCCTGCAGGAGCGCGATCGCCTCCTCGTTAGGCAAATCGTCCGGGATGGCGAAGGTGTCGACCCGCGGGGTCATGCAATCCTTAGCCGTTTTGTCGCCGAGCTTGATGATTTCCTGGATCATTTCGCCCTCGGCTTCGTGGAGCGTGCCTTCCTCTTCGCCCATCTCTACGAGCGTTTCGAGCTCCTCATCGCTCATCTGCCGGCGCACCCGCAAATGCGCCGGCGTGAGCCGGTCGAGCATCCCGGAGCTGACATCTTCGAGCGCGCGCCCGACGCGGTCGAGCAGCGGCATCATGACGTTGAGGGTGAAAACACCAAGCGTCGAGAGACGATACGGCTTCGAGATCGCGAGTAGCTTCGGGGTTAAATCACAAACCAAAACGACGACCGCAAAAATCGCCAGTGCCGCCAGCCACGCCGGCATCCGCCCGGCGAGCGGCCCTTCCCAGATGAAAACGAGACACAGAATCACCAGCGGGACGTTGACGAGCGCGCCGCCGAGTAGAAGAACGTTGAGCACGCGGCGCGGGGCGTCGCGGAAGAGGCGGAGAAAATCGGTCAGAGACGGATGCTGCTCGTGCAGGCGCTGGATTTGGTGGCTCTTGAGCGAGAAGAGCGCCGTCTCCAATCCGGAAAAAAGCGCGGAGCAGAAAATCAGAACAATGATCGCGCCGATGAGAATGCTGAGACCGGCTACCGTCATCCGGCACCCGCGGCCGTGCGCGCGCACGAGCCCTCCGTTCGAAAAACTCTGCCTGCTCGGTTGCCGCTCATCTCTGCGAAGCGAGATTAATCTTTCCGTGAACAAAGACCAAAGAATTTCCCGCCTGGTCGCAGAACTCAGCGGCACGCCCGCGGACGAAGCGAGCGACGAAATCGCAGAGCATCCCTGCTATCTCGGCTTCTTTCGTTGCTGGAATGAGCAGCGCTACTACGAAGCACACGATGTGCTCGAACAGCTTTGGCTGCGCACGAAAACGGAGGACGCCAATTACTTCAAAGGGTTGATCCAGGCGGCGGGAGGGTTCGTCCATTTGCAAAAACAGTTCGCACGCCCGACGCATCCGAAGGATGGCCGCCGGATGTATCCGGCGGTGCGGCTGTTTCGGCTGGCCGAGAAAAACTTGCTGCCGTTCGCGCCCCGGCGGCATCGCTTCGACGTGGAGGAGTTTATCGGACTGCTGAGTCGGCAGGTTGAGGCGATCCTCGCCTCGGAGCACCGCAAGAATCCTTGGACACCGGCGACCGCGCCAAAGATCGCGTCGAGCCGCGAGGTCATCTCCGGGTAGCGCACACGTCACGTGTGCTGGTCGCGCTGTTCCAGCGCGACGAACTTTTCTGAGTTCATAGAACTCACGAGAATCGCCGGTGAAAAGGAAAGTTCGCGACGGTGGAACACCGTCGCCAGCACGCGGGGACGCATGTGCTACCCGGAATTTTCCGAGCGCACGTTAGACAAAACCTCCGACGGCTCTCCCCGTCCGACGATTTTCCCGCGCTCGATTAGCAGCACCTCGTCGCACAATTCAATCGCCTCCGCGCCATCGTGCGTCACGTACAGCATTGGGAGATCGAACTCGTTAGGCAATTTTTTCAACTGGCCGAGAATGCTCTCGCGCAGCTTGCGATCGAGCCCGGTCAATGGCTCATCGAGGAGGAGCAAGCGCGGCTCCGACAAGAGCGCGCGCCCAATCGTCACTCGCTGGCGCTCCCCGCGGGAAAGCTGCCGCACATCGCGCGCGAGCAACGGCTCGATCTCCAGAAACTGCGCCACGTGTTCGATCGAAAACGCGGGATTCCGCGAGTCCGCCGGCCGCCCGTAGAGAAGATTGCGGCGCACATCGAGATGCGGAAAAAGCGAATCGTCCTGCGGCACATAACCAATCCTCCGCAGCCGCACCGGCACTGCCCGTGTGGCATCGGCGAAGGTGGTCTCGTCAAACCGAATCGCATCGCAACTCGCCGCGCGCAGACCCGCGATCGTCTCCAGAAGCGAAGTCTTCCCCGCGCCCGACGGTCCAAAGATACCGGTCCGCGCCTGCGTTATCTCGAGATCGATTTCCAGGTCAAAACCGGAGAGAGGCAGTCTGACTTTGCGGAGTTCGAGTTTCATCGCGCCTCCCGTTTCCGCAGGAGCCACTCCGCGCAGAAGACCGCGACGAACGCAACCAGCACACAAACGAGCAGCAACCGATAAGCCGTCGCATCATGCCCGAGCTGCACGGCTTCGTAGATGCGCAGGGAAAGCGTCTGCGTTTCACCCGGGATATTTCCCGCGACCAAAATGGTCGCGCCAAATTCCCCAACCGCGCGCGCAAACGCGAGAAGCACCCCGCCGCTGATCGCCCGGCTCGCGAGCGGCAGCGAGATGCTCCAGAAAACCCGCCCCTCGCCCGCGCCTAACGTTCGCGCCATCTGCTCGTAGCGGCGGTTGACCTCTTGAAAGCCGACCCGCGCCGAGCGCACAAGGAGCGGGAACGACATCACCGCCGCCGCGATCACGACGGCGCGCCAGGTAAAAACGATGTCGGTGCCAAAATGCCGATGCAAAAATCCGCCGATCGGCCCGCGCCGTCCGAGGAGCTTGAGTAAAATCAGGCCGGTCGCGACCGGCGGCATGACGAGCGGCAGTGTCACGATCGTCTCGACGACCGATTTGCCTAACCAACGCGGCCGCGCCAGCAGCCATGCAATCGCGAGTCCGAACGGCAGGATGACGAGCGTGCTCGCGGCGCAGGCCGAGAGCGTAAGACGCACCGCCTGCCATTCGTCGGGTTGCACCGGCGAATGTTGTCCGGCGATGCGTCACTTGCACTTACACTTTCACATACTCTCCTGCCAAGGCGAAAGGGAGGGAGTGTAAGCGAAAGTGAAAGTTTAGGTGCAAGTGGGGAAACTGGACATGCGGAAGCATGTCCCTCCGGTGGGACGCGCTTCTGCGCGTCCAGTCTCTGACTCCACCAAAGGGACGCCTTCTGCTTTCGCGCGGTGGAGCATTGCCTGTAGATTGCTCTGTGACACCGACGCCCGCCGCCGAGATCAGCCCGGCCGAAGCCGTACACAGCAACCGGCTGATCCGCGAAAGATCGCCCTACCTCCTTCAGCATGCGCATAACCCGGTCGATTGGTATCCGTGGGGCGAGGAAGCCTTCACCAAAGCGCGCAAAGAGAACAAACCGATCTTCCTCTCGATTGGTTATTCCACCTGCCATTGGTGTCACGTGATGGAGCGCGAGGAGTTTGAAATACCCGAAGTCGCCGCGGTCATGAACAAGCTCTTCGTGAATATCAAAGTCGATCGCGAAGAGCGCCCCGATGTCGATCGCGTTTACATGACCTTCGTTCAGGCCACGACCGGCAGCGGCGGCTGGCCGATGAGCGTCTGGCTCACGCCCGACCTGAAACCGTTTGTCGGCGGCACCTATTTCCCGCCCGAAGATCGCTACGGCCAGCCCGGTTTTACCAAAGTGCTCCATCGCATCGCCGACGCCTGGGAAAAAGACCGCGCGAAAATCGTCGAGAGCGGCAATCAGATCGTCGCCGCGCTCGCCCGCTCGAACGCCGTGCCCGGGAAAGAGGCCGACCAGCCTAACGAAAAAATGCTGGAGATCGCCTACGACCAGCTTGTCGCGACTTTCGACAAGGAAGAAGGCGGCTTCGGCGGCGCCCCAAAATTCCCCCGCCCAGTCACGTTGAATTTTCTTTTCGACGTCTATCATCGCGCAGGCGTTGCCCCCGAAAGTGGCCAGCGCGCGCTTGAGATGAGCCTTCTTACCCTGCGCAAAATGGCCGCCGGAGGCATGCACGATCAGCTCGGCGGCGGCTTTCATCGCTACTCCGTCGATGCGTTCTGGCACGTGCCGCACTTCGAGAAAATGCTCTACGACCAGGCGCAACTCGCGAGCGCTTATCTGACCGCGTTCCAGATCAGGCACGAGGCCGAGTTTGAGAAAGTGGCGCGCGACACCCTCGACTACGTTCGTCGTGACATGACTTCCCCCGAGGGCGGCTTCTTTTCGGCGGAGGACGCCGACAGCCTGCCTAACGAAAAAACGACAGAGAAAGTGGAAGGCGCGTTCTACGTCTGGACGCAAAAGGAAGTCGACCAGGCGCTCGGCGAGCAGGCTGATCTCTTCGCGTTTCGTTACGGGGTGAAGGCCGAGGGAAACACGCCCGGGGGAAGCGATCCGCACGGTGAACTGCGCGGGCAAAACGTTCTCATCGCGCGGCACTCCCTCGCCGAGACCGCGAAGCATTTCGAGAAAACCGAGGTGGAAGTTCTTGACTCGTTAGGGAAAAGTTCCCGGACGCTTCTGGCGTTGCGCGGCAAGCGTCCGCACCCGCATCTCGACGACAAGATCATCACCTCCTGGAATGGGCTCATGATTTCCGCCTACGCGCGCGCCGCGCAGGTGCTCGGCGACGCCAGCTATCTCACTGCCGCGACGCGCGCCGCCGAGTTCGTTAGGGCGAACCTTTACCGCGAATCGGATCACATCCTCTTACGCAGCTATCGCGGCGGTCCGGCTGACATTCCCGGCTTTGCGGATGACTACGCCTTCTTCATTCAGGGATTGCTCGATCTCTACGAAACGTCTTTCGACGTCCAGTGGCTGCAGCTGGCCGAACAACTGCAGTCGACCCAGGACCGGCTCTTCTGGGACACAAAACAGGGTGGGTATTTCACCAGCACGGGTCGGGACGCGAGCATCCTCCTGCGGATGAAAGAGGATAACGACAACGCCGAACCGGCTCCGAGTTCGGTTGCGGCCTCGAATCTCTTGCGCCTGGCGCAGATTCGCGATGCCCCGGAGCTGCGCGTGCGGGCGCAGAAAACGATCGCAGCTTTCGCGGCTGCTCTGCAGCACTTTCCCAGCGCGCTGCCGCAAATGCTTGTCGCGCTCGATTTCAGCCTATCGAAACCGAAACAGATCGTGATCGCCGGAAAAAAGGACGGCGCCGACACTCGCGCTCTCGTCGCTGAGATGCACCAGCATTTCCTGCCCGACACGATCACGCTCCTGGCCGATGGCGCGGAGGGGCAAAAATTCCTCGGCGAAAAGCTGGCGGAAGTGCGCCAGATGCAACCGATCGAGGGTAAAGCTGCCGCCTACGTCTGCGAAAATTTTAACTGCAAAGCGCCCGTCTCGACGCCCGGCGAGCTGCGCAAATTGCTCGTTCGTTAGGCAGTGTTCCGGGTAGCGCATGCGTCCCGCGTGCTGATCGCGCTGTTTCAGCGAGACGAATTTTCCTGGACCATCCCTGCTCTCGTAACGCTGCGCGTCGAAGAAAAGTTCGTCGCCGCGAGACGCGCCGACCAGCACGCGGGACGCATGCGCTACCCGAAGGTCTGTCAGTCACCGTTCTTGGCAATTGCCGCGGGGACTCGCGGCTTGCGTCTCCGCAGCCGCATCCAGTTGTTCCAGGTCTTCCGCACGCTGTCCTGCGGCGTGAGGTATTGCTGGTTCAAGTCGTTATTCTTGACGATTTGGGCGAGGATCCCGCCTAACGAAAAGTCATCGGTGTTCAGGATCGTGTAGGCCGTCCCGATGGCGGCGTGATGATGCGCGTCGCTCGCCGCCGTCATCGGCAGCCCGTGCATCTGCGCATATCTGAAAGCATAGCGATTGTAGCGGCGCAGGGTGGTGGCCGCATTGAAGACTTCGATCGCGTCGATCGGTAGATTCTGCAGAGTGGAGAAGCGGATGCCGGCGCGGAAGAGATCATAGGGATGCGGCGGAATGGCGAGGCCGCCGCGTTCGTGAATGAGGTCGCACACCTCCCGCGCGGGTCTGCCTTTCAGATAAGGGAGTGACGCTCCGATGGAGAGCAGATGCCCTTCCGCGGTCGTGACCTCAACCCCCGGGATGACGAGGAAATTATTGACCGGCAACCCGTCCTCGCGAAGCAACCCTTTCTCAAGCAGGTACTCGACGCCCTCGTTCGTGTTGTGGTCGGTGAGCGCGAAACCATCGAGGCCTTTGGCCCGTGCGGCGGCGATGTTCTGCTCGGGACTGGAGACGCCGTCGCCCGAGAAGAACGAATGCGTATGCAGGTCGATCTTGAAGGGCATCGGCCGGAGGGTAGTTTGCGTGCCAGCAAATGGAAAGCGTGGGTTTCAAGGAGTGGGCGCTTGTCTGCGCGGCGCTCGGCGATGGCCGGCAAAGCGTGATCGTGCGCAAAGGCGGGATGGCGGAAGGTCGCGACGGCTTCCAATTCCGGCACCGCGAGTTTTTTCTTTTCCCAACGTTTTTCCACGAGCAAATCGAGCGTATGCGCTTACCTGCAGCGACATTGCCGGCGTGCTCGCCTAACGAGATCAAGATTCGATTTTGTGCACGGATCGAGGAGAACAGCCTGCTCGATGATTGGGAGAAGGCGCGCGCGTTGGCGCCTTTCCATATCCTGCAGGAGAGCGTGGTCCGCGAGCGCTTCGCTTACGACGCTGCTCCCGGGATACAGGTGGCGTTCGTGCGCGTGTTTCGATTGGAGCCGGTTTGGCGGTTTGCGGATGCGCCGCAGTACGGCGGTTGTCGTTCGTG
Source organism: Chthoniobacterales bacterium (assembly GCA_038253875.1). GTDB lineage: Bacteria > Verrucomicrobiota > Verrucomicrobiia > Chthoniobacterales > UBA10450 > Palsa-1392. The sequence continues at coordinate 19,771 of JBBSGS010000008.1, forward strand.
GATGGAATTGCCCGAGCCGCCGGCAGGATTACAGCTCCATGCGGTTGTTGAGATGCGTGAACAAGCGCGCCGAAGGGAACAATTCCGGCGCGTGCTGCAAGCGCTAGCCTAACAAATCGGCGACAAGTGCGCTAGCGCTTCGATCTCCGCCGTCTGCGGGAACATGTCGAACGGCGTCACGCTGCGCAGATTGAAGGCGGCGCCCAGGTCAGCGAGATCGCGTGCGAGCGTCGGCGGATTGCAGGAAACGTAGAACAGCGTCGCCGGAGCGAGCGCGCGCAAGGTTTGTCGCACGTCGGCACCGAGACCGGTCGCGGGCGGATCGACAATCACCGTCGTGAGGCCGAGATCGGCGCGGCTCAGCTCGGCTTCGAGGCGCGCGCCGAGGTCGCCCGTGAAATAGGTTTCGGTCGCCGCGGCGTTCGCTTCCGCGGCGGCGATGGCGTGGATGTCCCAATCCAGCCCGAGGGTGCGGGCGAATTTACCTGACAATCGCTTGGCGAAAAAGCCCGCCCCGCAATAAGCGTCGATGAGCAGCGACTGCTCCGGTGGGATGAGCGCCGCGATCGTTTCCGCGAGCTTTTCCGCGACGGCGTCGTTCGTCTGGGAAAAAACGCGCGGGCCACTCCGGGCGCGCAAAGTGTAATGGCCATCGCGCGGACGACGGGCGCGCAACGCAGCCAGTTCTTCATTGACCGAAGCAGCCGAGATTGGGCAACGCTCGATATCGATCAAGCGATGCACATCGCGCCGGAAAAAGCCGACGACACCCTCTTCCGCATGCACGGTGATGCGGTTGCGATAGCCGTAGGCGAGCGGCGAGGAGACGATTGGCTGCAGCGGCGGCTCGCGGAATTTTCCGATCCGCTGCAGCGCCTGCGCGACCTGTTGCGCCTTCCAGTGCAGCTGATGTTCATAGCTCATGTGCTGATAAGCGCATCCACCGCAGCGGCCGAAGTAGGGGCACTGCGGCTTGACGCGCTGGGGAGAACTCTCCTTCAGCCTAACGACCTCGGCTTCCGCGAAAGATTTCTTCTCCCGCACGATTTGCGCCGCAACTCGTTCGCCGTCGATCGTGAAGGGAACGAAGACCGCCTTGCCCTCGGCGCGGCCGACGCCTTTCCCGCCGAAGGCGATGTCTTTGATGAGCAATTCCACTTCGCGCTCCATCTGCCGAAGCTCGCAGAGGCGTCGACTGGCGTCGACGATTCATCCTGCTTAAGATTCTGCTAAAGCAGCGCTTGCACCGTCTTCAGGTCCGGATCGGTTTTCGCGATGACGCGGAAGGTCGCGTCCATCTGGAAGCTGGTCTGCAAATGCTTCTGTGCATCCCGCGGGTTCCCGAGGAGCGCTTCATAGCAGCCCAGATTGTAGTAATAAATCGGCTCGCGGCGCAGGGCGGAAGGACCCTGCAAAAGAGTCCGGCGCGCCTCCGCGGTCTTGCCGAGTTGATTCAAACAAAAGCCGGCATGCAAAAAGCCGGCGCCGCATTCGGGCGCGATGCGGCAAAGCTTGCGGCTGAGAGTGAGTGCGCGCGTCCAGGATTTGCGGTACATCAAATGGTGAAGGCGCAGAAGCAGGACCTCGGGTCGATTCTGTTCCTCCCTCGGAATGGCGTTGAGTTCGGCGACGGATTCGCGTTCCATGCCGAGTTCGGCATAACCGCAGGCCGAGCGTAATTGCCATTCGAGTTTCATCGGCTTGGGTAAAAGCAGGTCTCGCGCCCTCGTCGAAGCTTCCTGGAGATGGGTGGGGTTCGCGGGTTGCGGCCGTGTCCGGTCGTGGCTGCTACCTGCCTTCACTTTAGACTTACTCTGGCACTTACACTTACATCGCCCTGATAGGTGTAGGTGTAAGGGCAAGTGTAGGATTAAAGTGTCGCTCGAGCGGGAACCTAGCCTTGGCCTAAAAAAAGGTCTGACTGGAGCAGTGTTTCTAGCTCGACCACACGGCGCTCGAACAAGTGCAAGGTGCTCTCCACCGGAGCGGAAGTGGTCATGTCGACGCCTGCTTTTTGCAAAGTCTCGAGCGGGAATTTCGAGCCGCCGGATTTGAGAAAACCGAGATAGGCCTCGACCGCGCCGGGCGTGCCCGAGAGCACACGCTCGGCCAGCGCGATCGCCGCCGAAACGCCAGTCGCATATTTGTAAACGTAAAAGGCGCTGTAGAAATGCGGGATGCGCAGGCATTCGAGATCGAGCTCAGGATCGAGCACCACTGCCGACCCGAAATAAGCTTCGAGCAACTTGCGATACTCGCCTTTGAATACATCGAGGGTGAGGGCTTCGCCCCGTTCCTCGATCGCGTGAATGACCTTCTCGAACTCGGCAAACTTCGTCTGCCGGAAAAGCGTGCCGCGAATGTCGTCGATCTGGCGGTTGATGATGTAGGCGCGCATTTTCGGGTCGTCGGTCTGGGCGAGGAGATGATGGGTGAGCAGCTCTTCGTTAAAGGTCGAGGCCACCTCCGCGAGGAAGATTGGATAATCGGCGTCCTGATAAAGCTGCGTATGTTGCGCGTTCCAGGTGTGCATAGAGTGTCCCGCTTCGTGGGCGAGGGTGTAAACGTCGGAGAAGACGTCGCTCTTGTAATTCATCAAGATGTAAGGCGACGCCCCGTAGCTGCCGCTGGAGAAAGCGCCGCTCCGTTTCCCTTTCGATTCGTAGCGATCACACCAGCGCCCGCGCAGGCCTTCGCCTAACGAATTCACATATTCACTGCCCAGTGGCGCGAGCGACGCGAGCACTTTCTCGATCGCCTCGTCGAAAGAGACGTTCGTCTCGATCTCCGCCACGAGCGGCACATAGGTGTCGTAGTGATGCAGTTCCTCGAGGCCGAGGACGCGCCGGCGCAGACCGTAATAGCGAAAGAGCGGCGCGAGATTTTGCCTAACGGATGCAATGAGGTTGTCGTAAACCGCCACCGGGATGTCGTCCTTGAAGAGCGACGACTCCAGCGCCGAAGGATAATTGCGCGCCCGCGCCCGGAAGACATCGGCCTTCACCGAATAAGAAAGCGCGGCCGCGAGGGTGAACTGATGATCCTGAAACTCCGCGTAAAACTGGTGAAAAGCGCGCTTGCGCAGCGCGTGCTCACGCTTGACCAAAAACGAACTGAAGGAGCTCTGCGTCAGCGAGCGTTCTACCCCTTTCTCGTCGAGGAGCGCGCCGAACTTCATATCGACGTTGGTCAGCTGGGAGAAGGCGTCGTCATAGCCATCGAGCGCGGAGCTGCCGAGCGCGAGCAGACGCTCCTCTCTTTCGGAAAGCACGTGCGGCTTCAGCCGGCGGATTTTGTGCAGGCTTGTGCGCCATTCCCCCAGCGCGGGGTCGGCGAGGAATCGCGCAAATGTTTCGTCATCGATCGCCTGGATCTCCGGCGCCATGAATGAAGCCGTCTCGCCGATGGTGGTGAGCAAATTCTGCAGCTGCCCCATGCGCGCGAGATACTCCGGGTCCGCGCCGTCTTCCGCCAGCTGGAGCGAAGCGAAGTGATAAACGCGCTCGATTTTTAGATCGAGCGCCTTCTCGAACTCGAGCAGCTCCGCCAGGGTTTCCGCCGATTCGCCGACCCGGCCTTTCCAATTCGTTAGGCGCGGAAAGGTCGCCTGGATCCAAGTGAAGTCATCGCCCCATTTGCCGGCGTTGGCGAAGAGGTGGGAGAGGTCCCATTTGTCCGCCTCGGGAATCTCGTCGCGGGTGGGAGTTTTCGTTTCATCCATGCAGATTCTCTCGCTGCAAAGGCGCGTCCTGTCACACGTGAGCGCGGCTCCCACTCTCGTCGCCGCCTTTCAACGCGTGCCAATTTCCCGTTTCGATTTCCCGCTAACGAACGCGGCAGCACTCACGGAACTGGCGATGGCGAGTCCGGCCGCGATCGCCATGGTTAGGCGAAAACCGCGGAGAAATGCTCCCTTGATCGCACTCGTGGCGTCGGCGCGTTGCGCAGCGGTAAGATCCGCAGGCAGCTCGATCGCCGCCAGCC
>JBBSGS010000009.1:0-23679 GCA_038253875.1 Chthoniobacterales bacterium
AATGGTCGCCGCCTCGAAGATGCGCAAGGCGCAGCAACACGCGCTTGCCGGCCGGCCGTATTCGCAGCTCCTCAACCGCGTGCTTGTTTCGCTCGAAAGCCGGACCGATCCGCTGCTTCACCCATTGCTGCAGGTGCGGCCCGTGAAGAAGGAGCTGGTCCTAATCATCAGCACCGACAAGGGATTGGCCGGGGCGCTCAATACCAATGTCATGCGGGAGGCGGGAAACTTCGCCGTCGACCAGACGGTGTTCGTGACGACTGGCCGGAAAGCCCGGCAATTTGTCGCGCGCACCCGCCGGGAATTACTGGCGGATTTCGAATTGAAAGACGCGCCGACGATTTTGGAAACGAAGGCGCTCTCAAAATTTTGCGTGGAGAAATTTCTCAGCGGCGAAGTGGACAAAGTGACGGTGCTCTACACGCATTTCGTTAACACCATTAGTCAGCGTCCGGTCGCGCAGACGCTCCTGCCGATCAGCCCGCTGGCGTTTGAGGCCGCGGCGGAGAAGTTAGCCCCTAACGACGCCGCGAAAGATCCGATGCTGGAGTATATCTTCGAACCCAGCGCGCAGGCCGTGCTCGATTTTATGCTCCCGTATTACGTGCAGTATCAGGTCTTCCAGATGATCCTCGATGCCCGCGCCTCGGAGCACAGCGCGCGGATGGTCGCGATGAAGAACGCAACCGACAACGCGAATCAGTTCATCAAGGATCTTACTCTCGAATACAACAAAATGCGCCAGGCCAGCATCACCACGGAGCTGTTGGAGATCGCGACCGCGCAGATGGCCCTGGGCGGTTAACCTCTGGAGAATCCTTCGAGCCGTTTTGGTTTCTCCGCGGCAACAAAAACGGCCGCCCTTTGCGGGACGGCCGTCAAACCAAACGAAAAGATGAGCGCGATTATCTGGAACCGCTGCGCGAGTGAGCCAGGCGGCGACGGCGGAGGAGTTGAGTGAGTGAGACCGCCAGGATCAAGCCGATGATCGGGAAAAGCGCACTCATCTCCGGGACGGGCGCGAGGCTCGCACGGAAGGCGACGGGCAGCACATCGGCAATGGTCGCGCCGACGGAGAGGAAGTTGAAGCTTCCGAAATTAGGGACGTCGAGAAAGATGACATCGGACGAGCTGTCAAAAGTGCCAATCTGGGTGCCGAGAACGCCCATCGTGTTGGAGGCGTAGAGGGCGAACTCTTCGCCCGGCTGGACACTGCCGACTTTGATTTTACCGTCGGTGAAACCTTGGTTGAGCAACGAAGTCAAATCGAGCTGGATGAATTGCAGCGGCATTCCGCCGGAGGCCTGAAGCTCGTTGTGAGAAGTGTCGACCACGCCGAGACCGATCTCATCGGAGCCGTCGTTCCTGTAGAAGAGCCCGAGCGGGGTGTTGGGCGTGCCGACGGTGTAGCCAGAGGCCGTGAGGTCGTAACCCGAGGAAGTGAAGGTGTGACTTGAAGATCCAACCGCACCAGTGGTGCCGGTGGGATTGAGTTGCCAAGTCACGACCGTGGCCCACGCCGACGTAGCGGCAAACATGCAGATGACGAAGAGCGCGGCGAGCGCTTTTCCTACGAGAGGAACACGGTTATTTTTCATGGCAAGCCTGGTAATTAGTTTGTTCTTTTATGGACTTCGCGGATCAAAAACAAGCTTTATTTTGGTATTCGAAAATGTTTTGGGGCTACAGCCGCCTCGATGATTTCGGCCTCATGAAGTTGTTGTTACCGGGAAAAGCAGCGCCCGCTCTTTGGCAGAGGCGGCCGCATTTTCCAAACCCCAACCTAGAAACTCAGTCATTTACCGTCAGCGCTATAAGCTGGGCGCTCCTCCGGCGCCGCAGGACACGAGTAAAAATCACCGCCGCGAGCAAACCTACAATCGGGTAGAGCGCGCCGACTTCGGGCACGGGCGTCAAGTTGTGGACGAGCGCCCACTCTTCAAATCCCCCTTCACTCGATCCGTTCGCCCTCACTTGGTCGCCGAACCGGCTGAAGAGGTAGACGTAATCGGAAGGTTTCACGCCCGCGAAGGCCGAGACCGGAATGTAAGCGAACATATCGCCCGATCCGCTGCCATTGTTGCGCGCGGCATCCAGGATCACATAGCTGTCACCCGAGCCGTCCAGGCTCCAGCGCAATGTTCCGAGCGACGACACATTGGTGGTGGTCTGACTCCCGACCGCGGAGGTATAAAACTCCAGCCGGTCGAGGGAAATCAGCGACTTATCGCCTCCCGGTTCATTCACATCGAGCTGGAGTTGGAAGTAAGCAGTGCCGCCGATCGTAACCTCCGTGCTCAGCAAATCTGAGAACTGGATGTCGTGGGTCCAGATCCCCGCCTTGTCATCGAAGGGGGTTCCTCCCGATGTGTTATATCCTTGCTCTGTGGAATTGGCCTGGAGGCGGAGAAAGGGGTCGAGAACTCCGGTCCCGGTAGGCTGAGCGGCGGTCCAGTCGAATTGAGCGTTGTTAATCGTTCCGCTGTTATTATTGCCGGTTAAATCAACCACCGCGCCATTTGCCGCGAGGGAAAGGGCGGTGAAACCGGCGACGGCGAAGATCGCAGTGACATTTTTCGATAAAGGATTATTCATGATTTTTATAGAGAACGTTCTCAGTGCAAAAACCATAATTCTTATAAATGACTCGCAACGTCAATAATTCTTTTCATGCCGCCTGCTCTCCGTAGCACAGATTTGGACCCTCACGGGGGAAGTTTAGCTGGAAAATCGATGTGATCGGAAGAAATTGCCGAATTGGCACAATATTCGCTCACCGGTGCCACGCAGTTAGGTGCCTTAATTTTCTCCTTGTCGAATCCGGTGGGATCCTCTCGATTTTGGCCGCGTGGGGCGCGATGAATACCTCGGCTTTCGAAAAAGGCGCCCCTACACAACGGTCAACCTGTGGTCGATCCGGGTGAAGCGAGACTGGCGCTACTTTCTCTGCGGCAGTTGGCCATGACGAAGTGGCCGCCCCACGAGCCTATTGCGTGTCTCGACGCCAGACTGCATGACACCCTCCCGACAAGTGCAGTGTAGCAGCTAAGTTATGATACGGACCCCCGTCCGTTTATCGTCGACATGCGAAGCATGTCCGTCCGGCGGGACCGCTTCTGAGCGTCAGTTGCAGCCACCACCCTGCCCTGGCAATCTAACAGCGCACGGGTTGGGTGCGACGAAGTTGAGGGGTTGGGGCTAGGCAATCAACGAAATCGTGAGGTCGACTACGAACTTTGGCGATCCAAAGCTATAAACCGGCTTGCGCGACGGCAGTGCGCGCGCTTACGGGATCGTACGAGCTTACCGCTCGTCCTCGACCCACATCGCCCGCTTGTAGTCGTAGGCTTGTCCCACCGACGCCAGCGCTTCGTCGTAGTGCCAAGTGGTGTTGCCGTTGCCGGAAACGGTTTTCGCCGTGATTGCTCCGCATACATCGGGATTGCCATTGTTATAGAAATCGTAACTTGGTGCATCAAACAGAACATAGCGGAAGCCAGGGCTGCCGGGATCGATGTCAATCCTGGGTGTGCTCCCTGCGGCTGGGTCAATTCCGTAGATCTGAAGGTAGGCCGCGTTCAGGTTTAAGTTGTTGAGCTGATCCGCCTTCATTTTGAAATTCCCTTCCATCCAAATTTTTAAGGTAACGCCCTTCGCCACTGTGATGCCATTGGTGACATCGCCCGTGATGTAGAGGTTCACGACTCCCGAAGTTTGTCCGACAGGAAGCGTCACGGTGATGTTGTCGGCTTTTGTATATGTGGCAAAAAGGGGTGCGGCGGTCGTGCCGGCAGTAATCGTTTTCGGCGCTGCCCCGCTGGCCACCGTACCCCACGCGGGTTTGGTCACAGTCGGGACAGGTAATGCCCCATTGTTCAGCACGGTGCCACTGATGTTGTTGCTATTGGTCAATGTTCCGCCCTTGGTGGTGACGTCTCCGTAGACGGTCGTAGTCAGGGACGAGATTGGTGCGTTGACGTAAACGGGGGCGTTCGTGCCAATCCCCGTGGAGGTGTTGCGTTTGGTTTTGTCATAGGTGCCGAGCGGATAATTAATCGCGTCGGTCGAGTTATAACTATCGATCAGGGGATTCGTTAACGGTGCTCCAGCACTGTTAGTAACCAGGATCGCGAATTGGAAAGGCGTTGTCGGTTGAGCGATCACTTCCAGCCGGCGAGCTGCCTGCGGCGTCACGGTCACGGCGGCGGGCGTCAGGTGTGCGTAATCGCCGTATCGAGCGATGAAATGATCGATTCTCAAGTCGATCTTACGCAATTCTCCTTGAGCCTTGGTGCCGTCCGGACTATCGTTCCCGGCTCGCGCCGGGCCCGGGAGACCCATATAGCCGGTTGATCGAATGCGATACCACGGGTTGCCGCCGATGGCCATGGAAGTAGGCGCGTCGACTTCGACGTGATACCAGCCGTTAGTCGCTCCCTGACCCGAGCCAGCGAGAGCGGAGGGGAGATCGTAAATAATATTGCGTCCGGCAGTCAGCTCCGTCTGTGCGTCAGCAGCATCTACGACGGTAGTCCACTTCCCCCCCTTCTTGCCCGACGTAACGTACTTTTGCCACCCTGTCCAGGGAGGCGAGGTACCAGTCAGCGTCCGACGGCAGTTAGCTAGACCAAAGTCCGCACCCGCTTCCGCCATGGCGAGCGCTTTCTCCCAGCCCACCGCTTGTTGGGTATAGCCGTAGCGCGCCGAGACGCTCATCAATACGGTCGTCCCAACGACCGACAGGACGGCAAGGGTGAGAAGCGCGATTACCAAGGTGCTTCCCTCCATTTTCTCCCGAACGTGAATGCAGGATATTGCTTTCATTATTTGTGGTTCCTCAGATATATCGTCTTCGCGGCTCGAGTGCCGGCGCGTGAACTCGGGAGATCGATGCGGTTGAATCTTGGCTGAAAAGTAATTTGGGCCGTAATTGAGGAAGGCTGGCCAGCATCGCCAAAAGAAAAAGGGCTCGTGCTGGCGGGGTTCGCCGGATCAAAACAAAGAAATTGATTGTTCGATGTATCCCAAGTCAGGATTGAGGTCGTGGCCGCCCCGGATGATGGGGTGATGGTCCGGGTTATTGTCTGATTCGGAGCGGTTCCGGTCACGGTGTAAACCACTCTCGGCTGGCTGGCCGACGTTCCGTAGGTCACAGCTCCTGTAGCTGCAATCGTCGGGGTGCGCGGCGCGGGTGGGTTTTGGGAATAATCGATGTAATCGGGCAGGTTGAGCGTAAGGGTTTGGCCGTTGTTTGAGACGTCGCCACTGGTCGCGCGCCGGGCGTCGAGGGCGATGGCATCAAGCACTCGCATTTGGTCACTCGTCGCCTTGTAATACTCATCCGCACCGTTTGAGAGCTGTTGGAATGATACAGAACCCAGCACCATTCCGCCGATTACTGCGCTGCCGATCACCGCGCCGATCAAGGTCTCGATTAAAGTCATTCCCGCGTGCTTTCGGTAGGTCGGAGCAAACTTCATGGGACGTTTTTAGCGATGACGGAGGAAAACGATTGCGTCCGCTGACGGGCCCCCAGTCCCCATGTCAACGAGACATCGATCCGGACCATGTCGCCGTTAACCAGATTGATGTTGCTTGAAGTCGTGCTCGCGGTGCCGTTTGTCCGAACAACTTGGGTTGACGTAGTCGCGGTGGGATATGCGGTCAGCGTCACCGTTTCCGTGCTGCCACTAATATTGTCACCTGAGATCGTCGGCCCGTTTAGGATGTTGTTCTGGATATAGCTGGCGTCGGTGACTTCCTCCCAAGTGCAGCTGCGAAAATCCTCCATGCGATCCTGCAACGATTGCCCCGCAGCAGCCGTTTGCCGGCCGGCATTGAGCACGTAGAGACCCTGCGCGTTCAGTGCGTAGAGGGCTCCGAAAAAAATCGCCACGATCGCCACGGCGACCATCGCTTCGATATAGGTAAAACCGCCTCTGGCCTTCGTCTTCAATGCTATAACTGATCTCAGGAAGCAGTTACCGTTCCAGTTCACGGCATCCGCCGTGCTGCGAATTCGCCAATTCCGGAGAAGGCGGGCGACCTAGACCTCGAAAAACGCATGCTCCGGCGCCGCGGATTGCCGTTACAGACTCCCTTGGAGTCATGCTTTACGCTTTCTCGCCAGTCGAAAGCTTCGCCCGCCCGACGCGTCGGAATTCTTCGTTCCGCGACTTGTCGGCGAGCGCTGCTTCGCTACCTTGGGGCTCCCGCGCGCCGGGCAGTTCGCCCCGTGGGTCGTCCTTTTATGAATACTGGTAATATTGTCCAAGTGATCGGTCCCGTCGTCGACGTGGACTTCGCCGACGCCGGAAAAATCCCCGGCATCTACAACGCGCTCGAGATCGAGTACGAGGTGAACGGCAACCCGACCAAGCTCACCCTCGAAGTGCAACAGCATCTCGGTGAAAGCTGGGTGCGCTCGATCGCGATGTCTTCCACCGAAGGCCTCAAACGCGGCATGCCCGTGACCGACACCGGCGGGCCGATCTCTGTTCCGGTGGGCGAGGGGACGCTCGGCCGCATCTTTAATGTGACCGGCGACCCGGTCGATAATCGCGGGCCGGTTTCATTCACGAAGCGGTATCCGATTCATCGCAAAGCGCCCAGTCTCATGGAGCAGGACGTCCAGGCGACGATTCTCGAGACCGGTATCAAGGTCATCGATCTCATTTGTCCTTTCACCAAGGGCGGTAAAGTCGGCGCCTTCGGCGGTGCGGGCGTCGGCAAGACGGTCGTTATTCTCGAGCTGATCAATAACATCGCGAAGAACCACGGCGGTTTCTCCGTCTTCGCCGGGGTGGGCGAGCGTTCGCGCGAGGGCAACGATCTCTACACGGAGATGAGCGAGGCCGGCGTCATCGATCAAAAGGATCTGAGCAAATCGAAGGTCGCGCTCGTTTACGGGCAGATGAACGAGCCCCCCGGCGCGCGTCTCCGGGTCGCCCTCTCAGCTCTCGCCATGACGGAATACTTCCGCGACGAACGCAACCAGGACGTGCTCCTTTTCATCGACAACATCTTTCGTTTCTCACAAGCCGGCGCGGAAGTTTCGGCATTGTTAGGTCGGACGCCGTCGGCGGTCGGTTACCAGCCGACGCTCGCCGCCGAGATGGGCGATCTCCAGGAACGCATCACCTCGACAAACAAAGGCTCGATCACCTCGGTGCAGGCGGTTTACGTGCCGGCCGACGATCTCACCGATCCGGCGCCGGCGAACACGTTCGCGCACTTGGATTCGACCATCGTTCTCGAACGCTCCATCGCCGAGCTCGGCATCTATCCTGCGGTCGATCCGCTTGCCTCGACCTCGAAGGCGCTCGCGCCCGAGATCGTTGGCGAAGAGCATTACGCGGTCGCGCGCGGCGTGCAGAAGGTGCTGCAACGCTACAAGGATTTGCAGGACATCATCGCGATTCTCGGGATGGACGAGCTCAGTCCCGAAGACAAACTCACCGTCTTTCGCGCGCGCAAGATTCAGCGTTTCCTCAGCCAGCCCTTTCACGTCGCCGAAGTCTTCACCGGCACCTCTGGCCAGTATGTCTCGATCGCCGAAACCGTCCGTGGCTTTAAAGAAATCCTCGATGGCAAACATGACGATGTCGCCGAGCAGAATTTCTACATGAAGGGCGGCATCGACATGATCAAGGAATAGCATGGCGCGCACGCTGCGATTGGAAATCGTGACTCCGGAGGCAAAAGCCTACTCGGAGGATGTCGAGATGGTCGTGCTCCCGGGAATGGACGGCGAGCTCGGCGTTTATCCGCAACACGTCCCGGTGCTGACCACGCTCAAACCCGGCGAACTTCGCGTTTTCAAAGGCGGCACCCAAACGTCGCTCGCCGTGGGCGAAGGTTTTGCCGAGATCACCGGCGATTCCATTTCCGTCCTCACCGACATGGCGTTGGAATCGTCCTCCATCGATGAAGCCGCCGCCGAAGAAGCGGTCGCGCGCGCCCAGGCGGCGATGAAAGAAGACCACGGCGCGGAGGAAGTCGCCTCCATTCAGGCTTCGTTGCAAAAGGCGCTCGCCCAGTTGCACGTCAAGCGCCGGCAACGGCACTAGTCTCTCGTTAGGCCAATCCGGCCGGCGAAAATGCAAACGCCAGACGCCCTCGGAATCATCGCCGGCAGCGGCGTTTACCCACTCCTCCTCGCGGATGCCGCCCGTGTCGCCGGTGTGAATAAAATCGTCGTCGCGGCTTTCACCGACGAAACCTCCGCCGACATCACCAACCGCGCCGACCAAATCGAGTGGCTGCGCGTCGGCCAGCTCGGAAAGCTCCTGAATTTCTTTCGCGAGGCGAACGTTAGGCACGCGATCATGGCGGGACAGATCGCGCCCGGCAACCTCTTCAGCCTTCGCCCGGATCTTAAGGCGATGGTCTTGCTCGCGCGCCTGAAAGAGCGCAACGCCGAGTCGATCTTCGGCGCGATCGCTGACCAGCTTGCGGAGCTTCAGATCGAGCTGCTCCCGGCCACCACCTTCCTCGATCATCTTCTCGCGCCGGCCGGCCACATCGCCGGTCCCAAACTCAAGGCGCGCGAAGAGGGGGACGTCAGCTTTGGTTTTGACATTGCAAAGCAACTTAGCGCGCTCGACGTCGGCCAGACGATCGTGGTGAAGAACGGCACCGTCCTCGCGGTCGAAGCCTTCGAAGGCACGAACGAAGCCATCCAGCGTGGGGGTTCGTTAGGTAAGAAAAATGCGATCGTCATCAAGGTCACGAAACCAAATCAAGATATGCGCTTCGATGTCCCGGTCATTGGCGTCGAGACGCTGCGTGTCGCCGCAGAAGCGAAAGTATGCGCGCTCGCGGTCGAAGCGGGCCGCACCCTCCTCCTCGAGAAAGCCGCGATTATCGATCTCGCCGAGCGCTCGAACATTTCTCTCGTCGGCCGTTAAGGCGGTCGAGGATCACCGCTTTTGTTGCATGCACAAAGCCCGAGCAAAAACGCACTTTCCGACCGGCGCCCTCAGGTTTTCCCCTAACGATAAAGTTTCCGTCCGCCTCGATCGCCGCAGTACGCAGGTCCGTCATCACGAGATTCGGTCGCGCGGCGGCGACCACCGCGAGCGCGTCGAAAACCGGCCCGCCACCCGCTTTCACAAAATGCGTCCAGAACCGAAGCCAAAGACCGCTCTTCCGCGCGAGGAAGCGACCGGCCGGGTCGCTCGCCTCGAGCGTGCGCAGATCTTGAGCATCGAGTAGCAAACGCGCCGAAGTCTCGATCGGTGCGAGCAGGATCGGAATCGGCGAAGCGAAGATCGCGCGCATCGCCGCGGGATCTTTCACGAAATTGGCATCGTGAATGCGAAACTTTTCTCCGGGCCCGAAGCCGAGGGTCGCCGCCGGCGTTTTGCCGGCCACCATGATCACCTCGTCGATCTGATCCGCTTGCTCCGGGTGAAGGGAGACGAAACTCGCGAGGTTCGTCAGTGGCCCGAGGGCGATGTAGGTGAGTCGCTTGCGCGAGTGCAACTCCGCCGCGAGGGCATCGGAAGCTGGAGTCGCTCGGCCAAGTTCGTTAGGCGAGGCCGCGCCCGGATTCACCGGCATCGTTAGGCCAAACCGGCGTAGCGCTTCCCGCGTCCGGCTGGTCGTCCCGCGCAGCGGCGCGTTCCCGTAAGTCGTGCTAATCCCGCTGATCTGCAGCTCGGGCGAGCGCCAGGCGAGGAGCAGCGCGTAGCCGTCGTCCACCTCGCGCAGCGGCGAGCCGATCGACAGGTCCGTGTCGATCCAAACCCACCGCGCGTCGGCCTTTGGCAGGAAGCTGGCGAGAAAGACGAGAGGCCCAGCGAGGAGCGAGCAGGTGGTCTGGCGGGATAACTTACTCATTGCAAATCGGCGGTCGTGACTCGAAAATCGAAACTCTCTCGAAGGGGTCTTAGCTCAGTTGGTAGAGCGCCTCAATGGCATTGAGGAGGTCAGGGGTTCGAACCCCCTAGGCTCCACTTCCGATCGGTCTTCACCAAAGGTGGCGTTAACGTTGCAGCAGGAAAAGCCCAGGGATGGAGCAGACATCGTCGTTGTGGGCGGCGGACCGGCTGGTCTGCGCGCGGCGGAGGTGACCGCTGCGGCGGGCAAGCCTGTGCAGATCTTCGATGCCCAGCGTTCTGTCGGGCGGAAATTTCTCGTCGCTGGCCGTGGCGGATTGAATCTCACTCACGGTGAGCCAGTAGAGAATTTTCCGGCCCGCTATCGTGCAGAGCCGGAGCGATGGCGCGCATTGCTGGAAGAATTCGGGCCAGACGATTTGCGAGCCTGGGCGGAGGCTCTGGAAGTGGAAACCTATGTCGGGACAAGCGGCCGCGTCTTTCCGCGCGGACAAAAAGCGGCGGGCTTGCTGCGCGCGTGGCTGCGGCGCTTGCGAAACGGTGGAGTGGAGATTCACACCGGCAAACGCTGGCTTGGCCTAACGAAAAGCAACATCGGGTGGCAACTGCGTTTTGCGAATGAAGAGGGAGAGACAGAAGTGGCTGCGGCGGCGGTCGTCTTCGCGCTCGGGGGCGCTTCCTGGCCCGAGACGGGATCCGACGGTCGTTGGCCACCGCTGCTCGCCGCACACGGCATCGAGATAGCTCCATTTGTCGCCGTCAATTGCGGTTGGGAGGTGGGGTGGCCCGAGGCCGTGCTGGCACAAGCCGAAGGTTTGCCGCTGAAAAATTTGAGCGTCCGCGCCGGGGATGAAACGGTTTTGGGCGAACTTCTCGTTACCCGTCACGGTCTCGAAGGGGGCGCGATCTATCGTCTTGGTCCGATTTTGCGCGGGATGGCTTCGCCGGCGCTGAACGTCGATTTCAAACCGCAGGTTACCGAGGAGACACTGCGATCTCGAGCCGCCCCATTCGCTCGGCCTAACGAGTGGTATCGCGCCTGGAAATTGAGCGCGGGCGCCGTTGCGCTCCTCGAGAACATCGAGCCGCCTGCGAACCCAGACCTTGAGGTCGCAATCGCCCGGGTCAAAGCTCTTCCGATTTCTCTGCTACGTCCGCGCCCGCTCGCCGAAGCCATCTCCACTGCGGGAGGAGTGCGCTGGAGCGAGCTGAACGCCGCTCTCATGTTGCGAAAACTCCCGGGAGTTTTTCTCGCTGGCGAGATGATCGATTGGGAGGCGCCCACCGGCGGCTATCTCCTGCAAGGTTGCTTCTCCACCGGGACCCGCGCCGGCCGCGGTGCGGCGGAGTTCAGCGCGTGTCGCGGCTAGCTTCTCCAACTCTTCCACTGCTTGCGCAGCGGCTTCACGTAGCGATCGACGTCGACTTCCTTTACTCGCTCCAGGCCGCCCTTGACCACATCTGCAACCGCCTCGGCGGAGTCATCGTAACCGCGCCGCACTTTGCGCAGGAACGGCCACGCCGGCTCGGACATCCCGCGCCAGTCGATATTCTTGAGAGCATTTCGCACCGTCAACGGGGTTGGCTCCTCCGGTCGCGAGGCATAACGGATCGCCAGCCCGATCACCAACCCGAGCGCGAGCGCCCCGAGGATCGTCGGAATCGGATTTTCCCGCAGGTAAAATTCCGTTCGCTCCCGCGCCACGAGCGCCTTCTGTCGCGTCTGGTCCCACGTCTCGGAAGCGGCGTTGGAAAACTTACGCGCGCTTTCCTGCACTCGACCCGCTCCGCTGCGTCCGCTCACTTCATGGCCGAATTCCGTCTCCGCCATCGGATCATCATTCGGAAAATTGTCACCATTGGAATTCTTCATACTCATAACTTCGGATTTGACTGGCTGTTTGCGCTTTCAAATTCGATGCGCGCGTAATCGTCACGTCCATTTGCCCCGCGACCGGCGAAAGAACAGCGAACTTAACTCAAGAAGGGAAAATCATGGACGAAAAATCTGAAGCTTCAGGACACGAAAATCGCGACCCAATAACGGGAGAGCCTGGTTCCCATCCGGTCGGAACGGGGATGGGCACGACGGGAGGAGCGGCGGCGGGGAGCGCGATCGGCGCGGCCGTAGGCGGCCCCGTCGGCGCGGTTGCCGGCGCGATCGTTGGCGGAGTCGTAGGCGCGTATGGCGGACGAGGCGTCGCCGAGGCGGTTAATCCGACGGTCGAGGAGCAGTACTGGCGCGAAAACCATCCCTCGCAAAGCTACGCGAGCGAGGAATACGGTTACGAACATTACGCGCCGGCCTATCGCGTCGGCTACGAAGCGGCGGGGAAATATCCGGGCAAAGCTTTCGATGAGATCGAAGACGATCTCGCCCTCGACTACGGAAAGCATCAGCCGGGATCCGCTCTGCCATGGGATCAGGCGCGTCCTGCGACCAAGGCGGCATGGGACAAAGTGAGCGGCGTGACCAGTCCACGCGATCCGTCGCGCGGAACTCGCGGCGCGATCTAACTGGTCAGTTGCAGGCGCTTCGCAGAGCGGAGCGCGCCATCGTAGTGCGGCATGTCTGTATCACAAAGTTGATCGCCCTGTTCGCTCTCTGCATAGCGCTCCTCTTTGGCTGCCAGGCGCTCAACGCCACTGGTGTTTCGGGTATTTCCGCTGCAATTCCTTTTTGATCTTCGGATAACTTTCCCGCCAAAATGTAGCTAGGTCGTCGGTGATCTGGATGGGGCGGTGATTCGGCGCCAGCACTTCGATCCGCAGCGGCACCCGGCCGGGGCCAATCGTGAGGCCGCGCTCGACGCCGTAGAGATCCTGGATGCGGGCCGCGATCGTCGGCGGCATGCCCGCGCCATAAATGACTTTGGCATTTCGCTCGTTAGGCAATCTGACCCTTTCCGGCGCGAACTGCTCGAGCGCGCGTTGCTGTGCCGCACTCAGCCACGATTTCAAAGCGGGCGCGACCGGACGATCTTTGATCTCCTTGTAGCTCGTCGCACCGAGGCAGATTTGCTCGATCAACAACTGGCGGTCCGCCTTGTCGATTGGTGGCAGTTCCAGCTCGGGAAATTGCCCGGCGGCAAAGTTCAGCCGCGCGATCCATTGCTCAGTTGTGTGGTCCCATTTCTTCAGCGGACAAGTTCCCGCGACCACTTCACGCGCGAGCCGGCTCGCGGCCTCGGTAGGCGGGACGCGCTCCGTTTTCTTTTCCTCGAGTACGAGGTCGTGAAAGAGGGTCACGCTGCGGCCGATCACGCGGCGCAGGGCCGCGTCGAAAACCACTTCGACCTTTTCCTGCAGCGCCTCCGGAAAAAATTCGCCTAACCATTCCCGTTTGATCGCCGTCGCCAGGGTCAGGAGAACCTGGCGATCGCCGTCGCTCGATTCGATCTCGCGGATTTCCGAGGCGGTCAAGAGCCGGGCGCGATGCACCACGCTTTCGCGCGCAAGCACGCCGCGCCGGTTGTGCACGAGCGCGCAGCGCAGCGTGCCTTCGTCCAGGCGCACGGCGACCTGGTCAGGAAATCCGCTCAAGACACAACGCGCGACCGCCCCCGGTGCGGGTTCTCTTTCCGCGACATCGAGACCTTCCGCGCGGGCGATGGCGAGGAATTGCTCCCAGAGCTGCGCCGCCTCGCGTGCGGCGCCCGCGTGCACGCCCAGTTGCGCGCAATGCCGCGGATCGAAGTTGTTCCTTTCCGCGAAACGAAAAGCGCGCAGCAAAATAAAGAGATCGGATTCATCATCGCCTCCGAGAAAATCTTCCCGATTGACGTGTTTTCCCTCCGCGCGCCGGAGCAGGTTGCGGCCCTGGGCGAGCGCAGCGATGAGCGCGATGGCCCGCACGCAACCCTCCTCCTGTGCCGCGAGCAACATGCGGGCGTAACGCGGATGCACCGGGAAAGCGAGCATGCGTCGGCCTAACGAAGTGATGCCGGGGAGCGCACGCGCCTCGCGAACTTTCTCTGCGCTCGAACTTTCACAAAAAGTCCGTTGTGGCGGGGCGCCACAACCAATGTGCGAGGCGCACGCGCTCCCCAGACCGGCGGGCGCGGGCGGTGACGACGCGCCCAGATCGTTCAATAACTGCTCGGCGCTCTCGAGTGCCTTCGCCTCGGGCGGCTCGAGCCAGCGGAAGCCGGCGACGTCCTCGATGCCGCTCGCTTTTAACGTGAGCACCACTTCCGCAAGATCGAGCCGCTTCACTTCCGGCAGCTCCTGGGCAGCGCGCTCGAGGTGTTCGCGCTCCGTCCAGAGGCGCAGGCAATGGCCCGGCGCCGTCCGGCCGGCCCGGCCCGCGCGCTGCTCGGCGGCGGCGCGGCTGATTTTCTCGACGAAGAGTGTGTTGATGCCACGCCGGGGATCGAAACGCGCGATTCGGGCGAGGCCGCTGTCGATGACAACGCGCACGCCGTCGATCGTTAGGGAAGTTTCCGCGACGTTGGTCGCGACGATGACTTTGCGCTTCTCGTATTGCGTCAGGGCAGCGTCCTGTTCCGCGGGCGGCAACTCGCTGTAGAGCGGCAGCACGACAAAACGATCGCTCACCCGCGACGCGCAGATGGCGGAGATGGTCCGGACGATTTCGTATTTTCCCGGCATGAAAATGAGCGCATCGCCTTCGGTTTTCGAGCCGAGCCGCTCCAGCTCGTCCGCCGCCAAATCCCACATCTTATAGTTCTCCGCGCGGACCGGTTTCTTTAGATATTCGATCGTGACTGGATGACTGCGCCCGCTCGAGGTGAGGACCGGGCAGGGCGCCAGATATTCTTCCAGCTTGTCGGATTCCAAGGTCGCGGACATGACGATGAGTTGGAGATCGGGCCGCTGCCTTTCTTGCAATTGCAGGGCGCGCGCGAGCGTGATGTCGCCGTAAAGATGGCGCTCGTGAAATTCATCGAAGAGGATCGCGCTGACGCCGCGCAGCTCCGGATCCTGGAGCAGTTGGCGCAGAAGAATTCCCTCGGTGACGAAGCGGATCCGAGTCTGCGCGGAGACTCGTCGCTCAAAGCGAATCTGATAACCGACCTCGTTGCCTAACGAATTGTGGCGTTCCTGAGCGACGCGTTTTGCGAGCAGCCGTGCGGCCAGCCGGCGCGGTTGCAGAATGACCACTTCGCCTTCGCCGAGCAGTCCGCGATCGAGCAGGATTTGCGGCACCTGGGTGGATTTTCCGGAGCCGGTTGGCGCCTGGAGAATGAGGCGCGGCTGCTTGCCTAACGAGTCAACGATATCCCTTTCGAGTTCGTAGATTGGCAGCTGGCGGGGCTCCATCGCCGAACGTAACACAGGCTTCCAGCCTGTCGGGTCGCGCGGGTTTCCAGCCCGGCGCTTGACCAAACACGCAGGCAAGATGCCCGCGTTACCCGACAGGCTGGAAGCCTGTGTTACGGAAGTCCGCGACGAAATCCGCGATGTCGCGCTCCGTCACTGACCACGAGCACATAAGGCGATAAATATCCGGCTCGATGAACTTGTAGAAATGCCAGCCGCGCGCGTGCAGTTGCGCGAATTTTTCATCGGCGAGCCGCAGGAAAAGTGCGCTCGACTCGCGTGGGAAAACGAGATCGTTGCCCAGTAGTTCGGCAAGTTTCTTCGCTGCCTCGTTCGCATGCCGCGCGTTTTTTAGCCAGACGTCGCCCGAGAGCAGGCCAACCCAAGGAGCGGCGATGAAGCGCATTTTGGAAGCGAGCTGCGCTCCCTGTTTAGCGCGATAATCGAACTCGCGCGCCAGATCCCGGTTGAAGAACACCACCAGCTCGCCAGTCGCAGCGCCGTTTTTCGTCCCGCCAAATGCGAGCACATCGACCCCGCGCCGCCAGGTAATTTCTTTCGGTTCGCAGCCTAACGACGCGACGGCGTTAGCGAAGCGCGCGCCGTCCATGTGCACGAGGAGCGAATGTTCTTTCGCAAAAGTGGCCACCGCCTCGAGCTCTTCCGGCCGGTAAACTGTCCCCAGTTCCGTCGCCTGCGTCACGCTGATGACGTGCGGCTTGGGCGAATGAAGGTCGCGTTGGCGCGCGATCACCTCGGCGGCTCGGGCGAGATCAATTTTGCCGTTGGCACCCGCAACACGAAGCAACTTTGATCCTCCGGAAAAAAATTCCGGCGCGCCGCATTCATCCGTCTCGATGTGCGAATGGTCGTGGCAAAGGATGCTGTGAAAAGGTCGGCAGAGGTGGGCAAGGGCGAGGGAATTGGCGGCAGTGCCGTTGAAGACGAAGAAGGTCTCGCAGTCAGTCTCGAAAATTTCACGGACCTGATCGCAGACCCGTAGAGTCCAGCGATCGTCGCCATAGGAAGCGGCGGTCGCTGCGTTCGCCGCGGCGAGAGCGGCCCACGCTTCAGGGCAAATCGCGGCCGTATTATCGCTGGCGAATTCATAGCGGTCGCGCACGGACATGGCTCAAAGTCCTAATCGCGCTCCGCACCGGCGGCAACCGCCTAACGAAAAGAGTAACGCCTGGCCGGGAGCTCTTCCTGATCTAACCCCTCAGGCCGCCCCCGCCAGGCGACTCACCTCTATCTTGCCAGCCTTAGCTGCACCCGCGGAGCAAAAAAATCACCAACAGGATTGGGATCGGAATGCCCAGGAGCCAGAGGAGCATGTAACCTAGCGCACCGACCTCTTTGATTCGTTTGGTTAGTTTCATAATGGAGTTGTTGTTTCTGGAAGTTGGTTTCACCACTGAATCGAATACGGCCCCCTCCGTGGGTGTGCGCTGGTGGAAGAATTTGACAGGATTACCAGGATTATCGGGATTGGGGGAGGAAGGCGGGAAGTGTCTGCCTCATCCTGTAAATCCCGTTAATCCTGTCTGCTTGTCCGCTCTCTTTGCCGAAACGCGCGGGCCGCTTTATCCTCGGCCATGAGCGACCTACAAGCCGACCTGGAACGGCGCGGCGAACAGATTTTTGAATTGGTCGATCGGCATCCCGAATCGCTCTTCAGCAAGGCCGGATTTTATCAGCGGATGATGGCCTTCTCGATGCGCGACGAGCGTTTCAAGGTGCAGATGTTTCGCTTCGTCGATGTCCTCGCCTCGCTCCGGCGCTCCGGCGATATCGTCGAGCATCTGCGCGAATACTTCGCCGGGATGGACAACAGCATCATTCCCATGATGCAAACCGGCCTGCGCGCGGCCGGTATTTTCCCGTGGCTCACCGCCTATATTCTGCGCCGCAACGTCTCCGGGATGGCGCGCCAATTCATCGCCGGGCGCGATGGCGCCGACGTCATGAAAACGCTGCGTCAGAAACGAAAAGAGAAGATCGGGTTCACCGTCGATTTGTTAGGCGAAGCCGTCGTCAGCGAGAAAGAGGCGGATGAATACGGGGCCAGGGCAATGGAGTTGCTCGAGACCTTGTCGCGCGAGACGCGCGGCTGGAGCGATCCGTTAGGCAAAAATGCCGATCTCTTTCCGGTCGTGAATCTCTCGGTCAAGATATCCGCCTTCTATTCGCAGATGAATCCGGCCGATCCCTACGAAGCGGTTCAGCACCTCGCGCCCAAGCTCCGGCCGATCCTGCGTCGCGCGAAGGAGGTGGGTGCGTTCGTGAATTTCGACATGGAGAGCTACGCGCACAAAAACGCCACGCTTCACCTCTTCAAAGCGCTCCTGACCGAAGCGGAGTTCGTCGATTGGCCACACGCCGGCATCGTCATCCAAGCCTATCTGCGGGATTCGGAACGCGATCTGCGCGCACTCATCGATTGGGGCCGACAACGCGGGACGCGCTTCGCCGTAAGGCTGGTGAAAGGCGCGTATTGGGACTACGAAAAGATCGTCTCCGCACAGAACGGCTGGCTCTGTCCGGTCTATCTGCAAAAGCCGGAGAGCGACGCCAATTTCGAGGCTTGCACCCGGGTGTTGCTCGATAACGAATCGATCGTCACCTCGGCTTTCGGTTCGCACAACGTCCGCAGCATCGCCCACGCGATGGCGGACGCGGACGAGCGTGGGATCGATAAAAGCCGGTTTGAATTCCAGCTCCTTTACGGAATGGCAGGGCCGATCAAGCGCGCGCTCGTCGAGATGGGTTATCGCGTGCGCGAATACTCGCCCGTGGGCGAGCTGCTCCCGGGCATGTCTTATCTCGTTAGGCGCCTGCTCGAGAACACTTCCAACGAAGGATTTCTGCGCGCCAAATTCTCCGATAATCTTTCCACCGCGCAGTTACTCCGCGACCCGAATGAACTGATCGCGGACGGCGCCAGCAGCCTGCCGCTGGAGATGGAGCCGAGCTATTACCACTCCGGCAATGGCGCCGACCGCGCCACCCCGCCGGGCGACAGCTACGAGAACGCACCCCTGGTCAATTTCGTCCATGACCAGACGCAGGAGCAGATGAAGACTGCGCTCCGCGAAGTGCGCAACCGCTTTGGCCGTGAATATCCCCTAACGATCAAAGGCGAGAAAGTCACCACCGGGAAATGGATGCCTTCGATTAATCCAAGCGCGCCTAACGAGATCGTCGGCAAGGTGGCCGACGCCGGCATTCCTGAGGCCGAGCGCGCGGTCAAAGCCGCCCGCGCCGCTTTCAATGACTGGTCGCGCACGTCCGTCGACCATCGCGCGCAACTCCTCGAGAGCGTCGCCGCCATCATGGAGCGCCGCCGCTTCGAGCTTTCCGCGGTCGAGGTTTTCGAAGTGGGAAAACCATGGGCGGAAGCTGACGGTGACATTCGCGAGGCCATGGATTTCCTTCTCTTCTACGCCCAGCAAATGCGTCTTATCGGCCGGCCCCAGATCACGCAGCACGTGCCGGGAGAGGAAAATTATCAGCACTACTGGGCCCGCGGCGTGGCCCTTGTGATCGCCCCTTGGAATTTCCCGATCGCGATTCTTTGCGGAATGGTTTCGGCCGCGCTTGTCACCGGCAACACCGTCATCATGAAACCGGCCGAGCAATCGGCAATTTGCGGCGCGCTGCTTATGGAGATGTTCGAGGAAGCGGGCGTGCCGGCGGGCGTGCTTAATTTCCTCAATGGCGACGGCGCTGTCGTGGGCGCGCGTCTCGTCGATCATCCGGAGGTCGATCTCATCGCCTTCACCGGCTCGCGCGAAGTCGGGCTGAAAATCTGGGAAGCCGGCGGCAAGACGCGCCCCGGCCAGCGCGAGCTCAAACGCGTCATCTGCGAGATGGGCGGCAAGAATGCCATCATCGTCGATTCCGACGCCGATCTCGATGAGACGATCGTCAACTCGATCTACTCCGCCTTTGGTTATCAGGGACAGAAATGTTCCGCGCTCTCCCGCCTCATCGTGCTCGAGGAAAATTACGATCGTTGCATGGAGCGATTGCTCGCCGCGGCCGGAAGTTTGCGCGTCGGCAATCCGGAAGATCCCGGCGTCACGGTCGGGCCCGTGATCGACGACGTGGCGCACCAGCGCATCCTCGAAACAATCGCGCGCGCCAAAGGTGAGGCGACCCTGGCCTTCCAGGGAACGAATCTGCCTAACGACGGTTACTTTGTGCCGCCAACCATTTTTACCGACGTCAAACCGAGCGCACGGATTGCGCAGGAGGAAATCTTCGGGCCGGTCCTGAGTGTGATCAAAGTGCGCGATCTCGACGAAGCGCTGGAGGTTGCCAACGGTACCGATTACGCCCTCACGGCCGGCTTTTT
The DNA here is from genome assembly GCA_038253875.1 of Chthoniobacterales bacterium. GTDB lineage: Bacteria > Verrucomicrobiota > Verrucomicrobiia > Chthoniobacterales > UBA10450 > Palsa-1392. The sequence goes on from JBBSGS010000009.1 coordinate 19,483, forward strand.
CTCGCGCAGCCCGGCGAACATCGAGCGCGTCAAAGCGGAGTTGGTCGCAGGGAACGTTTACATCAACCGCTCCTGCACCGGCGCAGTCGTCGGGCGGCATCCCTTCGGTGGATTCAAGATGAGCGGCGGAGGAACGAAAGCCGGCGGCGGCGATTACCTGCTGCAGTTTTTGCTCCCGCGCATTGTCACCGAAAACATCATGCACCACGGCTTCGCTCCGGAGGCAACCCCGCGTTATCGCGATGAGTTTCTCGTTAGGGAACCCGGCACCACAGTGGTCGATCGGAAGGCTGAGCGCGCCGATCCCGTTCGTTAGGCGAAAGTGAAAGTAGCCGCGGCCCAGATCAGCTGCCTCCCGGGCGAGGTGGAAACGAACCTGCGCAAGATTGGTGACTTCGCCGAGCGCGCGAAAGATGTGGGTGCGGAGCTGGTCGTGTTTCCGGAGATGGCCGATACCGGCTATGTCATGCCGGTCATTCGCGCTTCGGCGCGGCCGTGGAACGAGGGAGCGGTGCCGGCGTTGCAGGAGATGGCGAAGCGTCTTTCCCTGGCGATCATCTGCGGCGTTTCGGAGCGGGAAGATGCAGTCATTTATAACTCCCAGGTGTTTGTCGATGCCCGAGGTGAGATCGCGGGGAGATACCGTAAGACGCACTTATTCTGCGGGGGAACAGTGGATGAGAGGGAATGCTTCTCGCCGGGCGATGACTTGCATAGCTATGGATACGGTGGATTTCGAGTTGGCCTCACCATTTGTTATGACCTGCGTTTTCCCGAAGTCTATCGCAAGCTAGCCACGCAACAGGAGGCGAATGTCTTTGTCGTCTCCTCGGCCTGGCCTTTTCCTCGCCTCGAACATCTGCGCGTCCTCGCCCTCGCTCGCGCGATCGAAAACCAGAGTTATCTGGTGCTGGCGAACCGGGCCGGCAAGGACGACGGGCTTAGCTTTTGCGGTGGCTCCGCGATCATCGATCCGAATGGGGCGATCCTCGCCGCGGCTTCTTCGGACCGCGAAGAGTTAGTCATCGCGGAGTTGGCGCAAGAGAGTCTGCGGTCGGTGCGGAAGCGCATGGCGGTGTTTGCGCATCGGCGGAGCGATCTCTATCGGACGAGCGCGGATAAGGACTGAGCGGGGAGATGTCGTGTTTCCGGTTGAGGAGGCGTGTGCCGGCGGCGGCGATCTTTTGCAGGACCCGAAGGCGTGCAGTTTCAGAGCTGTCGTGCCAGACCGGTTTTCGCTGAAGGGTGAGCGCGCCCGCGTTTTCCACGAGCAAGCCCCAGCCTAACGGCGTTTCCGATTCGCGCACGAGATCGTTAGGCACGACGAGAAAGCAGAGGTTGGCGCAGGCATAGCGGGCGAGTTTTTCAAATTTGCGGCCATCGCGCAGCTGGCTTTGCAGCACAGCTAATTCGCGGGTCACCCGCCGATAGCCGCGGTGCTCGATCGCGCCGAAATCGTGTGCTTCCCACTCAGGAAAAAGGGTGTCGTCGGTGCGCAGGGTGGGATAATGAATGCGCAGGTGTCTTTCGAGGACTTGGCGGCGGCGATAGACCGTCTCGAGACGCTCGAGCGTTTCTGGGCTGCGGCAATCGTCGCGGCGCAGGTCCGGTCCGGATTGTTTGCATTCGAAGACCACGGTGACGCCGAGAGAGCCGTTTTTTTCTGGTCGATAAGCGGCGACATCGGCGCGGTAACGGCATCGAGGAAGGGTGACTTCGAGTGCCGCAATCGGATAACCGTTTTCCTGCGCCCAAACGAGAGCGAGGCGTTTAAGTTCGAGGTGGGCGGCGGTCTCGCCGCGTTTGCCTAACGACGCGTCCACTCGGCCAACTCCCGCGCCCAGTAGGTAATGATGAGATCGGCGCCCGCGCGCTTTAAGCCGGTCATGATCTCGAGAACGGCGGCGCGCTCGTCGAGCCAGCCTTTTTCGACCGCGGCTTTGACCATCGCGTACTCGCCGCTGACGTGATACACGGCCGTCGTTAGGCCGAAACGTTTCCGCACCCGCCAGAGGATATCGAGATAGGGGAGCGCGGGTTTTACCAGGACGATGTCCGCGCCTTCGGCGATATCGAGCGCGACTTCGCGGAGCGCTTCGTTGGCGTTGGCCGGATCCATTTGGTAGCCGCGGCGGTCGCCGAACTGCGGCGGGCTTTCCGCCGCTTCGCGGAATGGTCCGTAAAAGGCGGAGGCGAACTTGGCTGCGTAACTCATGATGCCGGTCTGGTCGAAGCCCGCGGCGTCGAGGGCATCGCGGATCGCGCCGATGCGCCCATCCATCATGTCGCTCGGCGCCACCAGATCGGCGCCGGCGGCGGCGTGAGAGAGGGCGGTCTTGACGAGCAGCTCGACGCTTTCGTCGTTGAGCACATGGAAATGATCGCCGTCCCTCCGGGTGACGCCGCAATGCCCGTGGCTCATATATTCGCAAAGACAAACGTCGGTGATGACGAGGAATTCCGGGCACTCGGTTTTGATCGCGCGGATGGCTTGCTGCACGACGCCATCCCCGGCATATGCGCTGGATGCTTGTTCGTCTTTTTCGTGAGGGATTCCGAAAAGGAGAACGGCTTGCAGGCCGACCGCAGCAGCGCGGGCGGCCTCGCCCGCGACTTCGTTAGGCGCGAGCTGGGCGACCCCGGGCATGCTCGCGATCGCGCGCCGACGGGAGATTTTTTCGCTGACGAAGAGCGGTAAAATGAAATCGTGGGGCGTGAGAATGGTCTCGCGCACGAGGTTGCGCAGCGCCTCGGTCCGCCGCAATCGCCTCGGACGCTGGACCAGTTTTCTCACGCGGCGAGGCTAAGCGCGCGGCTGCGGCCTCGCAAGCTTGCGGGAAACTGCGCGTTTACCAGGCGGGCGATCGCAGCGCTACCCGGAGTTGTGCCGCGCGACACGGCAGTGTTTGTTGGCGCTCGTTATGCCAACGCGCGCGGATTACCTGCTCGTCGATGTCAGCAATTCGTTTACGAAGCTGGCCTTCGCTTCGACGAAAAGGCTGGGCGCGACCGAGCGAATCCGGACGCCTTCGCTCAAGGCGAGCGCGCTTCAAAAAGTCATTCGGCGACAGGCGGTCGCACGCATCGTGGTCTGCTCCGTGGTCCCGCAAAAGAATGCCCTCATCCGCAACGCCGCCGGGCGCATTCCTGTGACGTTCGTGAACGCGCGGAGCGCGCTTGGCGTCGGGGTCGATTATCCGCAACCGCGCACGATCGGCGCGGACCGGCTCGCGAACGCGGCCGCGGTTGCCGAGCTGTACGGCTGCCCCGCGGTGGTGGTGGATTTCGGGACGGCGGTGACTTTCGATGTGGTCTCGGCCGAGCGCTGCTACATCGGCGGCGTGATCGCGCCTGGGCTCGAAGCGATGACGAGCTATTTGTTTAACAAGACAGCGCTCTTGCCGAAGTTGACGCTTTCCGAGCCGCGCCGGGCGGTCGGGAAATCGACCCGCGCGGCCATGATGTCGGGCGCGGTCTTTGGTTATCGCGGCTTGGTGAAAGAGATTCTGACGAAGATTTCTCGAGAAGCATTCGGACGGAAAAAGGCGCGCGTCATCGCCACGGGTGGCTACGCGCGCTTGATCGCAGAGAAAATGCCGGAGATAGACGCGGTCCATCCACACCTGACCCTGGAGGGGCTGCGCATCGTGGGCAATCTCGAATCCGTTAGGCCAAATGGGTAGGGAGTGTGCATCGCACTAAGTCCACAACGGACACAAAGGTATTCTGATGACTAGGTCCGTCGTGTCCTTTGTGACCTTCGTGCAAGAAGATTAGGGAATAAGCCTAACGATTCCGCCTAACGACTACCTTGTGGGCGAGCAGCTGCTCCCCCTCGAATTCGAAATAGCCCAGGAAATGTTCGCCCCGAATGAGCAGCGGGAGCCAGTGCCGGTCGTCCGCCCACATTTCGCTGTAGGGGATGGCGTCGAGCGGAGTCCAAAGGGGCGCGGCTTCGTCGGTCTCGTGCGGCTCGCCCTGGAAGTCATAGGCGACGAAAACGGAGCAATGCAGGCTGTAGCCATCGCGGAATTGAAAGTGCAGCTCGCCGCGCTCCTCTGCGCCGAGGGGCCGAATGCCAAGTTCTTCGAAGGTTTCGCGCAACGCCGATGCGAGCGGCGTTTCGCCCGGATCGACTTTGCCGCCGGGGCCGTTGATTTTCCCGGCGCCGAAGCCGCGCTTCTTGCGGATGAGTAG
>JBBSGS010000010.1:0-23282 GCA_038253875.1 Chthoniobacterales bacterium
CACGAGATCAGGGACTGACGCGCTGGGAAATCAAGGGGGCGAGCGTCTTACGACACCCGCCCCCTCTCAACCCCACAACCAACAACTCTGCTGCTAGAAATCTCGATCCTTCGCCGTGCTCATGTAGCGGAGCTTGGCCGGTGCCGGGGCGATGCCCGGTTTGGGATAATCGGTCGCGATCTGGCGGTTCGAAGTCGGCACAAGGCGCACGGCCCCCTTGGCGTTGTTGCGCCAGCCGTTCGGGTCGGCGAATTCTTCCCCGCTATTATGCAAACCGCTGACCTGATCTTCCAAACCGGTGCCGTAATGTTGGTCGATGATCGTCGGCGTGACAAAAACCAGGAGGTTGCGCTTGGTCCGCGCATTCAGGTGTTCCTGAAAAAGATAACCAAGTATCGGGATGTCGCCCAAGACCGGAACTTTGGTGCTCTGCTTCGTCACTTCGTCCTGCAACAAGCCGCCAATCGCGAGAGTGTCGCCGCTCTTGATGAGCACGTTGGAATCGAGCGTGCGTGTGTCGATGATCGGGCTCGCCACCGTGGCCCCGGCGAAAGTAAAAAGCGAGTCCGCCACCTTATTGCTGATCTCTGGCTTTACGCTCAGGGTCACGAAATCGTCTTTGTTGATCGATGGCCTAACGGTAAGAGTGTTGCCAAATTTTTTGTCCTGGAAACCGCCAAAGACGGCGGTCGCCGTTTGCTCGTTGAAGTTCAACTGCGGCACCGGCTGATTGCGAATGATCTCGATTTTGGCTTGCATGTTATCCGCGGTGACAATGCGCGGGTTCGCAAGGAATTCCGCGTCGGCATCTTCATTGAGCAGTCGAAGAGTGGCCGACAACTGGGGAATGGAGAGGATCGCGAACTGGCCGCCCACGGCACCAGACGCTGTTCGCAAGAAATCATTCAGGCCAAAGCCTGCCAGGGGCGGAGTTCCCAATGTGCCCGTGGTAATACTCTGAATCGGAAGCCCGTTCGAATCCAGCCTCGGGAAAGTTGTCTGACCGACAGTCCCGTTGACCGGCACGCCGTTGACAAAACTTTGGACGGGTGGGCCTCCAGGAGCTTGTCCAGTGATTGTACTAACCACATTTTGCTGAGGCGTAAGTACATTGGTATTCGGGGTGCCAAGGCTGGAGCCTCCGTATTTGAAAGTCTGAGGGGTTGAGGAACTGCCCACGACGCCGGCCCAATTGATTCCGTAACTCTGCCGCGGATTGGCGTTCACCTCGACGAGGCGCGCTTCAATCATGACTTGCTTGGTCGGTTTGTCGATTTGCACCAGCATCTTGCGGACGTTGTCGATGTTGCTGCGCGTCTCGCGAAAGAAAACAGTATTGGTCCGCTCATCGACTTGCGGCGCTTCCTTGCTCGTGAGTTGCGAAGCGAGCAGCGGCGCAATGTCTTTGGCACGGCCGTAGCTGAATTGATAGCTGTCGCTCTGCGTCGGCTCGGCAGTGCGCTCAGCGCCGGTCTTGATGTAATAAACGGCGTCGATCTGATCCATGAAAAGGCTCTTCGCCTTCACGATGATCGCGATCGCTTGGAGGGCGGTGACATCTTCGAGGCGCATCGTAACGGTGCCGGTAACGGCCTCGCTCACCACCATGTTGATCTTGGCCTGACGCGCGAGCAGACGCAGCACCTGCCCGATTTCGTCACCTTGAAATTCGCGGACGCCGACGCCGCCGTTATCGGTCACTGAATTTGTTGTGACGGCGGTCGTGGTCGCCGCCCCGGGTTGCACCACGGGCGGCGCCGCAGAGGTCGGAGCCGCCGGAGAGGTTGGAACAGCCGGAGGAACGTTAGGCGCGGCGGTCGAAACCGCGACCGAAGGAGTCTGGGCCACTGGATTAGCGCCTGCCGGTGCGACCTGGACCAGCGTGGTCATCGGCGCGAGCTCCGAATTGCGGGCTGCATCCGCGGCGCCAGCGCTTCGCGTCGCCTCGATTACCCGGCCCGGAAGGGATCGCGCCGTGCCCGCTTCCTGCCCCGGGGATACTGACGCCATCGTCAGCGAGGCTGCGAACGCGCAGATGAATTGTTTAGTGGGAGTCGACATAAAGAATTGCGCCAAGGATTGGTTAGACTGCGAATTCCCCTAAAAGCAGGAACCAGACCAGCCCCGCTTGTTTGCCGAAAAGCCTCCCCCCGCCGCTGGCAGGCGTTAGGCAGAAACGCTCGCGCGATCGTTCGTTAGGCCGCTTTCGCGGCGGCGACGAAAGCACGCAACTTGCCGGGATCCTTGCGGCCCGCGGAGAGCTCGACTCCGGTCGTGACATCGACCCCAAAGGGCCGCACGAGCGCGATCGCCTCGCTCACGTTCTCGGGGGAAAGGCCACCGGCAAGGACGAAGCGGAGATTGCGATAGCGCCTAATCAGTGCCTGTGCGATGGGCCATCGAAAGCTGCGGCCGGTGCCCCCGAAACCGTGCTCGTTCTGCGCGTCGAGCACGATCGTGCGAGTGGCGAAGCCATCCGGGGCCTCGATCGTGCCCGAGTCCGAAACCGCGAGCGCTTTCCCAAATCGAACGCCCGCCGCGGCTAGCGCCGCACAAAAAGCCGGCGTTTCGTGTCCATGTAATTGCAGTCCATCGATGAAAGGCAACGCAGCGATCTCGATCGCTTCCTCCATCGAGGGATTCACCATCACGGCGATGCGCTTGACCGTCGTCGGCACTTCCTGCAACCACCCGGCCGCCGCGACCCGGTCGAGGTAGCGTTTGCTCCCGGGAAAAAAATTATATCCCACCGCGTCCGCACCGGCGGCGATCGCAGTCTCCGCGTCGGCGGAGTTAGTGATGCCGCAAATCTTAACGCGAAGCGCGGCGCTCATGAATCCAGAGCGACACCGTCGTTAGGCCGCAGTCGCGAAACCAAGCGCCGGCTTGCTGAAATCTGCCATCGGCATTTGCCTAACGAGACGGACGATGCCGTCCTGCCACTTCTGGCTGATCTCCTGGAGGTAAGGATCGTTCTGCTCCAGACGGGTGCGCATTTTCACCTGCAGCGAATCTGTCTTGTAACAAAGAATATCGATTGGCGGCCCCACTCCGACGTTGCTCTTCATCGTCGCGTCGAGCGAGATGATGCCGAACTTCACCGCGTCCATCAGCGTGCTCTCGTAGCTAAAACCGCGATCGAGAATCGGCTTTCCATATTTCGATTCCCCGATTTGCAGGAAGGGGCAATCGGGCCCTGCGTGAATGCTGTTTCCCTGCGGATAAATCAGGTGAATCTCAGGAGCGAGCCCGGCGATCTGACCGCCCACGATCAGATGGATGTTGAAATTGAACCCGTCGGCCTCGAGCGCGGCACGATCCTGCTGCTCGACCTCGCGCACTTTCGAGCCGACGTAGCGGACCGTCTCGTAAAGCGTTTTCTGGTTAAGGAGATGCTTCCGCGCGGGATGGCTCTCGTTCAGGTGGAGGTCGTCGTCGATGAGCGCGAGGGTGGCCTGGGTGAGCGACAGATTCCCCGAGCCCATGATGCAGATGACGCGCTCGCCCGGCTTTTCAAAAACGCGCATTTTCGTGCGGACGCCGATGTTATCCATCCCGGCACTGGTGCGCGAATCGGAGAGAAAGACGGCGCCCTTGCGACAGAGCATCCCCAGACAATACGTCATGATTCGCCCGGCTTGCTGCTCTCCACGACCCGGCCTTTTACCTGGCGCATCTGCGTGTGATGGGTGAGCGGGTGAACCCGGCCGTCGCTCCCACGAAAAAATGCACTTAGTATCCAGCTAACGATGCTGATCCAGATCGCGCCCCAGAAAGCGCTTCCGAAATGGTCGACGTGAAATCCATGCACGAGGTCGTTCACGAGGATAAGCATCAAACCATTCACGACGAAAATGAAAAGCCCGAGCGTGAGAATGATAAGGGGCGCCATCAGGAGGAGCAAAATCGGCCGCAGAAAAGCGTTGAGGATGCCGAGGAGCAGCGATGCGCCCATGAGCGCGCCGACGCTGTCGTAGCGAATTCCATCGATTACGAAAGCGGCGACCATGACCGCAACCGTCGTGATCGCCCAGCGGAAAACAAAGTGTCTCATCGTTAGGTGTGCCCAGTGCACAGAAGCCGCTTTTATGCCGTTTCCACTTGCGAAGGCGCGCTCTGCGAGTAAAGGCTTGGCCCACCAAAAGCAAAAGTAAATGGCGAAAAGTTCAAATCCATCAAAGGGCACGAGCCCGAGCGAAGCTTCAGCGGTCGGGTCGACGGCTGGAGCGGAAAGCGGCGTTAGCGCAATGCTTTCGGAAAACGTTGGCCCTGCGAAACTAATCAAAACCGCCGCCAAAACCGGCCGCAAAGGCCCCGCGGCCAAGGCGCGCAAAACGACCGCGGGCGATAAGCCGCGCAAGCCTTCCGCTCGAAAAAAAGCGACTCCCGCCGAAATCGCCATCGCTGACGACGACATCCGGCTTCGGGCCTATTTCATCGCCGAGCGCCGCGCGCAGAGCGGCCTCGCGGGCGACTCCGCGAGCGACTGGCTGGAAGCACGGCGGCAGTTGCTCGAAGAAGCCGCGAAGTCTGCCTAACGAGCGCGCGCGCGAGCCATCCCGCCGCCACTGTAGACGCTTCGCTCTGCGAAGCGCGGCCCGCGCCTCCGATCGAACAGCGACCCTCGCACCGCCCAGAGGTCGGCGTCTACAGCGCAGAAGCCGGTTGATCGTAAAACGGCTTCGCCCAATCCGCGCACTCTGCCACGCTTGTTCGCGCCCTGGCCGGAAACGAGAAGCAACGGCGACCACCATCAGCACTCGTTTGCCTTCTGTCTTCCGTCGCAAACGCTTGCGTAAAGCCGATGGCTCCTTCAGCTTTAGTTATGCTATGCGGGGGAAAAAACTGATGCCTTCTCCCGAAGGCGAGCTTGCCGCGGCACTTCGGCATCGGCGCGTCCTCATTGCAGATGAGAGGAGCCGCCGCGAGCCGGAGCAGCATGTGGCGAGGCTGCAAGTCGTCTCAGAACAAATCGTGATTCTGCAAGCACGCCTGCCGCAGCCACTCGATCCGCAGCTAGCGCATTTTCTTTCACGCTGCAGCTACGATAAGGCGCTCGATTTTTTGGAAGCGAAGCTGTAGCGCAATCCATCGTCCGACCGCTGTCGAGCCAAATTGCCGGTTAGCGCACACGTCTCGTGTGCTGGTCGACGCGTCCCGCGGCGACGAACTTTCCTGAAGACATGGACGGCGAGGACGCAATCGCGCTTCAAGAAAAGTTCGCGAACGCGAGACGCATGCGCTACCCAGAAGCGGAACCTGCGCCCGGGTGTGCGAAGAATGCCTAACGAGAATACAGCTCGACGATCAACTGCTCGTTGACCATCGGTTGCATCTCTTCACGCGAGGGGATGTGCGCTACTTTCCCCGTGAGCGCATCACGATCTACGGCCAGCCAATCGGGCACCGGGGCGATCTGGGTCAACTCCATGTTGCGCAAGGCAAGCTGTCGCGACTTCGGTTTGTCTTTCACCGTAATCTCATCGCCTGCCTTGACGTTGAAGGAGGAGATATTGACGTTCCGGCCGTTGACCTGCACGTGCCCATGCGAAACCAGCTGGCGGGCGGCGCTTCGCGTATTCGCGAAGCCGAGGCGGAAAACGACATTGTCGAGCCGGGTCTCGAGAAGTTGCAGAAGAGTCTCACCGGTCACGCCACGCTTTTGCAGCGCGGTTTCGAAGATCCGGCGAAATTGTTTTTCCATCAGGCCGTATTGGAAACGAAGCTTTTGCTTTTCGCCGAGCGCGATTGCGTAGTCGGATTGTTTGCGGCGCGATCCTTTCGGGCCGTGCATGCCCGGAGGATAATTTTTGCGCTCGAGTGATTTGGAAGGTCCGAAAAGGGGCACGCCATAGCGGCGGGAGATTCTGGTTTTTGGTCCGGTGTATCTGGCCATTTAAAGGATGGTGAGGTTTGTTAGTCTACTTGCACCTGCACTTTAACTTACACTTACTCTCGGTACTGAGTTGCAGGTGAAAGTTAAAGTGTAAGTGCATGTGGAGTGCGTTGGTTGAGAATGTCCGTATCGATCAGACGCGGCGCTGCTTCGGCGGGCGGCAACCATTGTGCGGCACTGGGGTGACGTCGCGAATGACGGTGAGATCGAGACCAATTGCCTGGAGCGCGCGGACTGCGGATTCCCGCCCAGCGCCCGGTCCCCTAACGAGGACTTCGACTTCTTTCAGCCCGTGACCCATGGCTTGCCGGGAAGCATCCTGCGCCACCATCTGCGCCGCGTAGGCGGTGCTTTTGCGCGAGCCTTTGAAACCGACTTTACCGGCACTCGACCAACCAATGACGTTGCCGTTCAGGTCGGTGATCGTGACGATCGTATTATTGAAAGTAGAAAGGACGTGCGCGAAACCCGAGTAGATGTTTTTGCTCCCCTTCGCCTTGACGATTTTCGGCTTCTCAACGTCGTTGGGATCGAGCGAGAGATTTTCTTTGGGCGCTTCCGCGGCTGGCGCCTCCGCCTTCTTCGCTTTCTTCGTGGCCTTTGGCTTGGCTTCCTTCTTCGCCGGTGCTGCCGTTGTTACGGGAGCAATTTCTGCCGTCCCTGGAGCAGCGGCGGGTGGATCAGCAGCCGGCTCAGGTTGTGAGGTCCCGGGAGCGGTCGCTTCGGGCTTTGTCGTCTGCGTCTCTCCGCTAGCGGGCGTTTCCGCCGGTGTCGGGTTTTCGGAATCTTCAGCCATTTCTCAGTTCGTTAGGTTTAAACTTTCCCTGCTTTCGCATCCTTGTTGCGGATGACTCCGACGGTCTTGCGCGGACCTTTGCGCGTGCGCGCATTCGTCGACGTGCGCTGGCCACGGACGGGCAAGCCCCGGCGGTGGCGGATGCCGCGATAGCAGTTGATCGCCTGCAACCGTTTCAGATTGCTCTGCACTTCGCGGCGAAGGTCACCTTCGATCAGAACCTTATCGGTCGTGATCATTTGAATGATCTCATTGATCTGCTGCGGGGTGAGGTCTTTCGCGCGCAGGTTTGGATCAATATTCGTCTGCTCGAGGACGCGTTTTGCCGTGCTTGGGCCAACGCCGTAAATATAGGTCAACGACGCTTCGATGCGTTTATCGGCGGGAATTTCTACTCCTAACAATCTTGGCATAACGATCTCCTAGCCCTGGCGCTGTTTATGGCGCGGGTTTTTGCTGCAGATCACGTGCACGACGTTCTTGCGTTTCACGATCTTGCACGCTTCACAAAGTCTTTTCACTGATGGTCGCACTTTCATAATTCACGAGACGAAAAACGCGGAGCTCTATCTCCGCGCTACCGATGGCGAAATGTGATTCGCCCCTTCGACAAATCGTAGGGGGAAACCTCTAGCATAACTTTGTCCCCTGGCAAGATGCGAATGAAGTGCATCCGCATCTTTCCCGAGATGTGGGCGAGGACGCGGTGACCATTGGGCAGTTCAATTCGGAACATCGAGTTCGGCAGCAGCTCGACCACTTGGCCATCTACCTCAATTGCGTCTTTGCGCGCCATGTCAGGATTTCCGGCTCTTCTTTGGTGATTAAGACTGTGTGTTCAAAATGCGCCGAAGGCAATCCGTCCGCGGTGCAAACCGTCCAGCCATCGTCCATCAAGCGCACCGCCGACCCGCCCAGATTAATCATCGGCTCGATGGCCAGGGTCATGCCTGCTTTCAAGCGCGGACCGCTCCCGCGTTTACCATAGTTAGGCACCTGCGGCTCTTCGTGAAGTTTCCGGCCAACGCCGTGGCCGACGAACTCGCGCACGACGGAAAACTGATGGCGCCGCGCTTCGTCCTCGATCGTGGCACAAATGTCGCCCAGGCGCTCGCCGGCGTAGGCGCGGTTGATCGCGCTTTGCAGCGCGGTCTCAGTGACAGCGAGTAGTTTCTCGACCCGCTCGTCGATCATTCCGACAGGAATGGTCGCGGCAGTATCGCCGACCCACCCATCTTGGATGACGCCGATATCGAGCTTCACGATTTCCCCGTACTGGATGCGGCGCTCACTGCCGATGCCATGCACAATCTCGTCGTTGATGGAAATGCAAATGTTCCCGGGGAAAACCCGATGACCGAGTCGATAGCCCAGAAATGCGCTGCGCACTCCAGCCTCCTCCATAAGATCTGCGGCGGCCTGGTCGATCTCCTTGGTCGAACTGCCGGGCCGGATCAATTCGCTGACCCGTTCGAGGACGTCGCTGGCGGTCCGGCAGGCGAGCCGCATCTTCTCGATCTCCCGCGCCGACTTGATCGGGATCATTTCGTGCGTTCTTCGATCAGAGCCGTGATATCGGCAAAGACCGTCTCGCGATCGCGATTCCCATCGATCCTATGGAGCGCTTCATCTTTTTCGTAGAATGAGAGCAAAGGCTCGGTCTTGGTTTTGAATTCCGCGAGCCGCGTCTGCAAAACGGAGGCATCATCGTCCTCCCGCCGGATGAGTGGACCGTCGCAGTAAGGACATACCGGTCGCTCGGCAAAACCTGCACTCGTTAGGCTGGTGGTGAAGCCACAGCGGCGGCACTGCAGTCGGCTGGCGATGCGATCGCGCACCGTTTCTTCGGAGACCTCCAGCCAAATTGCGAGGTCGAGCGTCGTTCCGCGTTTCCGGAGAATCTCATTCAAGCGCTCCGCCTGCGTCACGGTGCGGGGAAAGCCGTCAAAGACGAAGCCATCCTGTCCGTGAAGGTTCAGCCAGTCTTCAATCAAGTGCACGATAATCTCGTCGGAGACGAGACCTCCTTGTTTTGAGGTCTCATCCGCCTCCAGCCCAAGCGGCGTCCCCAGGTCGCGCTCGCGTCGCAGGATGGTTCCAGGCGATGTCACCGAGATAGCGAAATGCCGGGTAATCATCTCCGCCTGAGTTCCCTTGCCGGAACCGGGGGCGCCGAGAAGAACGATCCGCCTTTTCACCGGGCGCCGTAGAGGAAGATGGCCACGCCGCCAATTACCAACACCGCGATCCCGACGTAAAGCCACATCAGCGTCCCCTGCTCCGCGGCTTCACCGCGCGCCCCACCGCGATCGAACGCTCGCCCGCGAATACGGCCCTTGCGCAGGAAGCCGTCGTAATGTCGTTGGATGAGATGCGTCTCCACCTGCCGCATCGTATCGAGCATCACCCCCACGATAATGAGGAGGCTGGTGCCGCCAAAAAATTGCGCCGTAATCACCGGGACGTGAAGACCCTGACTGAGCAGACTGGGCAAAATCGCGATCAAGGTGAGGAAAATGGCGCCGGCAAAAGTCAGCCGCGTCATCGTGAAATCGAGGAAATCCGCGGTCGGCTTTCCCGGGCGTACGCCCGGAATGTAGCCGCCGTATTTCTTGAGATCATCTGCGATCTGCGAAGGCTGAAACTGTGTCGCCACCCAAAAGTAACTGAAGAAAAAAATCATCGCCGCGAGCACGACATAATGGAGCCAGCCATTCGCGAGCATATCGGAAATCTCTTTGGCCATACGGCTGTTCTTGAAAGCCAGGCCGACGATCGTCGTCGGGAAAAGAAGCAGTGCCCAGGCGAAAATGATCGGCATGACGCCGGCATAATTCACTTTCAGCGGCATGTACTGCGTTTGCCCGCCGTACATTTTCCGGCCGACCACGCGTTTCGCGTATTGCACGGTGATTTTCCGGACCCCTTGCGTGACCGCAATGACTGCTGCGATGACGATGAAAAGAAACGCCACCATCAGGACCAGGATCGCCGGGTTCACCTGACTGGTGCCAGTCGCGGCGGAAGGAACGAAAGTTTTCCAGGCTTGAGCCAACGCTGCGGGCAGGCGCGCCACGATGCCGATGGTGATGATCAAGGATATGCCGTTGCCAATACCACGATCGGTTATCTGGTCGCCTAACCACATCAAGAACAGCGTCCCCGAAGTCAAGGTGAGGACAGTGATGATTCGAAAAGACCATCCAAGATTATCCACCAACGGGATCCCAAGGCGGGCCGTGGTCTCGGAGATGCCGGGCAGCATGGTGTGATATGACTCGGGATGCTGAAACGAAACCGCGAGCAGGTATCCCTGGAAAATGCAGAGCACTACCGTCGCGTAACGGGTGTACTGCATTATTTTCTGGCGGCCGCCATCCTCGCGCGACAGTCGACTCAGCGATGGGACCACCGCCGTGAGCAACTGCAACATGATCGAGGCGCTGATGTAGGGCATGATGCCGAGGGAAAAAACCGCGCAGTTCTCGAGCGCGCCGCCACTGAAAAGATTGAAGAGCGCCGCGACACCGCCGCCGGCGCTTTGCGATGAAGTGCGGAACCAATCCTGCAAAACCGCGGGGTTCACTCCCGGCGTCGTGATGGCCGCTCCCAGCCTAACGACGACAATGACGGCAAGGGTAAACAATATTCGCCGACGCAACTCGGGAATCTTGACAGTATTTAGAAAAGCCGAAACCATCCGCTAAATCCGCTCCAGAAAGTCTGCTACTTGGCAGTCTTCTTTTTCTTCGCCGCGGGTTTTTTTGCCTTCGCTTTCGGGGCGGCCGGCTTTGCTTTCGGCGCGGCTTTCGGTGCGGCCGACACGGCCGCAGCTACATGCGCGTGCCGCGGACCGTGGGCGGGACGCGGCTCTTTCAGCGTCACAGTTCCGCCAGCGTTCTCGATCTTCTGCCGAGCCGACTCGCTCACCTTATCCGCTTCGATTTTGAGACCGTGCTTTAGCTCGCCGCGACCGAGTATCTTCAATCCGACAACCTTGCCGCGCACATGCTTCGATTCGCGAAGCATCTCCTCGTTGATCACGGTGCCAGCATCGAATGCGTTGAGATCGTCGAGATTGATGACGGCGTAATGCTTCTTGAAAGCGGCGTTGTTGAAACCGCGCTTCGGCAAACGGCGGATGAGCGGCATCTGCCCGCCCTCGAATCCAAGCCGAATGCTTCCGCCGGAGCGGGCTTTCTGTCCCTTGTGACCTTTGCCGCTCGTCTTGCCATGGCCTGAACTCTCGCCGATACCGAGCCGCTTGACGCGATGCTTCGCGCCCGGACGCGGCCGGAGATTGTGCAACCGAATCATGACTGCTGCGCCTCCTCGTTCTGACCGTTGCTCATGCGAATGCCGCGGGTCTTCATGATTTCATCGCGACGGCGCAGGGAGCGCAGCGCTTCGATCGTTGCCTTAACGACATTGGCGTGATTGCTCGAGCCTAACGACTTCGCGAGCACGTCGCGAATGCCGACCGCTTCGACGACTGCGCGTACGCCGCCGCCAGCAATGACGCCAGTTCCGGGCGACGCGGGACGGAGGAGCACGCGTCCGCCGCCGAACTCGCCGATCACTTCATGCGGAATGGTATTATCACGCAGCGACATTTTCTCCATCGATTTGCGGGCCGCTTCGGAAGCTTTGCGAATCGCTTCCGCGACTTCGTTCGCCTTGCCGAAACCACAACCGACTTTGCCGTCATGGTCCCCCGCGACGATGAGCGCACTAAAACTAAAGCGGCGGCCGCCTTTGACGACCTTCGCGCAACGGTTGATGAAGACGACCTTCTCGGTCGTGTCTCCTCTTGCCGGAGGCGTCCGGTCCGTGGTGCGTGAGTCGCTTCGTCTGCCTTGGTTGCCTGCGTATGCCATATTAAAGTTTGAGACCGCCCTCGCGCGCTGCGTCGGCCAGCGCTTTCACTTTGCCGTGGTAAAGAAATCCGCCACGATCAAAAACCGCCTTGTCGATGTTCTTCGCGAGCAGTCGCTCCGCGATCAGCTTGCCGACCTTCTCAGCAGTCGCGCGATTAGCCGCGCCCTTGCCGCTGAGCGCCTTCTCGGTCGTGGTAGCGGAGACCAAAGTCTGGCCCGCATCATCATCTACGACCTGCGCGTAAACATGTTTCCCGGAAAAATAAACGCACAAACGCGGACGCTCCGCCGTCCCGGAAACCTTGCGCCGAATGCGATTGTGAATGCGCCCCCGGATCGCTTTGCGATTGATCGTAGCCATGACTATTGAACTGTCTTGCCTTCCTTGCGGCGAACCTGCTCGCCCGCATAACGAACGCCTTTGCCCTTGTAAGGCTCGGGTGGGTAATAGCCTCGAATATCAGCGGCGACCTGGCCGACAGTTTTCTTATCGGCGCCTTCGATGGAAATTTTTGTGTTCTCTGTCACGATGATTTTAATGTCTTTTGGGATCGGGAAAAGGATCGGATGCGAAAAGCCGAGACTAAGGTTCAGGTTGCTCCCTTGCACCGCGGCCTTAAAACCGACGCCTTCAATCTCAAGCTTCTTGGAGAAGCCTTCACTCACACCCACGACCATATTGTTAATTAAGGCGCGAGAGAGACCATGCAACGCTTTCACGCTCCGCGTCTCAGCATCTCGGACTAACGAGACTTGGTTGTCCGCAACATTGGCCTTGATGCTCTTCGGCAAAGTCCAATTTAACTTTCCCTTCGGACCTTCGACCGCGACTTTGCCGCTGCCGTCGACGTTCACCTTGACTTTGGCGGGGATTTCGACCGCCTTGTTTCCAATTCGTGACATAACTCTTGGGTTACCAGACGAAAGCCAGTAACTCGCCTCCCACCTTTTGCTTCTTCGCCTCGCGGCCAGACATCACTCCGCGCGAGGTCGAGAGAATCGCCGTGCCCATTCCACCGAGAACACGCGGAATCTCATCGGCGCCGACATACCGGCGCAAGCCAGGACGGCTCACGCGTTTCAAACCCGTGATCGCGCTCGTCCGATTGGAAATTTTGTTCGTGATCTTGATCCGCGGATGAGCGGCCGTCGTATCGAGCACGTAGTCGGAGATATAACCTTCCTCTTTCAAGATACGGATGATCTCGCTTTTGACCTTCGAGTAGGGAACAAACATTTCGAGCTTCTGCGCCTGCGTGCTATTACGCACACGCGCGAGAAGGTCGGCAATAGGATCGGTAACAGTACTCATGAAAGTTAGGCTACAGCGGCTGCTTCGACGGGCTTCTTCGGCCGGTCGCTGAAGGGCATTCCCATTTCGCTTAGGAGCGATTTGGCCTCTTCGTTGGTGCGCGCGGTGGTCACAATCGTAACATCAAAACCGATGTTGCGCTTGATTTTGTCCAGCTCCACCTCGGGAAAAATTGATTGGTCGGACACGCCTAACGTGTAGTTGCCGTTGCCGTCAAAACCCTTCGGCGAGACGCCGCGGAAATCGCGAATGCGCGGGAGCGCGGCCTTGATCAGGCGCTCCATGAACTCGTACATGTGCTCGCCGCGCAGGGTCACCTTCGCGCCGATCGCCTGCTCTTTGCGCAGTTTGAAATTGGAAATGCTTTTCTTGGCGCGGGTCTCGGCCGGCTTCTGGCCGGTGATGAGCGCAAGCTCGGCCTTCGCCTCTTCCAGCGCCTGCTTCACATCCGATTGCGAACCGACGGAAGTATTGATCACAACCTTCTCCAGTTTCGGAACCTGATTCACATTCTTGTAACCCTGCTGCTCGCGCAGCGCCGGGATGACGCGCTCTTTGTAGTCGCGATAAAATTCGTTTTCCATCGCCTAACTTTTCTTTTTCTTCTTGTCGTCGGCGGTTTTCTTCTTCGCCTTCTTCTCTGTTCGCTCGACCAGTTTCACGTTCGAGATGTGGATTGGTCCTTCTCGTTCCGCGATCGATCCCTGCGGATTATCCTGCGATTTGCGCAGATGTTTCTTGATCAAGCGCACGCCTTCGATAAGGACGCGATTCTTGCGCGACAGGACTTGGAGGACTTTGCCGGAGGATCCACGAAAGTTTCCGGAGACGACCATCACCTGGTCGCCTTTTTTCACATGATGCTTGACCCGATTCATAATACTTCGGGCGCCAACGAAACGATTTTCATGAAATTGCGTTCGCGCAGTTCGCGAGCGACCGGTCCGAAGATGCGGGTGCCGCGCGGGTTCAAATCTTTGTCGATGATGACGATCGCGTTGTTGTCGAAACGAAGGAGGGAGCCGTCGTCGCGCTTGATCGGGTGCTTCGTGCGCACCAAGACGGCGCGAACGACTTCGCCCTTTTTCACCGTGCCGGTCGGGCTCGCCTCTTTCACATTCGCGGTGATGACATCGCCGATCCCGGCGCATTTCGCGCCGCCTTTGCCGATGACGCCGATCATCGTGGCCATGCGGGCGCCGCTGTTATCGGCCACATCCAGTCTTGATCTCAGGTAAACCATATCAGCTCCCTATTTCTGGACGACTTCGACCAGCCGCCAGCGTTTCAACTTGCTTAGTGGACGAGTCTCCATGATCCGCACCGTGTCGCCGGCTTTGGCTTTGCTCTCTTCATCGTGCGCATAGAATTTCTTCTTCTGCTTCACGATCTTGCCGAATTTCGCGTGAGGGACACGCGTCACCGTGCGCACGACGATGGTTTTGTTCATCCCGCTCGAGATCACTTCGCCCACGCGCGTCTTGCGCGTGCCGCGTGCTTCGTTTTGCGGTTCCTGAGTAGTCGCTTCGTCCATGATAAATTATTTCTTTGCCGCCGGCTGCTTGCTGCGCTCGGAGAGCACGGTTTCAATCCGCGCCACTTCGCGCCGGAGGAGGCGCAAACGGCTCGGCTGTTCGAGCTGGCCGCTCTGTTGTTGCAGGCGGAGGTGAAGGCTTTCCTGGCGCAGATCGCGCTTTTTCGTCAACAGCTCATCCGAGCTCATTTCCAAAATTTCCTTGAATTTCATGGCGTCGTTAGTCGTTAGACCGCCACATGGTGCCGGGTGAGGAACTTCGTCCGCACCGGAAGTTTGTCAGCGGCGAGGCGGAGCGATTCGCGCGCGATCGATTCCGGCACGCCATCGAGCTCGAATAAGATGTTGCCTGGCCGGACGGTTGCGACCCAGTATTCCGGCTGGCCTTTGCCCTTGCCCATGCGGGTTTCCGGCGGACGGCCCGTGACCGATTTATCCGGGAAAATGCGTATCCAGAGTTTGCCTTTGCGCTTCATGTTGCGGGTCAAGGCGACGCGGGCGGCTTCAATCTGAGTGTTCGTGATCCAGGCGCGCTCGAGTGTTTGCAGGCCGAATTCACCGAAGTCGATCCGGAGATTGCGCGAAGCCATGCCCTTGCGGCTGCCCCGCTGGGTCTTGCGATACTTCACTCGTTTGGGCATCAATGGCATGGCAATCTCTCCTTCTTAAACTCGTTAGGCTGGGACCGGCGCGGGCACGGGCGCAGTGGCCGGCGGGGTCGTCGTGGGCGCTTCTTCCTTCTTACAAATCCAGCATTTCACTCCGATTTTGCCGTAGACGGTGTTGGCTTCGGCAAAGCCGTAGTCGATCGGAGTGCGCAAAGTGTGGAGCGGCACCTTGCCCTCGCGATACCATTCCGAGCGGGAGATTTCCGCCCCGTTCAAACGGCCCGAGCTGCGCAGACGAATGCCTTGCGCGCCAAAATCCATCGCGATCTGCACGGCTTTTTTCATCGCGCGGCGGTAGGCGATGCGGCGCTCGATTTGCAGCGCGACGTTTTCCGCCACGAGCTGGGCATCGAGCTCCGGTGTCTTGATTTCCTGGATGTCGATCTTGATCTGTTTGCCCTGCGCCATCTTCGAGATTTCCTCGGTCATTTTCTCGATTTCGGCGCCTTTGCGGCCGATGACGATGCCCGGACGCGCAGTGTGGATGGTCACCCGAATGCTATTCCAGGCGCGCTCGATAATGATTTTCGCGACCGCAGCGAACTGCAATTTCTTCTTCACGTAACCTCGGATCTCGATGTCGCTGTGCAGGAACCCGGGCAGGTCCTGCGGCGACGCGTACCAGCGCGAACGCCAGTCGCGGTTTACTCCAAGACGGAAACCAATTGGATTAACTTTCTGGCCCATGAGCTAAATTTCTGATTGCTGGTTTCTGATTTCTGATTGCGGCGCTTCTGGAGCTGCCGCTTCCGTGGTGACCTGCGTGGCCGTCGTGCGAGGAACTTTCCTCGCCGCGCGCTTTCTCGCACCGCCCGGCTTCTTCTCCCGGCGTTTGATTTCGATCTCGTCGGTGAGGACGATGCGGATATGGCTGCTGCGTTTTAAAATGGTGCTGCCGCTGCCTCGAGCGCGGGTCATCATCCGCTTCATCGTCGGACCTTCACCCACGACGGCTTCCTTCACCACGAGTCCGTCGACGCGCAGGTTGGCGTTGTTCTCCGCGTTCGCGATTGCGCTCTTGAGCGTTTTGCCGATCATGAGCGCCGCCTTTTTCGGGCTGAACACGACGAGATCGAGCGCTGCCGAAACCGGCAGACCCTGAATAGCGCGTGTGACTTCGCGCGCTTTGAACGCCGAAATCTTCGCGTAACGATATGTCGAGGTAACTTGCATTTAATTCTGACTTACATCCGGACGCGCATCCACCTGGAGACGATCGCCCACTCTTATCCTGTCCTTCGCTGAATCCATTTCCTGCACGACCGCGCCGCTGATCCGCTCGCGCACGTCCACCACTCGCAGGGTCGCGAGGTTACGCCCGTCCCGCATCACGCGCAACGGCATCCCGATCTTTACTCCCTGCTGCGCGCCGAGGTTGCCCACGACCAGTGACCATTCCTCCTTCACACTGAGGACTTTTCCGTCCATCAGATCGGGGACATCGGACTCGTTAGGCTGGCTGACCGCTTTCTTGCCGGCGAGCCGGTTGGTCGCTCGCAACTGCGCTTCCACCTCCATCCGTGCATCGGCGTCGCCGCTCGGCGTCGTCTTCAGGTAGCGCAAAACGACTTCGGTCAACTGCAGGAGCTGTTCGCGGTAGGCGATCTTTTCCTTCTGCAAAATCTGCAGATCACTCACCGCTTTCAAGAGGCGCTGCTCCAGCTTGGCCCGGTCCCTACTCACCGATTCCACCCCGAGCGCATCCATCCGCAACTGCAGATCGGCAAACTTGCGCCGAAACAATTCCGCTTCCGAATTGGAGACGACCAGACTGTCCGTCATGGTCTTCACCGTTTCCTGGTCGAGCGAGAGCTGTCTGCGCAAAAGGCTGTTCTGCGAAAGCAGCGTGTCTGCCGTCACTTTCGCTTCGGCCGCTTCTAAATTGGATTCTGACAAAGAACTGTTTTCCGCGTTCGCGTTTACAAGCGCGACCGCGCTCACTGCTGCCAACACGATGACCAACTGCCAATCGCGCGCTGCCATTTTCGGCAATCGCGAATCGGCCATTGGAAATCGAAAATTCACATCATTTCGTCACCTTCGCGGTGTGCGACCCGTGCTTCTTGAAGATTCGCGTGGGCGAAAATTCGCCGAGCTTATGCCCGACCATATTTTCGGTGACGAAGACCGACTGAAAAATTTTGCCGTTGTGCACGAGGAAGGTGTGCCCCACAAAATCAGGCGTCACCATCGAGCGGCGCGACCAGGTTTTGACCGGCTTCTTGATGCCCGAAGCGTTCATCTTATCGATCTTCTCGAGAAGATGCGGTTCCACGAACGGTCCTTTTTTTAACGATCTGCTCATAGCTAAGAGATGTTCGAATAAGGAAAGCAGGAAAGCAGGAAAGGAATTGCTTTTGTTCCCTGACTGTTCGTCTTCGCCGTTTCCCCTTTTC
Organism: Chthoniobacterales bacterium; assembly: GCA_038253875.1. Lineage (GTDB taxonomy): Bacteria > Verrucomicrobiota > Verrucomicrobiia > Chthoniobacterales > UBA10450 > Palsa-1392. The sequence continues at coordinate 17,480 of JBBSGS010000010.1, forward strand.
CTCTTTTCCTGTTTTCCTGATTCATTATTTCTTTTTCTTGCGGCGCTCGATGATGAAACGGTCGCTCGCTTTGCGCTTCGTGCGCGTCTTGAAACCTTTGGCCAATTGTCCCCAAGGACTCACCGGGTGATGGCGGCCGCCGCCGCCCTTTGACTTACCCTGGCCACCGCCCATTGGGTGATCGATCGGGTTCATCACCATACCGCGCACGTGGGGGCGCTTGCCCAGCCAGCGCGAACGGCCGGCCTTGCCACTCGACACATTCATGTGATCGACATTGCCGACCTGTCCGATGGTCGCGTAGGCGCTGTCGTGGATGCGGCGAATTTCGCCGGAAGGCAGTTTCACGAGAGCATAACCCCCCTCGCGATTGCTCAGCGTCGCCTGCTGTCCAGCGCTCCGCGCAATTTGTCCGCCGCGCCCCGGCATGATTTCGATGCAATGGATGTTCGCGCCTAACGGAATCGCGCGGAGGGGAAGAGCGTTGCCAACGTTAGGCGGAACGTTCTCACCTGCGGTCACGGTGGCGCCGACACCAAGGCCGTCCGGAGCAAGGATGTAACTCCGTTCGCCATCGGCATACTTAAGAAGAGCAATGCGGGCCGTGCGATTTGGATCGTACTCGATCGCCATCACATCCGCCGCGACATCACGCTTGCGGCGTTTGAAATCGACCTTGCGATATTTCTGTTTATGACCACCGCCGATATGGCGGGAAGTGAGCCGGCCGCGGTTATTGCGGCCACCGCTGCGCTTCTTCGGCTCGGTCAGGCGCTTGACCGGCTTCGATTGCGACTTCGTCACTTCTTGAAACATCGGAAGTTGCGTGAAACGCAGCGCCGGTGTGAGTGGGCGAAATTTTCTTAGGGCCATAACTTACTTTGTCATCCCGAGCGAAGCGAGGGACCTCTCGGGCGTCTCATGGGTCAAATTGTTAATGAAAGCTGCGCGTAGCCTGCGAGGTCCTTCGCCGTCTTCGCGACTCAGGATGACAAGCTGGGAGCGCATGCTGCTTTTCAGGAGCTTGATCATACGAGATCGATCTTCTCGCCTTCCTTTAGAGTTACGATGGCTTTTTTCCAGTGAGCTTTGCGGCCGAAATTAGCGGTGCGCTCACGCTTTTTCTTGCCGGCATAATTGCAGGTGTTCACAGCCACAACCTTCTTCTTGAAGAGAAGTTCGATCGCCTGCTTGATCTGAACTTTGTTCGCGCGCGGATTAACGCGGAAGACATACTTGTTGAGTTTCTCGCTCAAGAGTGACGCCTTCTCCGTCAACTGCACCGTCTGGATTAAATCGTAGGGTTCGTTCATGAGTTTATCACGCCGCAGCCTTGTCGGAGGCGGACCTCGTCCTTTCGGCCAGTTGCGCGAGCGCGCCATCGGTCACGATGATCTTGTCGAACGCGAGCAGTTGCTCGGTGTTCACATCAGAGGCCGTCGCGAGCAGCACGGGCCTCACGTTGCGCGCGGACCGGTAAAAATTTTCCTCGAACGCGTCCGAGATAAGCAGGACCTTCTTCGCATCGGTATGGCCCTTGACCAGACTAACGAACGCCTTCGTCTTCGCTTCCTTGACACTAAAGGCAGCGACCATGAGCACGTCGCCAGCATTGATCCGCTCGCTCAATGCTTTCGAGAAAGCGAGACGCCGAAGGGTCTTGGAAACTTTCTTGGTGTAATCCCGTGGCTTGGGACCGAAGACGACACCACCACCGCGCCAGACCGGCGATGACTTGTAGCCCGCACGCGCCCGACCAGTGCCTTTCTGCCGCCACGGCTTCGCGCCGGAGAGATTGACTTCGGCCTTCGTCTTGGTGTTCGCGGAACCGGAACGACGCGCAGCGCGCATCGCGACGACCACATCGTGGACCGCCTGCGTTCCGCGGCCGCCCTCGACCAGATTGATTTTCGCCTCTTTCGCGGCGGCGGCTGTTAAAACTTTTGCGCTCATTTACTGGCCCCGGCTGCAGCTAGTTTCTTCAACGCCGGCCTAACGACCACGTAGCTGCCATTCGCGCCGGGAACGGCGCCGCTGATCAGGATGACTTTGTCGGCTTCGCGGACTTGAAGGACCTGCAAGTTCTGCACGGTCACGCGCTCGTCGCCCATGTGACCGGGCATACCCATGTTTTTCCAAATGCGACCCGGGGTGGAACGATTGCCGATCGCGCCGTTGCGTCGATGCGTCTTCGAACCGTGCGACGAGCCCTGGCCGTGGAAGTTATGCTTCTTCATTACGCCCTGAAAGCCCTTGCCCTTCGAGCGGCCGACGACATCGACCCAATCACCCGCCTGAAATTGCGTGATCGCGAGATCGATCTCGCCTTCGGGCGCGTCTTCTTTCAGGCGAAACTCGCGCACCAGTTTCTTCGGCTCTGAGTTGGCTTTCCCGAAACCGCCGAGAAGCGCCTTCGTTACCCGTGATTCTTTCTGCGTATCAAAGCCAACCTGAATCGCGGAATAGCCGTCGTTCTCGCTCGTTAGGCGACGCAGCAAGGTGTTATCGCCCGCGGCGATGACGGTGACCGGACGCATCTTGCCGTTCGCATCGTAAATGCTGGTCATGCCGATTTTCTTGCCGAGTAGTCCGATGCTCATGGTGCGAAAAATGTTGAATTTGGAAGCCAGGAAACCAGGAGGTTCTCTTAAATCGTTCGTTTCCGTTTGTTACCAAATTCCTGGTTTCCAGATCAAATTTTAATCGTGATATCCACGCCCGCCGGCAGGTTGAGTTTCTTCAACTCATCCACCGTCTTGGCGGTCGGCTCAATGATGTCGAGCAGGCGCTTGTGGGTGCGGATTTCAAATTGGTCCATCGACTTTTTGTCAACGTGCGGAGAGCGGTTCACCGTAAATTTTTCGATCAAGGTCGGAAGCGGAATCGGCCCGGCCACGCGGGCGCCAGTGCGTTTCGCTGTCTCGACAATATCGACAGCCGACTGATCGAGCATCCGATGGTCGAAGGCTTTCAAACGAATGCGAATGCGTTGCGCGTCGGCCATATTATTTCGTCTCCTTTTGGTCGAGCACGGCGGCGACGAGCTGCTGCGGGACTTGTTCGAAATGCGACGGCTCCATCGAGTAACTCGAGCGGCCTTTGGAAAGCGAACGGATCGCAGTCGCGTAACCGAACATTTCCGCGAGCGGCACTTCTGCCTGCACCATCGTTAGGTTCCCCTTCACTTCGATGCTCGCGATCTTGCCGCGGCGGCGGTTCAAGTCGCCCATGATATCGCCCTGATATTCTTCCGGGGTCGCGTTCTCCACCTTCATGATCGGCTCGAGCAGGATCGGCTTGGCTTTCTTGAACGCATCCTTCACCGCAAAAATCGCCGCGAGCTTGAACGCCATCTCGTTCGAATCGACGTCGTGATAGGAGCCGTCGACGATGTCGACGTTGGCATCGATGACTTGATAGCCGCCAATGACACCGTTAAGCATCGCTTCTTCAATGCCCTTCTTGCAGGCCGGGATGTATTCCTTCGGGATATTGCCGCCCACGACCTTGTTCTCCACCGTGATGCCTTTGCCACGTTCGTTAGGCTGAACCTTGATGATGACGTGACCGTATTGACCGCGGCCGCCAGATTGCTTGATCAGCTTGCCTTCGCCATCGGCCGGTGCGGTGATCGTTTCGCGATAAGCGATCTGCGGTTTGCCCGCGTTCGCGTCGACTTTGAACTCGCGCAACATGCGGTCCCGGATGATCTCGAGATGCAGCTCACCCATTCCGGCGATGATCGTCTGGCCGGTGTCTTCATGCGTGAAGACTTTGAAGGTCGGATCTTCTTCAGAGAGCCGTTGCAGGGCGACGCCCATCTTCTCCTGGTCCTGTTTTGTCTTGGGCTCGATCGCCATGGAGATAACCGGGTCAGGGAAAGAAGGCGGCTCGAGCAGAATCGGGAAATCTTCGTCGCAGAGCGTGTCGCCGGTGGTGATGTTCTTGATCCCGACGATCGCCGCGATGTCGCCCGAGTAACAGGTATCGATATCTTCGCGCTTGTCGGCCTGAATTTGAATCAAACGCGAGATGCGCTCGCGCTTGTTTGTCCGAGGGTTGTAAACGTTATCGCCTTTGCTCAGTGAACCGGAATAGACGCGGAAAAAGACAAGTTTGCCGACAAATGGATCGCTCCAAAGTTTGAACGCGAGCGAGCAGAATTTCCCGTTGTCATCCGTCGGCGCTTCCATTTTTTCGTGCGTGTCCGGCTCCATCCCGACCGCGGGCGGAATGTCGAGCGGTCCCGGGAGATAATCGATGACGGCGTCGACGAGATACTGAACGCCTTTGTTCTTGAAGGCCGACCCGCCGACGACCGGGACGAACTTGTTCGCAATGGTCTGGCGACGAATTCCCGCTTTCAGCATCTCCGGCGTGACTGTCTTTTCTTCGAGAACCGCCTCCGCGATTTCGTCGTCGATGTTCGAGATCTGCTCAACCAGGTCGGCGTAAGCCTTCTCCACCTCGGCCTTGTTCTCTTCCGGCAGTTCTCGCACTTCGTAGATGGAGCCCATCGAGTCGTCATCGAGATAGAAAACCGCCTTGCGGTTGACGACGTCGAGCTGGCCCTTGAGGTAATCCTCCTTGCCTAACGGGATAAGGATCGGCCAGGCGTTCGCGCCCAGCTTTTTGCGCATGCTCTCGATCGACATCACAAAGTCGGCGCCGACGCGATCCATTTTGTTGATAAAGGCAATCCGCGGGACGAGATACTTGTTCGCCTGACGCCAGACCGTCTCGGACTGCGGTTGCACCCCGGCGACGGCATCGAATACTGCGATCGCGCCATCGAGCACGCGGAGCGAACGCTCCACCTCGGCCGTGAAATCCACGTGGCCAGGCGTGTCGATAATGTTGACGCGCATTTTCACGCCCTCAAACATCTTGTAAACGCCGGGCTCGGGTTTCTGCGTCCACGCGCAGGTCGTCGCCGCGGACGTGATCGTGATGCCGCGTTCGCGCTCCTGCTCCATCCAATCGGTGACGGTGGTGCCTTCGTGCACCTCACCGATTTTGTGGATCATGCCGGTGTAAAAAAGGATGCGCTCGGTCAGGGTCGTCTTGCCGGCGTCGATGTGCGCGGCAATCCCGATGTTCCGCGTTTTTTCGAGCGGGAACTTGCGGTTCGGCGAATTGGGATTCGTCGTTGCGGGTTTATCCAGGGTCGCAGTAGCCATGGGATTAAAATGACGAAGTTCGAATGACGAAATCCGAAAGAATTACCAATGACGAATGACGAACAGTCGGCAGGCTGCTGAAAGGTTTTCGGATTTCGAGCTTCGTCATTGTTTCCGGCTTCGTCATTCGGATTTCGTCATTCGCGTGGAGCGCGTCTTACCAGCGGAAATGAGCAAAGGCGCGGTTTGCTTGCGCCATTTTGTGCGTGTCGTCGCGTTTTTTGATCGCGTTGCCTTGTCCCGCGGCAGCGTCCTTCAATTCATGAGCAAGCGCATCGGCCATCGGCATGCCTCGGCGGTTATCGGCATAGGTCACGATCCAGCGCATCGCGAGCGAGACCTGGCGGGAAGCGGTGACCTCCATCGGAACCTGGTAAGTTGCACCACCCACGCGGCGCGACTTCACTTCAAGACGCGGGCGCACATTCTCCAGCGCCTTATTCACGACTTCGAGCGGATCGACTGCGTCGGAACCTTCGCGTGACTTGTCGATCGCAGTATAGACGATCCGTTCCGCGAGCGATTTCTTGCCGCGTTTCATCACGGTCGAAATCAAGCGCGCGACCGCAGGGCTCCCGTAACGGGAGTCAACCTTCTCTTCTTTTTTGTAAGTTCTGCGACGA
>JBBSGS010000011.1:0-22736 GCA_038253875.1 Chthoniobacterales bacterium
GCACGAATAGAATGAAATGGCCTAACGACATCCTCAGATTCGCCAAATCAGCCCGCCCGCTTCATCTTAGCCGCGATGAACTCCGCGCGATGAATAACTCTGTTTTTCTTCATATCGTCGAACGTCTCGAAGGGTTTCTCGGCAAACTTCCGGAATCGATGCAGAAGCCGATCCTGAATGAGCTCACACCACTCAAGGAATTGTTCCTCCAGCAGCGGGCGCCGCGCTTTGTTCTAACCGGCTCGCATCCGATCCCGCTTCTCGAATTCACCTCCCGTATCTTCGCCGAAGAGGGAGCTGACGCGCCCTCGCGCGATATCCTCACCGAACTATTTCGCTGGCAGAGCGTCACCGTTGGTCATCACGGCTCCATTCAAATGCTCGACGCCCGCGGCGCCGATGAAGCCGCGCTCGCGCTTGTTCGCAAGCAACTGAAGACCCAGCCCGCCGACCTGTTTTTTTTCCTCGCTGCCGAACGCGCAGCGAAAGTCGCAACCCGCAAGGAAATCGAGCGGCTGAACAAGCTGCTCGACTGGAATAGCGAGGCGGGGACGCGCGCAAAATTGATCGAGCTTCGCGCCGGGGAAGAAGGGATGGAACCGACCGCGCTGCAGCAGGCGGCCACGGCGGAGGCGACGGCCATTCGCGCGAGCCTGATCGGCAGTTTTCCCTTGAACGGGGCGCTTCGGCGCACACTTGCGGCGCAGCTGCCTAACGAGGCCCGGGTCGAGATGGTGCGGATGGGAGGCGACCACGCGGCCAGGCAGGAAATCGCGGAGATGCTGGTGAAATCGACCAGCGCAATTTGCGCGGCGATCGGCGCGCAGCCGATTCCTCTGGCCGACCTGCCGGTCCTCACCACCCTCCAGCTGGTGATGGTTTCCGGCATCATGTATGTCAGTGGCCGCGAACGGAGCATGCGCGCCGCGACCGAATTCATCGGCGCCCTCGGCGCCAACGTGGGCGTCGGTATGATTCTGCGCGAAGGAACGCGCGCCGCGCTGAAATTTTTTCCCGGCTGGGGAAATGTGGTCTGCGGAATGGTGGCCGGCGCTGGCACGTTCGCGATCGGGCGCGCCGCGACCGTCTATTTTATCGAAGGCGCGACTTTGAACGATGCGCGCCGGACCTTTTTAAAGAGCAGGAAAAAGCGGGTGACGGTTCCGGGCAGGAAAACGAAGACATTGCGCGACGCAGACGCGAAACCGTGAAACGCGCCACTGTGGAAGCTTCGCGTTGTGAAGCGCGGGACTTGTCGTCCAGAGGTTCGCAACGCCCTCTCGCGCCTCCCGGAGGGAGGCGTCTAAAGCGCGTCGCTGGCGCTTGAATAACTTGTGAATAATCTCTGCCGCGTTGAGGCAAATTGTTCACACGGCTCTGTGAACAAGGGAACTTCCCTCAGCCAAACGATTGCGCTGGTTCCGCGCCTGTCATGAAGCTTTCCGAGATCAGTCGCACCCTCCGCCAGATCCATGTCACCCCGGTGAAAACGTTGGGGCAAAATTTCCTCCACGACCAGAATCTGGCGCGCTGGATTGTGCAGCAAGCGGAGTTGTCTGCGGCCGATTGTGTGGTGGAAATTGGGCCCGGTTTGGGAGCGCTCACTGGCCCAGCTCTGGCGACGGGCGCGCAGGTTTTGGCCATCGAAAAGGACGCGCGACTGGTGGGATTTTTGCGCGAGAAATTTTCCAGCGACCGACTCGAACTCATTCATGGCGACGCAGTCGAATTCGACCTGCGACGCCTCCTCCCGCGCGGGCCGGCGAAGTTGTTAGGCAACCTGCCGTACTACGCGGCCACGCCCATCTTATTACGGTTTCTTGGAAAAACCACGCCTATCCAGTCAGCATTGTTGATGTTGCAAAGGGAGGTTTCCGGGCGTATCTCGGCCTCGCCTCGATCAAAAGCCTATGGAATTCTCACCCTCATGGTACAGTCGCAGTGCCGCGTCGAATTCCTGCGCGCGATCCCGCGGACCGTTTTCCTGCCCGAGCCGGATGTCGAATCGGCCCTCGTCCGGCTGACTCCCCGCGCGCGTGGAGAACTGCCTGACCATGACTCCGAAATTCTCAGCGTTCTGGTTCGTCATGGTTTTTCGCAGCGTCGAAAACAGGTTGGCAAACTTCTCGGGGAATTTGTCCCCGACTGGCGTAGGGCAGCCGCAGAAATCGGCGCACCGGTGCAAGCGCGCGCGGAAGAATTATCGCTCGGACAATGGATCGCGCTGGCGAATTTTGTCCGGCCACCACCCTCGGCCGGCAGCGGTACCGACCCGAGAGAACGCTTCGCGGTAGTGGATGAAAACGATCAGGTTATCGGCTCCGCGCCGCGTGCGGAAGTGCATGGGAATAACTTGCGACATCGGGCTGTTCACCTCTTCATTTTCAACCGCGCCGGCGAGTTGCTTTTGCAAAAGCGCTCGCGCTGGAAAGATCGGCATCCGAACCTGTGGGATTCCAGCGCGGCCGGCCATGTGAACGCCGGAGAGGAGTACGATCAAACGGCCAAACGCGAGCTGGGAGAGGAGCTTGGCATTGACGCGGCGCTAACGCGGGTGGCGAAGATCGCCGCGTCCGTTCGAACAGGCGAAGAATTTATCTGGCTCTATTGCGGGGAATACGAAGGGAAACTGCAAATCTCGCGTGCGGAGATCGACGCGGTGGAATTTTTCTCGCTCGATCTCATTGCCGAGTGGCTGGAAGCCCGGCCGCACGACTTTGCGCCCGGATTCATTGAGTGCTGGCGCGCCTCCCATTCAGGTGAGAGGCGTGCCTAACGAAATCCCTGCCCTAACGTTTCCGCTTGGCGGACGCGGCTTTGCGGGCGGCCGGCTTTTTCGCGGCGGATTTGCTGGCGGGGCGGGCCCCCTTGCCGGCTTTGGACGTGGCGAGAGTGGTGCGAGGTGGGAGATCGCCCATGACGTCACGGCGATGTTTGCGCGCAGCTTTGCGGGCCGCTTCCTTTCCACCATAGACGGCATCGCTGAACATCTTCGTTCCAGTCGATGAGCCGCGCACGAAATGGACTTGGAAACCGTGCGTCTGCTTCTTGGCGCGCGGCTTGGTATCGATGCGTTTGATATTTTGCTCCGAGTCGGGATTGGATCGTTTCCTCATAATTTTTTAGCCTAACGAGTTGAGGGTAAGGTCAACTTTTCGCAGATGCAAATTGAGGGGCCATGATTTTTTTAAAAATTTAAGGTGCGCTCCCCAAGAGTTCGGTAGGCGGCAAATTCCAGGCACCCGCTTTCTTCGCGTAAACCTCGCGCGGGAGGAGCGCGTAACAAGGATGGCGGTCGCCGCGCAGCCAGGTGATCAAGTGTACGAGATCGCCCTCCGCCATCGTCGTGCAGCCGGCCGTCGGGCGCGCGACCCCGCGGCGGATGTGAAAGAAGATGGCGCTGCCTTCGTTAGGCACGGGCGGATCGGAATTGTGCCGGATCTCGACCAGCCAGCGATACGCGAAGTCGCTGTGCCGCATCCTCTCTTTCCCAAACCAGGCCGGCGGATGGGCGGGATCGTCGATGGTGACGAAACGATTGTAGTCCGGGCTGTTTACGTTGTCGATCCAGGCATCGGATTTCGTGACTTGGTGAAAGGGAAAATCTGCGCCGGCTGGGAGAGCGGCATCGTAAGTGTAAATCGTCCCGATGCGGAAAAGGCCAGCGGGCGCACGACCGTCGCGCTCCTGTTTGCGCAAGCCGGGCTCATCCTGGCCGGCCAGGCCGCGACCCCAGGCGAGGCCATTTTTTCCGAACAAAACTGGGATCGGCTCGCCCGCGCTTCGCCACGAGCCGCCGGCGTTGCGCTCGAAACGTTGCAGTTTCCCGCGCATGCTGTTCCAGTCCGGGGCGATCGCGACGATAAGCTGTTCGCAATCGTTAGGCAGGCCCGCGGCACAGGCGTTGCTCGCGAGGAGAAGCAGGGCGAGCACAAAGGTCGGACGAAGCACGATTGACATTTCCCAACCTAGACGCGCAATCAATCTCCGCTGTCCACTGGATTTCCCGATGAATAAGAAAATCGCTCCGGCGCTGCTCGTCCTCCTCACGCTCGTCACCTATGCGCCGGCGTTGCGGGCAGGTTTTGTCTGGGATGATCGCGCGCTCGTTCTCGCCGATCCGCTGATCCGAAGCTGGCGGCTAATCTGGGAGGGCTTTCAGCATTTTCTTTTTACCGATGCGGGTGGATCTGAATTTTACCGGCCGCTGCAACGCTTGAGTTACCTCTTTGATTATGCAGCGTTTATTTTCGCCCCGGCCGGCTATCACCTCGTAAGCATTCTCTGGCATGCCGCCGCGGCCGTGGCGCTTTTTTGCTTTGCCGAAGAACTGTTGAGTTTTTGCAAAATGGAGGCAACGCGGCGCCCTTTGGTGGCCTTCCTTGCCGCGCTCGTTTGGCTGGTTCATCCGGTCCAAAGCGGGGCGGTCGCTTATGTGTCCGGGCGGGCCGATCCGCTCGCCGCGGCGTTTGGTTTTTGCGCGCTCTTTCTCGGGTTGCGCATGCTGCGTGCGACGGGCGCGTGGAAGTGGACCCTGGGCTTCGGCGCCGGACTTTGTCTGCTCGCGAGCGCGTTGAGCAAAGAGATGGGCCTGCTCTTTCTCGCGCTTTGGCTGATCATCGCGCTCGCGCAGCGTTCACGGCCGGAATTCTGGCGCGCGCTTGGGCTCGTCGCGGCCGTGCTCGTGGTTTACCTGAGTCTGCGCCTGCCGGCCGAGCATCCCCTGCCGCGGCCTGGCGGGCACCCGGCGCCGCTTCTCGTTAGGCCAATTGTAGTCGCGCGCGCCGTAGCGGAGTATGCCGGGCTCCTCGTGCTCCCGCTGCATCTGCACATGGATCGCGATGTCGAGACGCATCCCTTCGGATTTGTGAACGCCAGTATGGAGGCGGCGGCATGGCGGGAATTGCAGACGCTTCTCGGCCTGGTTCTCACCGCCGCCGCGGGCTACGCGCTCTGGCGCGCGCGGAAACAGCCGGCAATTTTCTTTCCCTCGCTTCTCGGCGTGATCAGCTATTTGCCCGTCAGCGGGCTGGTCACCTTGAACGCCACGGTGGCCGAGCATTGGCTCTACCTGCCGAGCGCTTTTCTTTTTCTGGGCGCGCTGGCGGCGCTCGATTCATCGGGATTACTTCGGTCGCGGGTGGTCTGGATTTGCCTAACGACCTGGCTGCTCTTCCTCCCGGCGCGCACTTTTGCCCGCAGCTTCGATTGGGTGGACCAGCGCACTTTCGTCACGCGCACGATCGCAGACGGCGGTGATTCGGCCCGAATGTTGATCAACCTCGGCGCGCTGGAACTGAACGATGGCCATCTCCCGGCGGCGCAACGCGCGCTGGCGAAAGCGCTCGCGAAAGAGCCGGGCAATCCGCTTGCCTTGCTCAATCTCGGAGCGGTCGCGATGAAGCAACGTGACTGGCCGCGCGCACGGGCGCTGCTGCAAAAGATCACGGGACCTCCGGCGATGGAGGCGAGCGCGCAGGAGAGCCTTGCGGTCCTGGAGAGCCGGGAGCGCGGACAAGTCAATTTGCTACGGCTGCGCCTGGCCGCTCGCCTCGGGCCGGCGAACTGGGCGATCGAAAAACGATACATCAAAGCGCTCGCCGATCTTGGTTTTCCCGATCGGGCGATTACGGAACTGAAAACCTGCATCGTGGTGGCGCCATATCGGGCGGAGAGCTGGCAGATGATGAGTGAACTTCTCCATCGGATCGGCCAGCCTAACGAGGCCGCGATCGCTTTGGCGGCGGCCGAGGCGAACGATGTGCACCTGCGCGAGCACAACGCGCCGCTCTTTTAAGCGGCGCGGCTACATCCGCCGCCCGGTCCGCTCGCGAAGCTGTTGCGATGACAAAGCTATTGCAGAGCACGCTCGGGCTGGCGGCGCTCGTGGTGATCTTCGCAGTCGCGGAAGCGCAAACGCCTAACGAAGGTAATAGCCCGATCCCAAGCCCGAGCATTCCAGCGGGACCACGCCCCACCGCGACAGTCACTCCATTGGAAGCGTCGCCGGAGCCGACGGCTACGGTGACGCCGCTCCCGAGTGCTTCGCCCGCCGGCACGCAGCCGCATACGGCGAACACGGTGGCTCCAAGTCCGACGCCCACGCCCTAACGAACAGGCGGTTGTCGTTAGGCCGCGTTCTCGGCCGCTTCGACCCGGGCGGCGTCGCGACCGAGGAATCTCATCCCAGCGATCCAGATCAGGCCGGAGACGAGCATCACCCCGGTAACGAAAAGAAAAGCGATCCGGATATTGGAATGGCCGCCGACGAATCCAATGGAGGGGAATGCGAGGAGATCGCCGAGGACGTGAATGACAAAGATATTCAAGGCAAAGGCCATTGCGCGCACTGATGGGAGGGAGACATTTGCGATAGCGGTGTTGGAAGGACCGGTGTTGAGGAAAAGACAAAAGATCGAAACGAACATCGCCACCCAGGCGGCGGGAAATGGCAGATAGAGGCCTGCGATAAAAACCGGGCAGGCGGCAATCATTCCCCCGCCGGAAACCAGGAAATCGGCGCTGGGAAATTTGGGGCGCAACTTGTCGGCGAGCCAGCCGCCGAAAAGGGTGGAGGCAAGCCCGGCCACCACCGTGATCGCGCCAAACATAGTCTTCCCGGCGGCCGACGGTTGACCGCGAAAGCGCAAATATTCCGCGATCCAAAAACCGAGGCCGGCGACAGCGAAAGTCATGGCTGCCTGGGCAAAAGTGTTGAAGGCAAAGGAGGGGATGCGGAAGAGCGCCAAATAATCTGCAATCCCTTTTCGGCCGGCACTCTTCTGCTCGGAGGATCGCCCCGGGTCGCGCTGGAAAAAGCATAGCAGCGCCAACAAAAGGCCGGGCAAGACGACCAAATAAAAAGCCCAGCGCCAGCCGTAGCGGGCGCCGATTTGTCCACCGAGAACATAACCGAGCGCGCTCCCCACCGGGATGGCGGAACAGAAGATCGCCATAATCCGCCCGCGCTTTTCGACCGGAAAAGCATCGGCCAAAATCGTCGGCGCGGCCGGGCCGTATCCGCCCTCGCCGATGCCGACGAGGATGCGCGTGCCGAAGAGAATGGCGAAGCTGCCGGCCAGCCCGGTAGCGCCACTGGCCAGGCTCCAGAGCGCGACCGCGCTGCCCACGATGAGCCAGCGCGAGAAACGATCGGCCAACCAGCCGAGCAGGGGCGCGCTCACCATGTAGGTGACAAGAAAGGCGTCCCCAAGAAGGCCGGTGCTGGCCATGGCGTTAGGGTCGTTAGGCGCAAAAAAAGTGGCGCGAATTTCCGGCTCGACCGCCGCCAGGACCTGGCGGTCGATGTAGTTAAAAAGATTGATCCCGAGCAACAAAGCGAGCGCGCTGTAAGCGCCGGGTTTGACTTGCGATGCGCTCCTCATCGATTTGCCGATTGCAGTGGGCACGACCCGGATTGTAAACCTAAAAGAAGATGCCGCCGATTTCCGCCGCCGAGCGCACGCTCCGTTTTTTTGGACTTGCCTTGGCGCGGCTCATCTATTGCGTCAGCGTCGCCGGCCGCGAGCAGTTGCCGGCCGGCGGTTTTTTGCTTTTGCCTAACCACATCACTTGGGTCGACGCGATCGTTCTCCTCCTAGCCTGTCCGCGCCCGATCCGGTTCCTGATCGACCAGGAGTATTACGAAAATCCAATACTTCATCCGATCTTACGCACGGTTGGCTGCATCCCGATCACTTCGCGCCGGGCCAAAGGAGCGATGCGCCTCGCCGCCGCGCGCATGCGTGCGGGCGAGATCGTCTGCCTTTTTCCAGAGGGGCAACTGAGCCGCTCCGGCACTTTGCAGCGGCTTCGGCGCGGTTACGAAATCATCGCGCGCGAAGCGGAACGGCCGGTCGTGCCGGTCTGGCTCGATCAATTGTGGGGGTCGATTTTTTCCTATCAAGGCCAGCGCTTTTTCACAAAATGGCCGCGCAAAATTCCCTATCCCGTGGCGGTGGAATTTGGCGCGCCGCTCGCGCATAACGACGCCGACAACGCGACGGTGCGCGAGCAGTTGTTGAAGCTCGGGGAACGCTGTTACAGCCGCCGCTCCTCTTTGCGCGAACATCTCGGCGCGGCCGCGGTGCGCGGCCTCAAGCGCAAACCTTTTCGCACCGCAGTGATCGACGGGCTCGACAATTCCGAGCTCAGTCGCGGGAAGCTTCTCGGCGCCGCCGCGGCCTTGAGCCGCCACCTGCGCAAGGAATGCGCGGAGCGGCGCGTCGGCATTGTTCTGCCCGCGAGCAAAGGCGGCGTGGTCGCGAACCTGGCGGTGGTGCTCGCGGGGAAGGTGCCGGTCGGATTGAATTTCACCAGTGGTCGCGGCGCGCTCGAGCGCGCCCAGGCGATTGCCGGCCTAACGACTGCGATCTCCGCCCAGGCCTTCGTCCAGCGCCTAACGGATTTCCCGTGGCCGGAAAAAGTCGTGCGCCTGGATGAGCTGCTCCCGCGTTTGAAGCGACAGGTCTTCCTTTGGTGGATGGCCGCTCTTTTTCTCCCGGCTGGCCTGCTTTGCCGGATGCTCGGCATTCCGCGGGAAGGCGATCGCGCCGAAGCGGTCCTTCTTTTTACCAGCGGCAGCTCGGGCGATCCCAAGGGGGTCATCATGAGTCATCGCAATCTCGTCGGCAACGTCTCGCAATTTCGCGTAATGTTGGACGCGAGACCGGACGACTTGATCCTCGCGTCGCTTCCGTTCTTTCACAGTTTCGGCTGCACGGTGACGCTTTGGTTCCCGCTCATCGAGGGTGTGCAGATCGCGACTTATCCGAATCCGCTCGACGCGGCCAAGTGTGCAGAATTGATTTCGCGCCGGCGCGTCACCATCGTGCTCGCGGCGCCGACTTTTCTCCGCGGCTATCTGCGCAAAGCCGAGCGCGCGCAAATGGCGAGCGTCCGCCTAACGATCACGGGCGCGGAGAAATTGCCGCGCAGTCTGGCCGCAGCTTTCGAGGAACGCTTCGCCAAACCGGTCTACGAAGGCTACGGCCTTACGGAAACCTCGCCGGTCGTAAGCACGAATCTGCCCGATCCGGAACCGGGGGCGCCGGGCGAGCCGGTGCAGCCATCCAATCGGCCGGGCTCCGTCGGAAAAATGGCTCAGGGGATTGCGGCCGAGATTCGCTGTCCCGACACCGGCGAAAAGTTGGCTCTCCACGAAACCGGCATGCTCTGGCTGCGCGGTCCGAATATATTCGAAGGCTACCTCGACGATCCCAAAAGAACAGCCGAAGTGCTGCAGGATGGCTGGTTGAAAACGGGCGACCTTGGTCGCTTCGACGAGGACGGATTTCTCTTTATCGAAGGCCGACTCTCGCGCTTCTCAAAGATTGGCGGCGAGATGGTCCCGCATGAAACGGTCGAGCAGAAAATCCTTGCCGCGCTCGGCCTCGGCAACGAAGGCGAGCGGACAATCGCGGTCGCCTCCGCGCCGGACGAGGCGAAAGGGGAAGCGCTCCTGATCTTGAGCACGATTGAGATCGATCAGGCGGAGCTGCGGGAAAAGTTGCAGGCCGCCGGCGTGCCCAATCTCTGGATTCCAAAAATCGTTAGGCGCGTGGAAGCGATCCCGGTGCTAGCGACGGGCAAGTTGGACTTGCGAAGGTGCAACGAGTTAGCCGCCGGTTGACGTTTCTGAGGCGGGCGGAACTTGAGGAAAAGCCACCCGCCTTGAGTCGTTAGGTCGACGTCGTCACCGATGCAGCGCTTATCTTAGGGGTTGATTCCCGAAAATGAGCGTCTACGAACGGGTGACGTTGGCCGTACCGATGTTGACCGCCCGCCGGAGGGGGGATCGCCCCGGGAAATTAACAGCGCGACGCCAAGAGCTTCGGCGTCGCGCATTACCGCGATGTGATACCCAAGTCGATCGGTACTCGGTCCATCACTGACGCGTCATTGATGCCCTCTGACGATGACGGAGGCGTTGACGGAACCAGAGGTGCTGCCGGTCGCAATATTCACCAATAGGTTCACGGTGAAGCTGCCTTTAGTATCAGCGTACCGCCCCGTCCCGCCCGTAATGGTGTTCGTTTCGACGATGGATCTGACGTCGGGATTCGGTGCTTCAAGAGCCCTTCCCGTACCGCAAGCGAAAATACTGTCACCGTTGGCTGCGATGAAACGAGTAACCCGGATTCCCCTACCTCGGCAAAACAAGGCGAGTGAAGCGATTCTCGCGCTCAAACCGGTGACCTTCCGCTACAAACACGAGTTTGATCCGAACGCCATCCCGCAGTTTGTCCTCCTGGCCGAGCAGGTGGCAACGGTAAGTCCCGATCTGGTAACTCGTGATGAGCAGGGGAAAGTCTACACCGTTCGCTACGAGGCGGTGAACGCGATGTTGCTTAACGAGAGTTCCTCAAAGAGCACCGCAAGGTCACAATGGCGGTGACCGCCAGTGTGAATGGACCCAGCGTGGTGTCTGCGGTGCCGCCTGTATTCACAAAAACCATGAACGGTGGATCGCCGAACACCTGGTAATTTTCATTCGCCTGGATATTGCCATTTAAGGGTATCCGTCCCGCTTCCGCCGCGGGGCCAGAGTGCGCCGCGGTCAGGAACATTGCTGCTAGTAAGCTGATTGTTCTCATATGTTTTGATTTTTCCATGGTTGGTTGTGTTGGTTGCTCCGTTCGGCTTGAACGAATTTGGTTTCACTCCTTCCAAAAAGAAAAAAGTTGCCGGCGTTGCAAAAAAGTGGCGGGGAAGCTCCGAGAAGTTCCGCCGCCTCCCTTTCTGAATTCGCTTGTCCCGGCGTGGCGACAAACAAAGAGCCGCCAGACTGTTAAGCCCGGCGGCTGATTGTGAATACGACCGGTGGCTGGGCTTTGCAACTTTACTGATTGTTGGCGACCACCCGCGATGTAGGTTTGCTCACTTCAAGCTGGTCGCTTACTTTCTGGATTTGCGACGCCTGCGCTTTGAGACTTGCAATAAGGGCTTTGATTTCCTTCTGCTGCTTCGCTACAGCCACTTGGAAGTCCTTTTGCTGTTGCGCGATGGTCGCTTCGTGCTTGGCGAGAGTTGATTTTACCTGGCTGATCGTTGCTTCCTGTTCTTCGACCTTGCGGTGCTCTTGAGGAACTCGTTAAGCAACATCGCGTTCACCGCCTCGTAGCGAACGGTGTAGACTTTCCCCTGCTCATCACGAGTTACCAGATCGGGGCTTACCATTGCCACTTGCTCGGCCACGAGGCCAAACTGCGGGATGGCGTCCGGATCAAACTCGGGCTTGTAGCGGAAGGTCACCGGTGTGAGCGCGAGGATCGCTTCACTCGCCTTGTCCATGGGCTTGATCGTATCCTTGAACGCTCCGAGGGGACGACCGGGCCGAGGCGATCGTGCGGACCTACTTGAACTGCGACACCTCCCGCAATCGGAGGTGCTCCACTTATGCCGGCAATAAATGTGCGGGCGTGAGTTCCTTGCGTACCGATACGGATGACATTGGATTCGCCAGGAACCCCAAGGTTCCCGATATTGATGTTGTGACTGCCTGTGGTTAGTGCGGCGCCGGCGCCAAGGCCCAAGCCGATGTTATCGCTGCCGGTGGTGTTGCTAAAGAGTGCCGCAGTACCAATGGCCTCATTTTGGATACCGGTGGTCGCTACCGCCGCTGGCAGTGTTAAGGATGCCGGCTGTATTGCTAAACGTCGCGAGTATCGGTGAGATTGGCGTGAATGAGGCCCGGTCCTCCAGACGCCGCACACTTCCCTCCAGGACATGAGCGACGCTCAGCTCCCGGCCAATTTCGCGCAGGTTTCGCTTACCTGGATTCCGATAGCTCATCACGGAGGAGCGACCAATGACTTTCAAGTTCTTTACCTTGACCAGGCTCATGAGCACGTCGTCTTGAACACCGTCCGCTACGAAAGCGTCCTCTTTCGCTGCGCTCCGATTTTCAAAAGGCAGAACGGCGATGCTCTGCTCAGGCACTGCGGCGGCGAAGCCGGGAGACGAACCGTTCCCAAAATGGTTCGTTAGGGCGATTCCGCCGAGAATGAGCAGGCCGAGGGCGAGAACGGCTCCCGCCAGCATCCCGCGACGACGCGAGGCGGCGACACCCGCTCGGCAGCAACGGCGGAGGGCGACTAACAGCTCGCTCGCCGATTGTGGTCGAGCGGCGGGATCGAACGCCAGCATCGAGCGGAGAAGGGCGATGACGGGTCTCGGAATTTTCGCGCGAACGAGTTGCTCGACCGGTATCGGGCGACTCAATTCTGCCGTCGCGCGACCGGCAAAAGGCACCCGGCCGCAAAGGAGGAACCAGAGAGTTGCGCCTAACGAGTAAATGTCGGAGCGGGAGTCGAGAGATCTTCGGGCCGGGTTGAACTGCTCCGGGCTGGCGAAGTCGGGCGTTCCCGAAAATCCCCCGTGCAGATCAGACTCGCTTTGCCGCGCGGCGACGGCTTTAGCCAGGCCGAAGTCGATCATTTTGACCACGACCGAATCCGCTCCACCTGGCTCATCGGCGACGATCATCAAGTTGCTCGGTTTCAGATCGCGATGCACCAGCTTGTGCGCCTCGGCTGCCCGCAGCGCTTGCGCGACATGGGTGGCAATCTCAAGCGCGACTGGCACCGGCAGCGGACCGTCGCGGTGGACGCGCGTTTCCAGCGTTTCGCCCTCGATCAACTCCATTGCGTCGAAGCACTCGTCCGAAGCGGTCTCGCCGAAATGGAAAACGCTGGCGACGTTCGGATGACGAAGCTGCGCGGCCGCGCGAGCCTCGCGCCGGAAACGTTCGCGAGCCGCAGGTTGGCCGGAGTAACGGGCGCTGATCACTTTCAGCGCGACGGTCGATCCGAGATTCACATCGAGCGCGCGATAGGTGATGCCCATCGCTCCATGGCCCAACTCATCAAGCGCGCCGTCATCACGCAGGCAGACTTCGTGATGCTGAAAGCGGCGACCCTCGATGCCTCTTCGCCGAGGACGGCAAGACGCAGGCAATTGAGGCAGCCTAACAAACTTGCCGCGCCTTCCAGCGTGCTGCCGCATTGCTCGCAACGAGGAGATCTTTCTCGGCGGCAGGCATGGGAGGGTTCTTTCGCTAGATATCGGCGATCAAAATCCCGAAGAGATGGTGCAAGCTCTTCGTCGACATCATCGGCCAGGCCGAGGGTGGCGGCGACTTCCTCGCGTAGAAGCTGGCGATAACGTGCCCGCAGACGGGACAGGTGACTGCGCAAAGTCTCGACCGGCATCGCGAGCCGCGCCGCAGTTTCTTTCTGGTTAGGCAGGCTAACTCCGCCAGTCAGAAATGTTTCAATCCAGTAAAAAGTTGGTCCTTGTGGCCCTCCGCAACTCCGCCCGCAAACGTTCCAGCGCGCGGGCGAGAAGGGTCGCGGCCCAGCGCCGCTCATATTGCTGTTCCTCGTCGAGAATGGCCGTCACAGGCTCGCTCGCGTAGAGCGTTTCGGCCGCGTTCGTGTCCTCCTCGAGGAGGACGAACCCACGCCGGCCACCGCGCTTAATGGCACGTTCTCGATCCCACGCATCCGAGAGATAATGTTTGATCGACGCGAGCAGGAAGGAGCGAAACTTCCCCTTGGCGCGATCGGTCTGCGCAGAGGCTTTGCTCTCCAATAAGAAGGCGAAGAAGCCTTGGACGAGATCCTGCGCGTCAGCCCGATCGTAGCCACGACCGCGCACAAAGCTGTAAAGGGGCGACCAATAGCTTTGACAAAGTTGTGTGAGAGCGGCGTGCGCTTCCTCCTGCGAGAGTTGGTTGCAGGCCGTGATGACACTCCAACGAGTCGTGACAAATGGTGCCCCGCCGCCTTGCAGCGTGCCGGGGAGCGCTTTCATGGCCCTGGATCTTAAAGGAACCGATGGCGCGCGGGCAAGCTCGAAGTGCAGGGTATTGGCGGCGTGCTCGTCCCGCCGACAAAGGCGGAACCGATGGATTACGCGCCGTCGCGTCGGCGCCGGTGACGCGTGTTCCTTTTCGGCATACTAGGTAATGATGTTATACCCAGCGTGCCGTCGCCGGCCACGGAGATTGCTGTTCACCGCGGCCAGGTCCGCTTCCTTCTCGAATTCAATGAAAAGATGTCTGTCGATGAGGAGCGGGACGTTGGCGTTGAGTTGCATCAGTTCCCGATACAAGGTCTCGGAAGGTGAACCGGGAATGCTGTGATCGCGGCGGACGCGATTCCGATAGGTCCACCAATTTGTGAGGAGAATAAAGAGATAGGCAAAGGGTAACAGCACCACTGACGTGCTAGAGGCCTTGGTGAAAATAATCTGTTTGATTTTGAATCCCGAAAGTTTGGCGAGGAGGCGCAGCTTCTGGATGCCGAGAAGAAAGAGATGCCC
Organism: Chthoniobacterales bacterium; assembly: GCA_038253875.1. Classification (GTDB taxonomy): domain Bacteria; phylum Verrucomicrobiota; class Verrucomicrobiia; order Chthoniobacterales; family UBA10450; genus Palsa-1392. Next base: position 14,326 of record JBBSGS010000011.1, read on the forward strand.
AAAATAGATCTCATCAGTACGGGACTTGTCCGCCATCCAGATTGAGTCGATCTCATTCGCCGGCATGGTCTTCAAGAGATATTCAGTCTCGAAGAGAAAGTAACTCAGCTTTGACTTAAGATTGGAGTAGTTAGGCGTGGTAATGAATAAGGAGCCATTCTTTTTGAGGAGACGGTTGAATTCCTGCAACGCCCGGTATTGATCGCTAAAGTGCTCGATGCCTTCCTGGCAAAAGACAACGTTGGCGAATCCATCGGGGACCGGCAGGCCTTCCATGATATTGGCCCGCTCGCAGGTTAGCCCTTTCGCCGTGAAGTATTCGGGGAAGAGATCGTAGGCGTGCACCTCGGCGCCGGCGTCCCGGAAAGCACTGGAGGTCGTTCCCGAGCCGGCCGGCGTGTCGATCACCACTTTGCCGGCGAACTCCTGACGATGCTTCAAGATGTAGCGCTTGACGTAATACTTAATGCTGACCGGATTATCTTCGTACTGCATGAATTGGCGCGAAAGGTAAGGAGGGTTCCGAGGCCGTAAAGAGCAAAAGCGCCGGCCTTGGCCTTGCCACGCCGCAAATTTCGTCGTAGGCGGGTGGAACTTTGCCACTGCATGATACCGTTGACCTATTCCGCTGAAGAAGAGTTTGCTCTGCAACTTGATCGCGAGGATCCGCTCGCTAAGTTCCGCGATCGTTTTCACATTCCGTTCGGTGCGGACGGTCAACCGCTGATTTACTTCGTCGGCAATTCTCTCGGGCTCATGCCGAAGGCGACGCGGCAAATCGTTGAGCAAGAGCTGGACGATTGGGCAAGGCTGGCGGTGGACGCACACCTGGATGCGGCCACTCCGTGGTATTCCTATCACGAGAGCCTGCGCGAGCCGGTGGCCCGGCTGGTTGGCGCCTTGCCTAACGAAGTGGTCTGCATGAACAGCCTGACGGTGAATCTGCACCTCTTGATGGCCACGTTTTATCGACCGAGGCAAGCGAGCTGCAAAATTCTGATGGAAGAGCCGGCCTTTCCTTCGGACACCTATGCAATTAAATCGCAGCTCGCGCACCATGGCTTTCATCCCGACGAGTGCCTTATCCTCGCGCGACCGCGCGCGGGTGAATTCGCCCTGCACCAGGAAGATATCGAGGCGCTCCTCGAAGAACAGGGCGAACAAATCGCGCTCGTCCTTTTCGCGGGCGTGAATTTCTTTACCGGCCAGCTCTTTGATATTTCCCGGATTACGTCGGTCGCGCAGCGCTGCGGCTGCACCGTTGGCATCGATCTCGCCCACGCGGTAGGCAACGCGCCTCTGGCCTTGCACGATTGGAATGTCGATTTCGCAGTTTGGTGCTCTTATAAGTATCTTAATGCCGGCCCGGGCGCAGTAGCTGGCGCCTTTGTGCACGAGCGACACGCGCGCAACCGGACGCTCCCGCGGTTGGCCGGCTGGTGGGGGAACGATCCGGCGACGCGTTTTCGCATGCAGCTCGAGCCGGAATTCGTGCCGGTGCCGTCGGCCGATGCCTGGCAGGTCAGTAACCCGTCGATCCTCGCGATGGCGCCGCTGCGGGCGTCGCTTGCGCTCTTCGACGAAGCGGGCGGAGTGGAAGCGTTACGCGCGAAATCGGTCCAGCTCACCGGCTATCTACAGTATCTGCTCGAGCGGGAGTCTTCGCGACTTTTTACGGTTATCTCCCCGCGGGAACCCAATGAACGCGGCTGCCAACTCTCAATACTCGTACACGATTGTCCGAAGGAACTCTTCCAAAAACTTGAAGCCGCAGGGGTTAAGTGCGACTTCCGCGAACCAAACGTCATTCGCGCCGCGCCAACGCCGCTTTATAACACCTACCACGAAGTCTGGCGCTGCGCGCAGATTCTTACCGAGCACAGCTAGTCTTAACAGCCTCCGCCCACTGCGCGGCAGTGCGACACTAGGAGCTAACCCTCCGCCGCAGAGCCTGGACATGCGGAAGCATGTCCCTCCGGAGGGACGCGCTTCCGTGCGTCCAGTTTCTTGCGAAAGGACCTCGGCTTGGTTTAACCGATACAGGGGACTAACCGAGTAACTCTTTCAAGCAGCTGATCAAACCCGGGATGGCAAACGGTTTCACCAGAAATTTCACTTCCTGCTCGATGAGGAAGTGTCTGATCGCGGGATCAGTGGCGTAACCGGTGATGAAGATAAAGCGGTCAGCAAGGGGAGGGCGCATCTCTTTCGCCTTGAGATAGAATTCGTCGCCCCGCAGATGCGGCATTTTCAAGTCGCAGATCACGGCATCGTAATCGTGCGCCTTCACCTTGAGAATCGCTTCCTCGCCGTCGAAGGCGACATCCACGAGGTAATTCTCGTCGGCCAAAATCCATTGCAAAGCGGAGGCGAGCTGCTGATCGTCATCGACCACAAGGATCGCTTTGAGTTCGAAGGTTTTCTCCTGCTGGGAGCCTTCGGGTTGCGGTGGAGGATTCATAACGGCGGAATGATTTGATTAGCAGTCAGAGTGCCACTCGAGGCCGAGAGAGGGAGGATGCCGCAACTGCCGGCGCTTGGCAAATTGCCAGAAATAGTCACGGTAAAGCCTGCATGGGTTCCAAACTTGCCCTTATCGGGAGCGGCCTGGCCGGGGGATTGCTCGCTGGTTTCCTGGGCCGTCGCGGTTACGAGATCGATCTTTTCGAGCGCCGGCCCGATCCGCGCGCGGGTAATACGATCGGCGGGCGCTCCATCAATCTGGCCCTTTCCGCGCGCGGAATTCATGCTCTGCAACAGCTCGATCTCGCCGACGAAGTTTTGCGACACGCCATCCCGATGCGCGGCCGCATGATTCACGACAGGTCCGGCGCGCTACACTTTTCACCCTACGACCGCGATCCGAACAAATGCATCAACTCCATCGGACGCGACGTGCTCAACACGGTGGTGATCGAGGCCGCGCAGCGCTACCCAAACGTCCGGGTAATGTTTAACCAGCGCTGTACCGACGTCGACCTCGACGCGCCTGCCGCGCATTTCGTCCAGACCGAGACTAACGTTGCCAGCAGCGCGCGCGCGGACGCCGTTATAGGAGTCGATGGCGCCTTCTCCGCGGTGCGCGCGGCGATGCAACGTCTCAACCGGTTTGAGTATAGCCAGAGTTATCTGCCTCATGGCTACAAGGAGCTGACCATCCCACCTTCACCTGAGGGCCTGTGGCAGATGGAAAAGAACGCGCTTCATATCTGGCCACGCCGTAGTTTCATGATGATTGCCCTGCCTAATCCTGATGGCTCTTTTACCTGCACACTCTTCTGGGAGTTCGAGGGGCCGCGCAGTTTTGCAACTACCCGAACCAACGACGAAGTGCAGCGCTTTTTCGACGAGGAATTCCCTGATGCCGTCCCGCTCATGCCGTCGTTGCTCAAGGATTTCAACGCCAACCCCACCGGCTCACTCGTGACAATTCGCTGTGCGCCCTGGTATTCCGAAGACAAGGTCGCGCTCCTGGGGGATGCTTCACACGCGGTAGTGCCGTTCTATGGACAGGGGATGAATGCCGCCTTTGAAGACTGCGTCGTCTTGGACGAATGCATGGCCGCGTTCCCTAACGAACGTAAGCGAGCCTTTGCGGAGTATTTCGCCCGGCGCAAAAAAAACGCCGATGCCCTTGCCGACCTCGCCGTGCACAACTTCATCGAGATGCGCGACAAGACTGCCTCGCGCTTCTTCCGGGCGAAGAAGAAGCTCGATCAAACCCTCGAAGGATGGCTTCCCGGCATTTATCAGCCGCTTTACACCATGGTCTCTTTTACTCGCATACCCTACGCCTACGCCGCACGGCGGGCTCGTTTGCAGGATCGCATCGTCTACGCTGCCTTGATCGTCGTTGCGCTCTCTGCCCTGGTGCTGCTGGTCGGCGTTGTCCGGCGTATATTCGGGTAGCGCGCGCGACTTGATTCTTGCAAACGGGAACATCAGATCCCTTTGGCTGAAATTGGCGGATCTAAGTGAAGATTGAGAGCCGCTTTTGACTTCAGCCGCCCTCGGCCTAGAAGTGGTGGCAAAAAGTCGGGGAACCCTCTCCAAAGGGAGCGGTGGTTCCTTCCCCCTGGGGGGAGAAGGTTAGGATGAGGGCGAAACTCCCGACGCTGGCATGACGAATTCAGTTTTGAAACCGCTTAACCGCTTCTGGAGATAGCGCCTTCGCACCTATGCGCTTTTCGCACAAGCTCAAGAAACTCACGAACCCGCTCGTTCTGCGGAGCGCGCGCCAACATATAGGAGTCGTCCTCCTGAGCCGCCGTTTCGTTTTTGCCCTCGACGAAGCGATCTTCAAGGCCATCGATCGGGAAAAATTCCAGGCGATTTACGATCGCCATGCGGTGGACGACCCGGGCGATGCCTGGCCAAAATATCTCGACCTCAAACGATGGATTCGCACCAATCTGCAGAGGATTCACGAGCTCGATCTCGACTGGGGACGGCGAAAACAGATTCTCGATATCGGGTCGGGCGCCGGTTACTTCCTTTTCATCTGCAAATGGCTCGGTCACGATCCGCTCGGGCTCGATCTCGATGAGTTACCTATGTACGACGAGATGACTCGGATGCTTGGGATACCGCGAGTCATCTGTCGGGTGAAGGCCTACGAGCCGCTGCCCGCTTTCGACCACAAGTTCGATCTCATTACCGCGTTCATGATCTGCTTCAATGGGCACAAGAGCCGGGCCCTGTGGGCGCCGGCGGAGTGGAAATTTTTCCTCGATGATCTCGAGACGCGGCTCAAGCCCGGCGGCCGCATCCAGTTGGGATTTAATCGCGAGAACGATGGCCGCTTCTATCCCGAAGAGGTGCGCCAGTACTTCCTCGGGCGCGGCGGCGAGATCGACCAACAGCGAGTTACCTTTCGTCCGGGCTGGTCCTACGCTCGTTAGGCATTCCCCATTGCGCCGCCACCGGGCAGTTTCAAACGGAATTGCCCGGAATTGCGGGATGCGGCATCAAATTTCCTATTCCAAATTGCGAGTTTCCCACTGGCAGGGAAATTGGCGTTATCCTCGAGGCTTTCGTTTTTCCGAAAAGCGTCAGACTGCGTCGAAAGTAGCGTTGATTCCTTTGATTGCCCTTTTATTCGGAGAGCTTGAAGCATCGGCTTACCCGGGCATACTCTCGCGCATGAGGCTGAGCGACGAAGACCATCGAAGGTCGTTCCTCAACCTGTTCTTCGAAGTCGCGCTGATTACCGTCGGCGTTTTTCTCGCTCTCTGGGCGAACAACTGGCACGAGGACCGCGAGCATCGCGCGCTGGGCCAGGCCGCCCTGCGTAACTTCGCCGGAGAAATGGAAGCCAATCGCGTGGCCAAACAGAGCTACCGCCAATATCACGAGACTCTCGCCCGCGAGCTGCACGAATTTCTCGCGAGAAAAGAACCGCCGAGCGACGACCGCTTCAATAAGAGCGTCCACTTTGAAGGGATGCGCCCGATGGTCTTCGAACATACCGCCTGGGATCTGGCCTTGGCCACGCAAGCCTTATCCTGGCTCAAGCCGGATTTGGCGTTCGATATCTCCAAGTCTATACCCAGCAAAATGGTATCCAGAAGTTGGAAGACAGTTTCCTCTCCGCCGCCTTTACGCGGGCCAGTCTGTCGAGCAACAATCTCAAAGACCTTGCCCCCGCCATGGAATTCTACCTCATCGACGTGAACCAACTGGAGCCCGCCCTGCTGAGCCGACGGGACCAGCCGTGCGCAAAAAAACAACGATATCGCTGCGACGGTGGCCACCCGTGCGCGGAGAAAGAGCCTCGCTTTTTGTCTCGCGCATGTATCCAGGTGCGCTGGGAAACCTCTCTTCGAGGTAATCGCTTGCCGGGTCCGAACCAGAATGTCGGGGGCATCGCTTCATCGCTCAAAAAAGTATCTACTACTTCCCCTCCACCCCGCCAATCGTCGTCTAAATACATCCCGCGGAGAGGAAAAGAAGGTGTGTCCTTGATTTTGAAGTGACGCGATGGCTCAATGGTGACATTTTCGTGACGTGAACGGGTGGTCGTCGCATCAGAGGCTGCGGCCAAAAGTCGCGATGGCGGCAAAGGGAATACACTTATGAGGACGGAAACAGATCAGTTTGTCGTGGAGGAGGTGCACTGGGCTTACCTCCAATCTCCGGAGATTACAGCGAGCCGGATGCCTTCAGAACCCCTTCGCACCCATGTTGTGAGTGCCGCGGTGGAATGTAAGAGATGTTCGTTCAAATGGGGGGCAACAGATGGTGCAGAACCAGGTAAATTACTATCGGTTATCGGCGGAACGGAGATTATTTGCCCTAAATGTAACGCTAGCGGAATCGTCAGGCCGGACTAGGGCACTATCGGGGAGGAGAAGAAGGAGCGAAGCCGTAACCCGTGACGCAGCCCGCAGTCGTTCGGGGCGAGACCGGCCCTTCTCGCAACGGATGCAGCGGGCAGAGGTCGAAGGACAGTGAAAGGACTTCACCTTGCCCTACAGCAGAAAAAGCCGCCAAGTGTCAGACTTGGCGGCTTTTGGTTGCAGCTAGTCTGGCTTAGCCCAGCCCGAGTGACGCTAGCGTTGGCTGATCGATCGCCGCGGTGGCAACAAGTCCGTTGTCGGATTGGTAGCCGGTGAGCGCCTGGCGCGTTAACGGGCCGAGCAATCCATCCACCTCTCCCTTATAATACCCCAACTCCAGCAGTGAGGCCTGGACGTCGGCAATCACTTTATCGGGTGGCTCGGCATGGGCGCCGGCGTAGATCGGTCCATCGTAGACATAATAGGAGGCCGAAGGCTGGTAACCCCAGGCGGGATACCAGTAGCCACCATCCAGGTAATAGTAGCCGCCACCGATGAGCTCGACCCGGCTATAATGTGAACGGTAAAAGTTCTGGTCGTGCATCTGCGGATGGTAGGAGCGGAACACTGCGTACTGCTCGCCCTGCCAATGCTCGCTCCCGTTAATCCGGACGTTTTGGTTGAACGTAACGGCTGGGACCTGCTGTGGTTTTGGCTGGGCGTGGAAGTTGGCGTGCTGAGCCTTGATCGCCTGGACATCCGGCTTTTTCGACTGGGTTGAGACCTTGTTAGTCCCGGCGTTCGGCTTGTTGGGTTGCGGCGCGGCCGCAGTTTGAGCCCCGGCCCCCGCACTCGCTGTAGCTGGAGTCGGGCTGACCGCATTAGTAGGGCTGGCTGACTCCTTCGCTGTCGCAGGTGCCTTCGCGGCGTTCCGATCTTTCTTGTGACGCCCGGGCTGCGCATTGGCAGCCGGGGTCGGGCTGACCGACTCTTCTGCAGGAGCCTGTGTTTTGGTCGTGTCGGTGGCGGCAGCTGGCTCTTTTGCCTTCTTCGCGGCGTGCGGTCTGGCAGCCGGCGGCTCGGAATCTGGTTTGGTCGGCGATTCGGTCCCCTGCGCGGCCTGCGCGTTATCGTGCTTTTTCTTTTTCGGCGTTGGCTCCTGATCCTCCTGCTGGGCCATCGCACCAGCGGCCAGCGAACAGCTAATTAATATCGTGATAAACTTTTTCATATTACTCCTTGGTCGGTTTTTCCTTGTTTTTCTTCACATTCCCCGGCGATCGCTGGGCGATACTCGTGTGGATTGTGACAATTCCCCTAACGAGATTCGTAGCGCCGGTGCCTTTTGGTTCCCACGGTAGAGAATATGCGGTCCGGAGATGCACTGCACAGAGAGGGGCGATTCGGCGCGCCGCAGAAAGAGAACGCCTCGCGGGACATCGCGCACGTGGCATTCTCCCGGGCACGGCGCGCCTCCAGAGGTTTTTCGCGAGGCGCGAAAACCGCGGGCGAGGCGCCCGCGCTTCCCGGCTACCGGATCCGCCCACGCCGCTCGTGCATTGCGAAGGAACGTTTTCCTTCTCTTTCATTCAGAAAGTGCACGACACGCTTTAGCTAGCCGTAACGCAGGCGGAGCCGAGGCCTGCTTCAAGTAAGAAGGCTGGGACCTCGAAAGGTGCGATGTCCCGACTCGCGCGCAGAGATAAGTACCCTGGAGTCATGAGCGTGCGCGCGAATTTCGTTAGTCTGCATCCGTATTTCACAGCGCATCCGGGAAAGCTGGGGGCGTTCAAAGCCGCGCTCCCAGCCTTCCGCAAGAAAACGGCGACCGAGTCAGGAAAGGACTGACGACGACCGACCCTAAAGCAGTCGCGGAACCCCAACGGTTCGTCAGAGCCGCGCCGGCGTCTGGTTGAGTGGTAAACTTTTGTTTTTTTATTTGCAGCTTTACATTTCTTTTTTGCAAAAATACGGTCTTTCAAATTCCGAAAGAACATCGCAGGCAGGAGAAATTCGATATGAAAAAGAAAAATTCCGACAATCGCGGCTCTAATCATTCGTTAAGCCGCCGAAAGTTTCTGGGCACAACCGCCGTGGGCGGCGCTGCCCTTCTCACTGGAGGTATCAGCTCGC